>NZ_JBLTYX010000010.1:0-214325 GCF_048066115.1 Niveispirillum sp. KHB5.9 | reverse complement strand
GACCGCGGATTGCCTGGGTTTCCTCAATTTATGAAACCAGTTGCATATAGCGTGATTGCGAGTTACCTGTTTTGCAATTAATTGCAAAACAGGGTGGAGACGAACACGCCATGTATCCTGAACTGCTGCGCCCGCTGGATCTGGGCTTCACCACCCTGCGCAACCGCGTGCTGATGGGGTCGATGCATGTCGGGCTGGAGGAAGCGCCGAATGGGTTCGAACGCATGGCCGAATTCTATGCCGAACGCGCGCGGGGTGAGGTCGGGCTGATCGTCACCGGCGGCATCGCCCCCAATGAGCGCGGCCGCCCTTCCCCGTTCGGTTCCACCCTGACCCATGAGGATGAGGCCGGGCACCACCGCATCGTCACCGAGGCGGTGCATCAGGAGGGCGGCAAGATCGCGATGCAGATCCTGCATTTCGGCCGCTATTCCTATCAGCCGGAACTGGTGGCGCCGTCGGCGCTGCAGGCCCCGATCAATCCCTTCGTACCGCACGCCCTGACCGGGGAGGAAGTGGAAGAGACCATCGGCGATTTCGTGCGCTGTGCGGCGCTCGCCCAGTTCGCCGGCTATGACGGTGTCGAGGTGATGGGATCGGAAGGCTATCTGATCAACGAATTCATCGCGGCCCGCACCAACCGGCGCGAGGATGAGTGGGGCGGGTCTTATGAGAACCGCATCCGCCTGCCCGTGGAGATCGTGCGGCGCATCCGGGCCAAGGTCGGCCCCAACTTTATCATCATCTATCGCCTGTCCATGCTGGATCTGGTGGAGGGCGGGTCGAGCCTGGAGGAAGTGATCCAGCTGGGCCAGGCCATCGAGGCGGCGGGCGCCACCATCCTGAATACCGGCATCGGCTGGCATGAGGCGCGCATCCCGACCATCGCCACCTCCGTACCGCGCGCCGCCTTCGGCTGGGTCACGCAGCTGCTGAAGGGCAAGGTGTCGATCCCGTTGATCGCCACCAACCGCATCAATACGCCCGAGGTGGCGGAGAAACTGTTGGCCGAGGGCGCTTGCGACATGGTGTCGATGGCCCGTCCCTTTCTGGCCGATGCCTTCTTCGTGAAGAAGGCACGGGAGGGGCGGGCCGACGAGATCAATAGCTGCATCGCCTGCAACCAGGCCTGCCTGGACCATACGTTCAGCGGCAAGATCACCTCCTGCCTGGTCAATCCCCGCGCCTGCCATGAGACCAAGCTGGTGATCGCCCCGGCGGCAACGCCCAAGCATATCGCGGTGGTGGGGGCCGGCCCGGCCGGCCTGTCCTTCGCGGTGACTGCCGCCGAACGCGGCCACAAGGTCACCCTGTTCGAGGCGTCATCCCGGATCGGCGGGCAGTTCAACATTGCCAAGAAAATCCCCGGCAAGGAGGAGTTCGCGGAGACCCTGCGCTATTTCAAGCGGCAGCTGGAACTGACCGGCGTCGATGTCCGCCTGAACAGCCGCGCGGATGCCGATATGCTGGCCGAGGGTGGTTTCGACGAGATCGTGCTGGCCACCGGTGTGGTACCGCGCAAGCCGGAGATCGAGGGCATCGACCATCCCAAGGTGCTGGGTTACCTGGACGTGCTGCGCGACGAGGTGCCGGTGGGCCGGAAGGTGGCGGTGATCGGGGCCGGCGGCATCGGTTACGACATGTGTGAGTATCTGGTGGAAAGCCACGAGCCGCCCTCGGCTGAACGCTTCTTCAAGCATTGGGGGGTGGACCCCACCTACAGCCGCGCCGGCGGCCTGGCCGAACCGGTGGTGGAGCGCAATGGCCGCCAGGTGATCATGATGCAGCGGTCGGCCGGCAAGCTGGGCGAGAAGCTGGGGCGCACCACGGGCTGGATCCACCGCGCGGCTCTGAAGGCCCATGGGGTGGGTACGGTCGGCGACGTCACCTATCGCCGCATCGACGATGCGGGGCTGCATGTCACCATCGCCGGCAAGGACCAGATTTTCGACGTCGACAATGTCGTGATCTGCGCCGGACAGGAGCCGTTGCGCGAGTTGCAAACGGCCCTGGAGGCCAAAGGCCGCAAAGTCCACCTGATCGGCGGGGCCGATGTCGCCGCCGAACTGGACGCCAAGCGCGCCATCAACCAGGGCACCCGCCTGGCCGCCAATATTTAACGAACGAAGGGAGAAGCCTGAGATGACCGATCACCCCATCCTGCACCCGTCCGTCGCCCGCTCGCTGGGTATCTGGCACACCATGGTCGCCAGCCGCGACCTGTCGGCTCTGCGCTCCATCACCCATCCGGATGCGATCTTCCGTTCCCCCGTCGCCTTCACCGCCTATCGCGGTGCCGATGCGCTGGTGCTGGCCATCGGCACCGTCATCCAGGTGTTCCAGGATTTCACCTATCACCGCACGGCCGTCACCGGTGACGGGCTGAACGTCGTGCTGGAATTCAGCGCCAGTGTGGAGGGCAAGGCGCTGAAGGGCATCGACTTCATCCGCTTCGATGAAGAGGGCCGGATATTGGAGTTCGAGGTGATGGTACGGCCGCTGAACGGGCTGCAGGCACTCGCCCTGGAGATGGGCCGCCGTGTGGGCCAGGAGATTTCCGCCTTCAAGGCCGTGCCTTGACGAAAGGTAGGCAATCTCCGTAGGTCAGGTCGAGCGGAGCGAGCCCTGACGGAGAAGCGTCAATGCAATGCTGTCAGGGCTCGCTCCGCTCGACCTGACCTACGATTGGACAGTTCCCATGTCCCTGCCTCACGCCCTGCTGACCGCCCTGATCGAACGCCCCGGTTCCGGCCTGGAGCTGGCGGGGCGGTTCGACCGGTCGATCGGCTATTTCTGGCAGGCCACCCACCAGCAGATCTATCGCGAGCTGGCCCGGCTGGAAGCGGCTGGCTGGATCGAGGGCACGGCTGTGGAAGGCGCCAAGGGGCGCAAGCGAGCCTATCGCGTGCTGCCGTCCGGCCGGAAGGAACTGGCCCGCTGGACCGTGGCGGGCCAGGAGCCCATGCCCATCCGGGACGAGGTGATGGTGCGGCTGCGGGCCGAGGCGGTGATCGGCCCGACAGCACTGGCGGACGCGTTGGCCAAGCTGGCCGCGCACCACCGCGAGCGGCTGGAGATTTATCGCGGGATCGAGGCCAAAGGCTTCACGCCCCCGCCTGACAGCCGTGCCCAGAAGCTCCAGCATCTGGTGCTGAAGGCCGGTATCGAGTACGAGCGGCTGCGCGCTGCCTTCTGCGAGGAGGCCATCGCTCTGATGCGGGACGAGGACTAAAAAGGCGCCCCACCGATGAGATGGGGCGCCTTTTCGTTTACTTCGCACCGTCGAAGAAGTCGTTGCCCTTGTCGTCGGTGATGATGAAGGCGGGGAAATCCTCCACCTCGATCCGCCAGATCGCTTCCATCCCCAGCTCGGGGAAGGCGATGCATTCAACCTTCTTGATACAATCCTGGGCCAGACGGGCCGCCGCACCACCGATGGAACCCAGATAGAAGCCGCCATGCTTCTGGCAGGCTTCCTTGACCACATGCGAGCGGTTGCCCTTGGCCAGCATGACGAAGGAACCGCCGGCGGCCTGGAACTGGTCGACGAAGCTGTCCATGCGCCCCGCCGTGGTCGGGCCGAAGGAGCCGGATGCGTAACCTTCCGGCGTCTTGGCGGGGCCGGCATAATAGATCGGATGGTTCTTGAAATAGTCGGGCAACGGCTGCCCGGCCTCCAGTGCGGCGCGCAGCTTGGCATGCGCACTGTCACGCGCCACGATCAGCGGCCCGGTCAGCGACACGCGGGTGCGGATCGGATATTGGCTCAGCACCTTGCGAATCTCGTCCATCGGACTGGTCAGGTCGATCCTCACCACGTCCCCGGACAGCGCCCCCTCGTCCACTTCCGGCAGGAAGCGGGCGGGATCGGTTTCCAGCTGTTCCAGATAGATGCCGTCCCTGGTGATCTTGGCCAGGGCCTGACGGTCGGCGGAGCAGGAGACACCGATGCCGATGGGCATGGAGGCGCCATGGCGCGGCAGGCGGATGACGCGGACATCATGGCAGAAATACTTGCCGCCGAACTGCGCGCCGATGCCCAGGCCCTGGGCCGCCTCGAACAAAGCCTTTTCCATCTCCAGGTCGCGATAGGCGTGACCGGTCTCCGAGCCCTGGGTGGGCAGGCTGTCATAGTAACGGGCCGAGGCCAGCTTCACCGTCTTCAGGTTCTGCTCCGCCGACAGGCCGCCGATGACCACCGACAGGTGGTAGGGCGGGCAGGCCGACGTGCCCAGCGAGGCCATCTTCTCCTTGATGAAGGGGATCAGGCGGTCGGGCGCCAGCACCGACGGGGTGGCCTGGAACAGGAAGGTCTTGTTGGCCGACCCGCCGCCCTTGGCCATGAACAGGAATTTATAGGCGTCCTCGCCCTCGGCGAAGATCTCGATCTGGCCCGGCAGGTTGGTGCGGGTGTTCCTTTCCTCATACATGGACAAGGGTGCGACCTGGCTGTAGCGCAGGTTGCGCTTCAGATAGGCGTCGCGCACGCCGTCGGACAGGGCGGCCTCGTCGGCCCCCTTGGTCCAGACCTTGCGGCCCTTCTTGCCCATGATGATGGCCGTACCCGTATCCTGGCACATGGGCAGGATGCCGCCGGCGGCGATCGACGCGTTCTTCAGCAGGTCCAAGGCCACGAACCGGTCGTTCGCCGATGCCTCGGGATCGTCCAGGATGGCGGCCAGCTGGCCCAGATGGCCCGGGCGCAGATAATGGTTGATGTCCATGAAGGCCGCTTCGGCCAGCAGGCGCAGACCTTCCGGCTCCACCTTCAGCACGCTCTCGCCGTCGAATTCGACGGTGGAGACGTAATCGCTGGTCAGCTTGCGATAGGGGGTGGTGTCGGCACCCAGGGGGAACAGGCTGAAGCTCTGCTTCACAACATCATCGGGCATCGGGGGTTGCTCCGGGGCTTTCGGGGGCGGCAGGCCGGGTGCCGCCGTTCATGCCGTTCACATAGCGCGACCAACGGCCCACCGCCAGGGGGCCGTTGGTCCGGGGGACATCACACCGCAGCGATGCAGACGATTTCCACCAGATAGCCGGGGGCGGCCATGCGGGCCTCCACCGTGGCGCGGGCCGGCGGGTTAGACTGATCCACCCAGGCATCCCACACCTCGTTCATCGCGGCGAAATTGCCGATGGAGGACAGGTAGATGGTGGTGGACAGGATCTTGGACTTGGACGAACCGGCCTCGGCCAGCAGCTTGTCGATGGCGGCCAGCACCTGGGTCGTCTGGCCCTTGATGTCGGCGCCGGTATCGTCGGCCACCTGGCCGGCCAGATAGACGGTGCCGTTATGGATGGCGGCTTCGCTCATGCGGCGGCCGGGATGCAGACGGGTGATGCTCACCGAACAGGTCCTTTCCGATGGAGGCCGCGCGCAATGGCGGCCGGCACCCAGCGGGATAAGGGGCAAGGACGCCGCCCGCAAGAGGCCCCCCGCAAATGCCAGTCATGCACCATGTGCCGGTTATTACAAAGCTGCCCACAAAATCCGTAGAAAGATTACGCCCGGATGGCGGAACCATCCGGGCACTCTCGACATCACTTCCGTTCCAGGACTGGCTTATTCGCCATCCACCGGATGGGGCCGGAGCGGCATATCCGCTTCCTTGGGAGTCAACATCCGGCCCATCTTCGGCCCGATCCATTTCTGGATATCGTCCATCAGCGTGAACATGGTGGGCACGAACACCAGCGACAGCAGGGTGGAGGTGATCAGGCCGCCGATCACGGCCACCGCCATGGGCTGGCGGAACTCCGTATCCGCCCCCCAGCCGGCGGCGATGGGGATCATGCCGGCCACCATGGCGATGGTGGTCATAATGATGGGGCGGGCACGCTTGGCACCGGCATCCAGCAGGGCCGCGCGCCGGCCCATCCCATGGTCGCGCATGGCCACGATGGCATACTCGACCAGCAGGATGGAGTTCTTGGTGACGATGCCCATCAACATCAGGATGCCGATCAAGGCGGGCATGGACAAAGCCATGTTGCCCAGCAGCAGCCCCGCCACCGCCCCGCCCAGCGACAGGGGCAGTGCGGTCATGATGGTCACCGGCTGGAAGAAATTGTGGAACAGCAGGATCAGCACCGCGATGATCAGCAGGAACGCCGTGCCCAGCGCCACCGCAAAGCCCATCATCATGATCTGCATCTGCTCGCCGCCGCCATAGGCCGGCTTGGAGATGCCGGCCGGCAGATGCGCCATGGAAGGCAGCGCATTGACGGCCTTCATCGCCTCGCCCAGCTCCGCACCGTTCAGGTCGGCCTGGACGGAGATGCGGCGGGCACGGTCGAACCGGTCGATCTGCACCGCGCCGGAGCCCATTTCCAGCGTCGCCACGGCCGACAGGGGCACGGTGGCGCCGCTGCTGGTGCGGACCCGCAGGTTGGCGATGGTATCCAGATCGCCACGGGCGACATTGTCCAGCTGCACGCGGATCGGCACCAGACGGTCGCCCAGGTTGAACTTGGCGGAGTTGGTATCGATCTCGCCCAGCGTCGCCACCTTCGCCACCTGCCCGATCGCCAGCACCGACACACCCTGTTCGGCGGCCCGTTCGAACATCGGCTTGATCTGGATCTCCGGCCGCTGCAGGGCGGCGGTGGAGGTGACGTTCTTCAGGATCGGCAGCGTCTGCATTTCCGCCAGCACCTTGTTGGCGTGGGCATCCAGCAGCGGGCCATTTTCCGAGGTCAGCATGATCGAGACGTCACGGTTGCCGAAGCCGCCCGTGGAATTGAAGGAGAAGCGCACGCCGGCGATCTTCTGCAATTCCGGCAGGACGCGGGTCTCGAACTCCTTCTGGTGGATACGGTCGCCGCGCGGCTTCAGCAGCACGATGATCGACCCGCGGCGCACCTGGCCGCCACGGCCGGCACGGGCCCAGGTGGTTTCCACCTCCGGCTGGGCCTTCAGAACGGTCGCGGCGCGCTGTACGGCGGCATCCATCTGCTCCAGGTTCACGCCGGGCGCCATTTCCATCTGCAGGTTGGAAAAACCGATATCCTGCGAGGGGATGAAGCCTGACGGCAGCATGGTGGCAAGACCGACCGAGGCGAAGAAGAAGAAGGTGCCGGCCGCGATGGTCTTCCAGCGATGGACCAGGCACCAGTCCAGCAGCTTCAGGTACCGGTGGGTCCAGGGGCCTTCCTTATGCTCCTCATCCTGTGACGGCTTCAGGAAATAGGCCGCCATCAGCGGCGTCAGCAGGCGGGCAACCAGCAGCGAGAACAGTACGGCCACCGCGACCGTGACGCCGAACGACTTGAAGAATTGGCCCGCGATGCCCGGCATGAAGGAGACGGGCAGGAACACGACGACGATGGTCATGGTGGTGGCCACCACGGCCAGGCCGATCTCGTCCGCCGCCTCCAGCGCCGCGGCGTAGGGCCGCTTGCCCTGCCGGATATGGCGGACGATATTCTCGATCTCCACGATGGCGTCATCGACCAGGATGCCGACCACCAGCGCCAGCGCCAGCATGGTGACGCCGTTCAGCGTGAAGCCGAACCAATCCATGACCAGGAATGTGGGGATGGTGGACAGTGGCATGGCCAAAGCCGAGATCAGCGTGGCCCGCATGTCGCGCAGGAACCACCAGACCACGCCCACGGCCAGCAGGGCGCCGATCAGCAGCGCCTCGATGGAGGCGATGTAGCTGTCCACCGTGTATTTCACGTTGGAGATGATCAGCTTGAAGGTCAGGTCGGGATAGTCCTTCTTCAGCTGCTCGATGACCTTGTCCACGCCCTTGGCGATGGTCACTTCCGAGGAATTGGGCGAGCGGCTGATGGCGAAGCCCACGGTGGGCACGCCGTCCAGGCGCGACACGCCCCGCAGTTCCGAGGTACCGTCCACGACATCGGCGATGTCGAGCAGGCGGACCTTGCGGCCGCCCGACACTGCGATCTCGACATTGCGCAGCTCGTCCACGCTCTGGGCGCGGCCCAGGGTGCGGATGGACTGTTCAGCGGCACCGATGGTGCCGCGCCCGCCCGGCATATCGACATTCAGGCCCATCAACTGCTGATTGACCTCACCGGCCGTGACGCCCAGCGCCATCATGCGGGCGGGATCCAGGTTGACGCGAATCTCGCGGTTCTGGCCGCCCAGCCGTTCCACCTCACCCACGCCGTCCACGCGCTTCAGCGAGCGGGCCAGGTCGCTGTCGATCAGCCAGGAAAGCTGTTCGACGCTGCGGTGGGTCGAGGTGACGGCGTAATAAAGGATGGCGTCACCGGTGACGTCCAGCCGCTGGACCTGCGGTTCGTAGATGTCCTGCGGCAGGTCGGAGCGGATGCGGCTGACGGCGTCACGCACGTCATTGACGGCGCGGTCGGTGTCATAGCCGATCTTGAATTCGATCGTGGTGTTGGAATAGCCGTCGGTGATGTTGGAAGAAACGTGGTCGATGCCCGTGATGTTGGACACCGCATCCTCGACCTTCTTCGTCACCTCCTGTTCCAGTTCGGACGGGGCCGCACCCGGACGCGACACACCCACATTGACGACGGGGAAGTCGATATCCGGATTGCCGGTGATGTCCATCTTCATGAAGGACACCAGACC
The DNA here is from genome assembly GCF_048066115.1 of Niveispirillum sp. KHB5.9. Classification (NCBI taxonomy): domain Bacteria; kingdom Pseudomonadati; phylum Pseudomonadota; class Alphaproteobacteria; order Rhodospirillales; family Azospirillaceae; genus Niveispirillum; species Niveispirillum sp. KHB5.9. The sequence goes on along the minus strand of NZ_JBLTYX010000010.1, from coordinate 205,750 downwards.
GGCCAGGGTCAGGATGATGAACAGGACGATGGGTGGTACGGGATGGCGGATGGCGACCGCCGAAATATTGCCACGGCTCATGTCCGTTGCCCTTTCTTGAGCGGTCGTCAGTTGGCGGGAAGCGGGTTGACCTTGTCCTTGGGCGTCTCGGTGATAATCACCTTGTCACCCGTCTTCAGGTATCCGGCACCGGTCAGCACCACCTGCTCACCAGGTTGAACGCCGGACAGGATGGACAGACGGTGACCGTCGCGCGGGCCGGTCTGCACTTCGCGCGCGGTGACGGTGTGATTGCCCTTGTCGTCCTTGGCGGCGTTCACCACCACGGCCCAGCTCCTGGCATCGCGATAGACGACGGCCTCTTCCGGCAGGATGGGGGCACTCTGCGTGCCGGTCTGCACCTTCGCACTCACGAACATGCCGGGGCGCAGGCCGGGATCGTGCGGTACTTCGATCTTCACCGTGCCGATGCGGGTCTTGACGTCAACGACCGGGGAAATGATGCGGACGGCGCCGACAAAGGGCTTGCCATTGATATCGACCGCCGACAATTCCGCCATCTGGCCGACGGCCAGCTGACGCAGATCGATCTCCGGCACTTCGGCCAGCAGTTCGACGCGGTCATCGCGGATGATGCGGAACAGCTCCGTGCCGCCGGCCGACATCACGGCCCCCAGGCGGGCATTGCGCCGGGCGACGGTACCGTCGGTGGGGCTGCGCACCTCCGTCTGGGCCAGGCGCGCGATGGCCTGCACCTTCGCGGCCTCGGCCACGCCGACGCGGGCCTTGGTGGTCAGCGCGGTGGAGCGGCGGGCATCCAGGTCGCGGGTGGAGATGGCACCGGTGCGGGCCAGTTCCTCCGCACGGCGGATATTGGCATCGGCTTCGGTAGCCAGGGCCTGGGCCTCGCGCAGCGAGGCCTCCTTCGACAGCAGGTCGGCGCGCAGCACCTTGTCGTCGAACCGGGCCAGCAGCTGGCCGGCCTTGACCTTGTCACCCTCATCCACCAGCACCTCGGTGATGGCCAGACCGGAGGTCTGGGTGCCGATGGGGAGTTCGTCCCAGGCGGCCAGCGAGCCGGTGACCAGCAGCTGACGCGGCACGTCGCCGGCGGCGGCGGTCACCGTGGTCACGGACAGGATGCTGGAGCTGTCCTTGTCGCCATCGGCGGCGGCAGCGGCGGCAGGCTTGCCGTCGGCCGCGGGCTTGGACTTCAACGCCACATAGAGGCCGGCGCCGGCCACGGCCGCGATCACCGTGCCCAGCAGGATCCATTTCAGCTTCGACGGGCGGCGGCCGCCCGGCGGGGTCCAGCGCTGGCCACCCGTAAGGTTGGGCCGGGCGTCATTGCCATCATGGCCAGGGCGGGAATGGAGAGGCTGCACCGTCATATCGTTCACCATCGTCGGGGCCGCGACAACGGGCGCGGCTTCCGGGCGAGGGCGATCCATCGCGGATAACCGCCCCCTGCGGCACTCCACGCTCCCCCCGTCCTGTTTGCGGACATTACATGCGGAAATTTATGGCGGAAAGTCACACATGGTTTCACGGATGTAACGAATCATTACGAGACCCATCCAGCACTTATGCATATTTCTGTTACACTGGCGCTCTTGTGATGGCGGTCACGGACGAAGCGTGTCGATGATGAAACCGGTCGTGAACGCGGAGAACAGCGTCGTCAGCATTGTCGAGCTGGCCGTCCGCGCCACGTGGCTTTCATAGCGCTGGGCAAATAAGAAAGCGTTCATGCCACTGGGCATCGATGCGGTTGTCACAGCCACCGCCAGGGTCAGGGGCGGCAGGTCGAAAAGGTAACGGCCTGAAACAAATACCGCCGCCGGCAGCACGAACAGCTTCACCATGGTCATGAACAAGGTGCGCCCCACCAGATCGGTGACGGTCAGCCCCACCAGGCTGGCACCCAGTGCGAACAGCGAACAGGGCACCGCCGCTTCCCCCAGCATGCGCACGATGGCATCGATGGGGCCGGGGATGGAAAAGCCGGCGGTACCGAAAGCCAGGCCGGACAGGATGGCGACGATGACCGGATTCTTCACCAGTGCCACCAGCGTCTGGACCAGGATGCGCGGGATGCCCCCGCCCCTGCCGGCCCTGGAGGCCTCGGCCAGGATGGTGGCGATGCCGATCAGCCAGGCGGCATGGCCGGTGACCAGCAGCAGCATCTGCTGCAATCCCGCCTGACCGAAGGCGGCCAGCATCAGCGGCACGCCCACCAGCACCGTGTTGGAGAAGCAGGAGCCCAGCATCAGGGTCGCCGCCCCGCCCAGCGTCTCCCGATAGACCCAGCGGGCGTAAAGGAAGCTGGCGGCCATGACCAGGGTCAGCGCCAGATAATATGAGGCCACCAGGTCCATCTCGTCCCCGTGCGGCAGGCCTCTGGACGCCATCGACCGGAACAGCAGGCAGGGCAGCGCCAGATAGAAGATGAAGTTCGACAGCGACTTGGCGAAATCGGCGGGAAACAGGGGCGGCCGCCCCACGAAGAAGCCGATGGCCACCAGGCCGAACACGGGCAGGATGATGTTGAGGATCGTATCCATGCCCTACCCTTTGCGTGCCAGAAGCCGGATGGCCGTCAGCGACAGGACCAGCATGGCGCCCACGACAGCCACCAGCCCGCCCCAGCCCAGCACCGCCCAGACCACCCCCCCGGCCACCCCCACCAGGCTGGACCCCATGTAATACCCAAACAGGTAGAGGGAGGAGGATTGGGCCTTGGCCCCGGTCGGCGCCAGCGCGCTGACCCAGCCGCTGGCCACCGAATGCGCCCCGAAAAAGCCGAAGGTCATCAGCCCGATGCCCGGCACGACGGCATAGAGGCTGTCGGGCAGGGTGAGCGCAATGCCCAGCCCCATGACCAGGACGGCGGCGGCCATGGTGCGCGGCCGTCCCCACAGGGCCGTCAGCCGTCCGATGCTGGACGAGGATCCCATGCCCAGCAGATAGGCGCTGAAGATCAGCGCCACCACCGATTGCGGCAGGTCGAAGGGCGGCAGCAGCAGGCGGAAGCCCATGTAATTGAAGATGGTGATGAAGGCGCCCATCAGCAGGAAGCCCTGGATGAACAGCAGGCGCAGCCTGCCATCGGCCAGCGGTGCCGCCAGCGCCCGCAGCATCAGGCCCGGCCGCGATGGTCGCCGCACCCAACCGGCCGACACGGGCAAGGACCGCCACACCGCGAACGACGCCGCCAGCCCCAGCAGGCCGGCCCCCACGGTCGCCGCCTGCCAGGGCAGGAAATCGACCGCGACCCCGGTGACCAGCCGCCCCGCCATGCCGCCCATGGCCGACCCGGCGACATACAACCCCATGGCCCGGTCCAGGGCCGCGGGATGCATCTCCTCCCCCAGATAGGCCATGGCCACGGCCGGCAATCCGGCCAGGGTCACCCCGAACAGGGCGCGGGCCAGCAGCAGCCCGTGCCAGGACGGGATGATGGCCGTGACCAGGGTCAGCAATGCCGAGATGGCGAGCGAGGCCACCATCACCGGCTTGCGCCCGAATATATCGGCCAGGGCGCCCGACAGCAGCAGGGAGACCGACAGGAAACCGGTGGCAAGGGACAGCGCCAATGCCGCCTCCGCCGGCGCCACATGGAAGGCGTCGGCCAGCAGCGGCAACAGTGGCTGCACATGATAAAGCAAGGCGAAGGTGGAAAAGCCCGCCGCGAACAGCGCCAGGGAGACCCGGCGGGCCTCCGGCGTGCCGGTGCGGATGCCGGTCATGGCGCTGTAGGGCGGCGGGCTTTCCGCCATCACTTGTAGTCGATGCGGATGCGCGATGCCGCCTCATGCGCGGTGGCCCGCGCCTCGTCCGTGTCGGTGCCACGGGCCAGGGCCACGCCCATGCGGCGATAGGGGCGCGTCGTCGGCTTGCCGAACAGGCGCACATCCACCGCCTGGTCCGGACGGCCCGTGAACAGGGCGGTGGCCAGGCCGGAGAAGCCGAATTCGCTGGCATCGCGATCGGCCAGGATCACGGCGCTGGCCGACGGGCCGTTCAGTTCCACGGCATGGATGGGCAGGCCCAGGATGGCGCGGGCATGCAGGTCGAATTCCGACAGGTTCTGCGATGTCAGGGTCACCATGCCCGTGTCGTGCGGGCGGGGGGACAGTTCGGAAAAGATCACCTCGTCCTTCGTCACGAAGAACTCCACCCCGAAAATGCCGTGGCCGCCCAGGTCGTTGACCACCTTGGCCGCCATGTCCTGCGCATCCTTCAGCAGCGCCGGGGTCATGGCCATCGGCTGCCAGCTTTCCTGGTAATCGCCGCGCTCCTGCCGGTGGCCGATGGGTGGGCAGAAGACGATGCCGTCCTTGGTGCGCACGGTCAGCAGGGTGATCTCGTACTCGAACGGGATGAATTCCTCCACGATCACCTTGGCCCGGTCGCCACGCATATTGGCGACGGCGTATTTCCAGGCGGTCTCCAGCGCATCATCGGTCTTCACCGTGCTCTGGCCCTTGCCGGACGAGGACATGACCGGCTTGATGACGCAGGGCAGACCGGTATGGGCGACGGCTGCCTGCACCTCGGCGAAGCTCTCGGCATAGCGGTACTTGCTGGTGCGCAGGCCCAGATCGACGGCCGCCAGCTCGCGGATACGGTCGCGGTTCATGGTCATCTGCGTGGCGCGGGCCGACGGCACCACCGTGAAACCTTCGCCTTCCAGCTCGGCCAGCATCTCGGTACGGATGGCCTCCACCTCCGGCACGATGAAGTCGGGCCGGTGCTTCTCCACGGCGGCGCGCAGCTTGTCGCCGTCCAGCATGGGGAACACCTCCCGCCCGTCGGCCACCTGCATGGCCGGTGCATTGTCATAGGCATCGCAGGCGATGACCTGCGCGCCCAGGCGCTTGGCGGAAATGACGAACTCGCGGCCCAGCTCGCCGGAACCCAGGAGGAGGATTTTCGCCGTGAAAGCCATGGTCGTCCCTTCCAATTCAATGTCCCTCCCGAATACAGCCTTCGCCTGACGACAACAGCTAGAGAATTCTCAAACGCACCCAGCCCCGGCGGCATGGCTCTCTCCTGAAGTTGCAATTTCACGGAAATGATCCACGCCAACCTTCAAATTGCCCGTTTCCGGAAACAAAACTCAACCTGCACCCAGGGCCAAACCCGATAGGGGGCACCCACAAGAGCACACACCTCTGGAGCGTGCAAATGGCATCCCGCAATCCCTATTGGACCAGTACGATGGCCAACCAGCTGGTCAATACCAGCAGTTGGAAACAGCCCGACGGCGGACTGGTTCCCGTCCTCCAGTCGGACGGGGCAATCACCGCCTCCCTCGGCGGCACCCTGGAAACCACCGAGGTCGACGACTTCATCGATGTGCAGCTGACGGCGGGGAACACCTACCTGTTCCTGTCCAGCTCCTCCTCCTACACGACGACGCTGGCCATCTATGACGATGCCGGCTATCTGCTGACCTTCACCGACGGTGAGACCCTGGGCCTTACCGAACCGCTGCGCGCCGACACCATCGTCAATTTCACCGCCAGCTATACCGGCACCTACAAGCTGTCCGTCGGGTATGAATATGTGCCGGGTGCCTTCGGCTTCTACGGCGTGGGCGTAACGCAGACCGCCGCCGCCACGGTGCCCGGCGTGACGCTGACCGGCACCGACGGGGCCGACACCCTGCGCGGCGGCGCCGGCAGGGACACGCTGAATGGCGGGGCCGGGAATGATCTGCTGATCGGGAATGGGGGTGACGACCTGTTGACCGGCGGGGCCGGTATCGATGCGGCCCTGATCAGCACCGGCAACACTGCCGCCACCATCAGCCGTTCGGGCAGCCAGACCATCGTCACCAGCGGCGCCGGCCGCGACACGCTGGACGGCGTTGAATTCCTGGTCGTCAACAATGACACGGTCAAGCTGCTGGCTTCCGTGACCGTCGCCTCGGTCAATGGTGGCCTGTTCGACGAGAATTTCTACCGCACCCAGAATCCCGACGTGGACGCGGCCATCAAGGCCGGTCATCTGGCCAGCGGCAAGGACCATTTCCTGGCTTACGGCCAGTTCGAGGGGCGCAATCCCAACATCCTGTTCGACAGCGCCTTCTATCTGGCCAAGAATCCCGATATCGCCGCGGCGGTGCGGTCCGGCAACACCACCGCCTGGCGGCATTTCCAGGATTATGGCTGGAAGGAGGGTCGCGATCCCTCCGCCTTCTTCGACACGTCGGATTACCTGGCCACGCACAGGGATGTGGCCCTGGTCGGTGTCAATCCGCTGGACCATTTCCTGCTCTACGGCGTCAACGAGGGCCGGACGCTCCACCTCTCCGACCAGGCCGGCTTCACGCTCTGATCCCCGCCGCGAGGGCACGGCACATGTCCGCCGTGCCCTCGTCCAGCGGGAAACAGCATTCGATGCGCAGCTCGTCCAGCGTCACATCATAGGGCGTGGCGAAGCTGGTGATGGTGGAGAAGAACTGGAACCGCCCGCCGTCGGGGTGGCGAAGAACCGTGGTGACCATCGGCGACGGGCCGGCCGACAGGTCGCGGAAGCGCCAGCTGGCCGGCACGTCGGGAAAGCGCAGGCATTCGTCCAGCAGCGCCTTGGCCGCCCGGTCGGCCGGGTTCATCGCCACCTCCTGGTAGAGATGGCGCAGCAGGTCACCGGCGATCTCGTGCCAGTTCCCCACCGCATCACGGAAGGGACCGGGCGCGAACAGCAGGCGGATCATGTTGTCATGTTCGGGCACCGCCCCGCGCATCACGCACTGGTTGACCCGCGCCGCCGCCCCATTGGCCTGAACGATGTTCCAGCGCCGGTCCAGCACGAAGGCCGGATAGGGTTCCTGCTGGGCCAGAATGGCCTCGATCGCCTGTTTCATGCCCACCAGCTTGGGCGTGCCCAGACCGGTTTCCCGGAAGATGGGCGCGAACCCGCCCGCCACCAGCAGGGCGTTGCGCTCCCTGAGCGGCATTTCCAGCGCATCGGCCAGACGCATCAGCACCTCGCGGCTCGGCTGCGCCTTGCCCGTCTCGATATAGGAGAGGTGACGGGCCGATATCTCCGAATCCAGGGCGAGGTCCAGCTGGCTGAGCCGCCGTGCCGCGCGCCATTCACGCAGCATGACGCCCAGGCTGGCGCCGGAAAGGGAGGGTGCGGGGAGGGGCTGCGGCTTGCTCATGGGGGTCAAGCGTAAGCGGCGACGGGTACCGAAGACAATAACCTCCCAGGTCATATCGCCATGACCGGGGGCGTCATTGAGGCGATGACGGGACGGCGGCACCTTCCGGTCAACATCACGACGAACCGGAGCCGCCCCATGAACCGCCGCACTTTCGCCCTTTCCGGCCTGGGCCTGCTGGCCGCCACCGCCCTGCCCGCCCGTGCCGCCGGTACCGGTGGCGCCCTGGATGCCAAAGGCTTCCACGCCTCCCGCCGCTTCCTGCCCACCCCGTTCGGCGATATCGCCTATGTGGAGCGGGGCAAGGGTCCGGCAGCATTGTTCCTGCACGGCTTTCCCCTGAACGGGTTCCAGTGGCGGGGGCAGCTGGAGCGTCTGTCGCCATACCGGCGCTGCCTGGCGCCGGACTTCATGGGCCTGGGCTATACCAGGCCGCGGGCGGGCCAGAGCCTGGCGCCGGCCGCACAGGCCGACATGCTGGCCACCTTCCTGGACGGGTTGGGCGAACGCTATGTCGACCTCGTCGCCAATGACAGCGGCACGGGCGTGGCCCAGCTGTTCCTGCTGAAATATCCCGACCGAGTACGCAGCCTGCTGCTGACCAATGGCGATACGGAGATCGACTGCCCGCCACCGGCCCTGCTGCCCGTCATCGACCTGGGCAAGAAGGGCGCCTTCGCCAGGCAATGGCTGGCCCCCTGGCTGGCCGACCATGATCTGGCCCGTTCCAAGGACGGCCTGGGCGGCCTCACCTTCACCTATCCCGACAAATTGTCCAATGCGGCCATCGACATGTATCTGGGCCCGCTGGTCGCCAACCAGACCCTGACCAACGGCTATGCGGTGGCGCTGGAGGCCAATGCCCTGGCCGGCACGGCGGCGGCCCTGCGGGAAAAGGGCCAGCCCGTGCGCATCGTCTGGGGCATGGCCGACCCCACCTTCTCCCCCAAGGGTCCCGGATATCTGGACGCCCTGTTCCCCAATTCCGGCGGCGTGCGGGAGGTGCCGGGCGCCATGCTGTTCTTCCCGGAGGAATTCCCAGACCTGATCGCGGAAGAGGCGAAGAAACTGTGGGGTGTTAATGCATGATTACAGGATATCCCAAGAATCTGTATCGTCAGATTTTTGATCATTCTCACTGTAATCAATTCCGTGAATATTCGTTATTCTCAAGAATTTCATCCACTCCTCATTTTTCTTTCTATCTGGTATCCGCAGCACAACACCAGTTCCAAAATCATTCACCATGATAGATTTATGCTCTCCGACATATTGCAAAACAGACGAAAGAACGTACTCCTTGCTAAGTTCCGTTATCAGGAGTCTAATTTGGGAAAATGGCTTAAATAATTCTCCTATATTACCCAATGCAGCATCAACGTCAGCATAAACTTGCGATATATTTTCACGATTACTCGTATTTGCAAGGTCGTAAGTGACCATGAGAACTCTATATTTACCACCGATAATGTCAGCCACCTTTACCAAGACCCCCTCCCCATAGGTTGATACATTATCGTATTATATATACCAATTAATCACAACAACGAACACCAGTCTTGACCAGCTTTTGCCGTCACCGTAAGCCTGTCGCATCATGACAGAGCCCAGCGCCCCCCTGATCGACACCCTGTTCGCAACCCGCCTCTACCGTGCCGAACTGGACGGGGTGGAGGCGCTGAACGACGAATTGGCCGCCTGCTGCCGGTCCGCGGCGGAGGACGACATGGCCGGCCAGAAATGGTCGGCCAGGAACGGGTATACCGGTTACACATCCTATTCGTCGCTGGACGACCTGCCCTGGCGCTTTCCGGCCGTGAAGACCCTGAAGGCGCATCTGGACCGGCATGCGAAGGCCTTTGCCAAGCTCCAGGAATGGAACCTGGGCGACAAGAAGCTGGAGCTGGACAGTTTGTGGATCAACGTGCTGGACCCCGGCGGCTTCCACGGGTCGCATATCCATCCCAACAGCGTGATCAGCGGCACCTATTACGTGGAAATCCCCGACGGCGCCTCTTCCATCCGGTTCGAGGACCCGCGCCTGGCCCTGATGATGGCCGCCCCGCCGCGCAAGCCCAAGGCGGCGCGGGAGCTGCAAACCAGCATCCCCGTGGCGCCCAAGGCCGGGACGCTGATGATGTGGGAAAGCTGGCTGCGGCACGAGGTGGTGCTCAATCAGGCGGAGAGCGAGCGCATCTCCATCAGCTTCAATTACGCTTGGCGGTGAAGCCCAGTGACATGAGTTTCCAACTCATGTCACTGAAGGCCGGCGACCGCCGGCCCGGCGCACATGCGCTCGTCAAGCCAAGCCGCCGGATGGCGGCGCCCGGCGCCTGAGGGAATATGCAAAGCTCATCTCCGGATCGTCTTCTTCTTGGACGATGTCGTGGCATTCTCGACATCGTCCAGATAGACGATCAGGTTCAGGGTACCGCCGATCACCTCGACGAACTTGTTCGACATGGACGGCAGGCGGATCTTCCGGTCGATGCAGTAATTGACCAGCGAGGCCGCCAGTTCGGCCGCCGACCGGTTGATGGTCGTGCGCTTGCCCTCATTATCCTCGATGACCAGTTGCGCGCCGACCGGGTCCTCGCACAGTTCCAGGCCCACGATCTGCCCCACGGGCAGTTCCAGGCGCTGTTTGCGCATCAGGTCGATGATGGCCTGCATGGCTTCACGTTCCGTGAAGCCCAGGGTACGCATCTCCTTCACGGGGCAGCCCTTCCGTTCCGCATCAGTATTTGGTTCAACATTAAAGTGCGATCGCTTCAAATGGAATCATTTGAAGCGTGAATCGCACGGCAAACCGGACTCTCCGCTGAAAGCGCCCCCGCCGGTCAACCCAGCGATTTCTCGACCTCCAGCCCGGCAATGTCATGCAGGCGCAGCAGGCCCAGGACAGTGCCATCCCTGTCCACCACGGGCAGGACGTTGATCTGGTGCGGCGTCTCCATGATCTCCAGCGCCTCCAGCGCCGTCGCGTCCGGCCCGCAGGTGCGGCGCACGGGGGCCGTCATGCAGGAGCCGGTATCCCGCTCCAGGAAGCTCTTGCCATGGGCGGCCAGGCCGCGGCGGATATCGCCTTCCGTCACAATGCCGGTCAGGCGGTTGCCGGCATCCACCACCAGGGCGGCACCATTGGGATGGCGGGTCATGGCCAGCAATGTTTCGAAGATCGGCTGCCCCGCCTGGACCAGGGCCACACGTTCCGGCGCCTTGACCATCAGGTCATCGACCTTGCCGGCCAGCACGATGCCCAGGGTGCCGCCGGGATGGTTCTCCCCGTAATGGGCGATGGTGAAGCCCCGGCGCTTGGCCACCGCCACCACCAGCGCATCGCCCAGCGCCAGCATGGCCGTGGTGCTGGCGGTCGGCAGCTTGGTCTCCGTCGCCTCCCGCTCCACATGGCAGCGCAGCGTCCAGTCCGCGATGCGCGACAGGCCGGACGGCACGCGCGACACCATGGCCGCCACCTTCACCCCGCGCCTGACCGCCACCTTGCCCAGGTCGATCAGTTCCTGGGTCTGGCCGCTGTTGGACAGAAGGATGACCATATCCCCCTCGCGCAGAGCCCCCAGTTCCCCGTGCAGCGCGTCCAGGGCCGAATAATAGAAGGCCGGCACTCCGACCGAGGCCAGCTTGGACGCCAGCAGCCGGGCGATCAGGCCCGACTTGCCCACGCCGGCCACCAGCGTGTTGCCATGACCCCCGGCGATATGCGCCACCGTGGCCAGGAAGTCGGCATCCAAACTGTCAAGCTGGGCCAGCACGGCCTTGGCCTCGATCCGCAGCAGGTCGGATGCTGCTTCCAGGGCGGGGTCTTTGGGCGAAGTCATGTCTGTTCCCGTCGGGATGGGTGGGGCTGGCACGGATGTAGGGCCCAGGGTCCGTCGCCGCATCCCCCCTGATGCGGGGGACAGGGCTGCGGTCAGGGGATGGTGTCGGCCATCTGCCCCTGGATAATGTCATGGAAATGGCGGATGCGATCCTCGTTCACCCCCAGCAGGGCCGCCCCGTCCACATGACGCAGGCCAGCCCCCACGGCGGCACAGACGGCCCGGTCCTCCGCCAGAAGCTGGCTGTTCAGTGCCGCCAGATGGCTGGTGACGGCGGCCATGGCGGCCTTGCTGGCACCCTCGCGCGCGTTGGCCAGGCACAGGCGGTAACGCAGGGTGAAACTGTCCGGTCCCGTGGGTTCCAGCGTCTGCACGCTCATCATCCGGCCGGCGGTGACGCCGATGGCCAGGTTGGGGAAGAGCAGCAGATGGACATAGCCCTCGACATCCGCCAAAGCGTCGACCGGCATCAGGCCCAGCCGCTTGCCCGCCCCTTCCCACCAGCGCAGCGCCTCCGGCCGGATACCGGCGTAACCGACCGAATGCGGGCCGGACGGCACGACGCGCCAGGACCCGTCCACCACAGTGCGGAAACTGTCGGGATGCACGGCGTCGACGTGATAGACTTCCAGCACATTCTCCACCCCGACCTTCCAGTTCGCATCCCAGGGCTGGGCCTCCTGGGAGAAGGGGGCGGACATGCCGTCCGACAGGGCCGCCAGCAGCCCGGCCTGCGGGCCCAGCCAGTCGGCCAGCGGCGGCCCGCCCGGCATCACCCGCACGAACAGGAACCGGCCCACCCGGTCCAGCTCATAGCGTTTCAGGGAAAGCGCCCGCTTGCCCTCCCGGTCCAGGCCGAAACATTCCCTGTTGCCGGGAATGCCAACCGGCACACCGTCGCGATCATAGGTCCAGCCATGATAGGGGCAGCGCAGCGGGCCCCCATCCGTCCCCGCCTCCCCCGCCCGCAGCCGGGCGAAACGGTGGGAACAGACATTGCGCAGGGCCCGCAATTCCCCGTCGAAATCCTGGACCAGCACCGGCTCGCCCGCGATCTCCCGTACCAGCCAGGAACCGGGGGTGGACAGTTCGTCCGTGAAGCCCACGAACTGCCAGTGGCGGGCGAACAATGCCCGCCGCTCCGCCTCCAACCGGGCGGGATCGCGATAATCGGCGGCGGTCAGGGCAGCGGGGCGGGCCAGCATGGGAAATCCCAAGGGATTGTGACGGGCACAGCCTGCACCGGCATGGCCCTTCGCGGCAAGGCGGCATTGCGCCGCCGCGTCACGCCGCCAGCCAGCGGGTCATCTGCGGAAAGGGCGGCAGGCCATTGGATTGCAGCATGGCCATGATCCCGCACGGACCCGTCATGCCCAGGCGCGCCAGATGCCCGATGCCGAAATTGTTACCGCTTTCCAGCAGGTGCAGGAACCGCACCTGCTGTTCACCATCCATGCGATAGCCGCCGGCGAAGAACAGGGTATCGGGCGGCAGGTCCAGCGCCCGCAACGCCGCATAGGACCAGGCCAGCGCCATCACCTCCGTCTGGTCGATGGCCGTACGCAGCAGCGGGTCGGGATCGTCGCCCGCCAGCGCCCGCAGGCTGGTCTCCAGATCGTTGCCCAGGCCGGCCCGCAGCCGCGCCGGCACCGTGGCCATGTGCCCCGCCTCATGCAGCAGATCGCCGGAAACATAGAGATGCTCCGGATCAACCCGCAATCCGCCATCGGCGATGGTCACACCGGGCAGGAACCCGGCCGGCCCGAAGGGCCCGACCTCCACCGGCAAGCCGATGCCGCGCAGGAAATCCACGATCCGGTCGAAATGTTCCGCCGCCAGCATGGCGCCCCTCAAGGTTGCTGCCTGGCCAAAGACATTAAACCATCGCGTGATGGCTTTCTATGCCGGCGGGGGGGGGGGGACGGAACGTCACAGGGCCTCGGCCGCCACCTTCAGCGTGACCTTGTGGGTCGCGGTGCCGAACCAGCCCAGCACCGTATTATGGTGGTCGATGATCTGTTCGAAGGTCAGGCTGCCCATGTCGCAGGTCGTGTGACCGTCCGACACCAGGGTGACGTCGAAGCCATGGGCGATGGCGCTGCGCACGCTGGTATCGATGCAGAAGGGCGTCATGCAGCCGCCGATGATCAGATGCCTGATCCCGCCATCCAGCAGCGCCTGCTTCAGCCCGGTATCCAGGAAACTGTCGCAGGTGGTCTTGTGCACCACCAGTTCACCCGGCGCCGGGGTCAGCTCGCGGCGGATTTCCCAACCGGGCGTGCCCTTGGCCAGACGGTGATCATCCTGCGCGTCATGCTGCACATGGATCAGGGTGGCCCCGGCGGCACGGGCGCGGGCCTGCAGATCGGCCAGACGGGCAACCACCCCGTCCAGGGCCCTGGCGGCGGCTTCGAACCGGGGGCCTTCGCCCTCCGGCAGGATGCCTTCCTGCACATCGATGACGATCAGGGCGGTTTCTTTGGCGGCTTGCATTGTTTTCGCTCCCTGCTTTGGCGTCGGAATCCGGAAAGCTCTAACCGAGATTTGTATCTGAATCATTTCAGCGGGTGGTGCGACCCTTGCGATGGGCGGGGGATACGCTACGCTGCCAACGCAATCCAAAGGCCCTTGACGGGCGAAGAAACAAGGAACGAACACGGTGCGGATCATCGGACATATCGCGCGCGGCAGCGCGCTCGGCCTGGTTCTGGCCCTGGCTTCCATCACTGCCCAGGCGCAGACGGCACCGGCCAAGGTGGAGCGTATCCAGAACGGCAATATCGCCACGGAGAATATCCCGGCCGTCGATGCGGCGCTGGGCGAGAAACTGGCCGCCTATCTGTCGGCCCGGTCCGCCAACCTGCTGGACTGGACGCCCGACGGCAAGGGCATCCTGATCACCACCCGCTTCGGCGAGACGTCGCAGCTGCATCTGGTCGGCGGCCCGATGATGGACCGCCAGCAGCTGACCTTCGCGGCCGAACCGATCACGTCGGCCGCCTTCAGCCCGGCCAAGGGCTCCACCGACCTGGTCTATGTCTGGGACAAGGGCGGGTCGGAGAATTTCCAGTTCTTCCACCTGGACATCGCCACCGGCAAGAACACCCTGGTCACCGACGGCAAGTCGCGCAACCAGGGTCTGGTCTGGAACCACAAGGGCGACCGTTTCGCCTTTTCCAGCACGCGCCGCGACGGCAAGAACACCGATGTCTATGTCGGCGGGCTGAAGGATGCCGCCACCGTCGCCCCGCTGGTGGCGCAGACCGGCTCCTGGGGGGCCGTGGCCTTCTCCCAGGACGACAAGAAGCTGCTGGTCGGCCAGTATATCGCCATCACCAAATCCTACCTGTCGGTGGTGGATGTGGCCTCGGGCCAGTTGACCCGCATCAAGCCGGACAAGGACACGATCGCCCTGACCGGTATCGGCTTCTCCCCCGACGGCAAGGGCGTGTTCCTGACCTCGGACGAGGAAGGGGAGTTCAAGCGGCTGGGCCTGCATGACCTGGCCTCGGCCAAGACCACCTGGATCACCGCCGACGATCCCTGGGACGTGGAGGAAGCGGTGCTGTCGCAGGACGGCACCCGTCTGGCCTATGTGCTGAACGAGGGTGGCTGGTCCACCCTGCGCGTCATCGACACCAAGAGCCTGAAGCCGGTGAAGCTGCCGGCCCTGGCCAAGGGCATCATGGGCGGCATCGGCTTCAGCCCCGATGGATCGAGGCTGGCCGTGACCCTGACCACCCCCACCGCCCCTGCCGACGTGCATGTCGTGGATTTGGGCAAGGGCAGCATCGAGCAATGGACGAAGAGCGAGGTGGGCGGCCTGAACACGGGCCTGTTCGCCGATGCCAGCCTGATCCAGTTCCCCACCTTCGACAAGCAGCAGATCCCCAGCTTCGTCTTCAAGCCGAAAAACGCCAGCGGGAAACTGCCGGTCATCATCCTGGCCCATGGCGGGCCGGAGGGGCAGAGCCGCCCGAATTTCAGCGCCACGGTGCAGTTCTGGGCCAATGAGCTGGGGGCGGCCGTGCTGCTGCCCAACATCCGCGGCTCCGAAGGCTACGGGAAGACCTATCTGGGCCTGGATAACGGCTTCAAGCGCGAGGACAGCATCAAGGATATTGGGGCGCTCATCGATTGGGTCGCCACCCAGCCCGACCTGGACAAGGACAAGGTGGTGATCGCCGGCGGGTCCTATGGCGGCTATGTCACCCTGGCGTCGATGACCCATTTCAACGACAAGCTGGCCGGCGGCGCCGACACGGTCGGCATCTCCAATTTCATCACCTTCCTGGAGGCCACGGCCGAATATCGCCGCGACCTGCGCCGCCCGGAATATGGTGACGAGCGTGATCCGGAGATGCGTGCCTTCTTGCAGAAGATCTCGCCCCTGACCAACGTGGCGAAGATCACCAAGCCCATGCTGGTCATCCAGGGCTATAACGATCCCCGCGTGCCGGTGGGCGAGGCAGAGCAGATGGTGGCCGCCATCCGCAAGAATGGCGGCGATGTCGGTTATGTCCTGGCCATGGACGAAGGCCACGGCTTCAAGAAGAAGTCGAACCAGTTCGTCGCCATGATGGCCCAGGCGCAGTTCTTCCAGAAGGTGTTCGGGCAGAAGAAGTGAGGAATGGCGGCGGGAGGGGTGATCACCCCTCCCGCCGCACCGTCATTGCTTCCCCCGCGGAAGTTTGGGCCGTGAGGGCTTTCGCAATATCCACCGTCACCCCGGCGGAGGCCGGGGCCCAAGTCGTAAAGCGAGGTGCTTGTCATCTGGGCCCCGGCCTCCGCCGGGGTGACGGTAGAGAGGGTGGCAACGAGGGTGCCCAAGAGTTCCTCGAAGATCTCGCGAAATCCACCCCCCCCCCTCACTTCCCCTTCCCATCCAGCGCCAGATTCAGCAGCAGCACATTCACCCGCGGCTCCCCGATCACGCCCAGCAACCGGCCTTCGGTATGCTGGTCGACCAGGGCCCGCAACGCCGCCTCTTCCACCCCACGCGCCTTGGCAATGCGGGGCACTTGATACAACGCACCCTCGGGCGTGATATGCGGGTCCAGCCCGCTGCCGGACGTGGTGACCAGATCGACCAGCACCGGAGTGGCGGCGGAAGCGCCCAGCTTCTCCGCCTCCCTCTTCACCCGCTCGATCAAGGGCGCGCTGGTCGGCCCCAGGTTGGAGCCACTGGAGGCACCGGCATCATAGCCGGCACCCGCCGCCGACGGGCGGGGCTGGAAATAGCCTTCGCCGGTGAAGCCCTGCCCGATCAGGGAGGAGCCGATGACGCTCCCATCCTCCCGCCGGATCAGGTTGCCCTCGGCCTGCGACGGAAACAGGCCCTTGCCCACCCCCGTCATCAGCAGCGGATAACCCAAACCAAGCAGCAGCGTGAACAGCACCAGCAGCACCAGGGCGGGACGCATTTCTCTCAACATTTCCAGATACTCCTTACGCCAGACCCAGGGCCGTGACCGCCATGTCGATCAGCTTGATGCCGACGAACGGCACCACCAGCCCGCCCAGCCCATAGACCAGCAGGTTGCGCGACAGCTGGCTGGCGGCGGAGCGGGCGCGGTAGGCAACCCCCTTCAGGGCCAGCGGGATCAGGGCGATGATCACCAGCGCATTGAAGATGATGGCTGACAGGATGGCCGATTGCGGCGTGGACAGGCCCATGATGTTGAGCGCGCCGAGTGCGGGGTAAAGCCCCGCGAACATGGCCGGGATGATGGCGAAATACTTGGCCACGTCATTGGCGATGGAGAACGTGCTCAGGGCCCCGCGCGTCATCAGCAGCTGTTTGCCGATGGACACGATCTCGATCAGCTTGGTCGGATCGCTGTCCAGATCGACCATGTTGCCGGCCTCACGCGCTGCCTGCGTGCCGGTATTCATGGCCACGCCCACATCCGCTTGTGCAAGAGCGGGCGCGTCGTTGGTGCCGTCACCGCACATGGCAACCAGGCGGCCATCGGCCTGTTCCTTGCGGATCAGGTTCAGCTTGTCCTCCGGCGTGGCCTGGGCCAGGAAATCATCGACACCGGCTTCCGCCGCGATCGCTGCCGCCGTCAGCGGATTGTCGCCGGTGATCATCACCGTGCGGATGCCCATGCGGCGCAGTTCGGCGAAGCGGTCGCGGATGCCGCCCTTGATGATGTCCTTCAGATGCACGATGCCCAGCACCCGGTCGCCCCGCGTCACGGCCAACGGCGTGCCACCGGCCTTGGCGATGCGTTCTGACAGGGCTTCCAGCTCCGGCATCTTCACCGATCCGGTGCCGCGCAGCGCCGCGACATGGCGCAGCACGGCATCCACGGCCCCCTTGCGGATCTGCACCCCGTCCAGGTCCACCCCACTCATCCGCGTCTGCGCCGCGAACGGCACGAACTGGGCGCGGTGGCCGGACAGATCGGGCTGACGCAGCCCATGCTTCTCCTTGGCCAGAACGACGATGGAGCGGCCTTCCGGCGTCTCGTCCGACAGGCTGGAAAGCTGGGCGGCCTCGGCCAGTTCCTTCTCGCCCACGCCGGGCAGGGGCAGGAATTCGGTGGCATGACGGTTGCCCAGCGTGATCGTGCCCGTCTTGTCCAGCAGCAGCGTATCCACATCGCCGGCGGCCTCAACCGCGCGGCCGGAGGTCGCCAGCACGTTGAAGCGCACCAGACGATCCATGCCGGCAATGCCGATGGCCGACAAGAGCGCGCCGATGGTGGTGGGGATCAGGGTGACGAACAAAGCCACCAACACCACCACCGACACCGACCCGCCGGCATAGGCGGCGAAACCGGGGATGGACACCACGGCCAGCAGGAAGATCAGGCTCAAGCCCACCAGCAGCAGGTTCAGCGCGATCTCGTTGGGCGTCTTCTGCCGCTCCGCCCCTTCGACCAGGGCGATCATCCGGTCCAGGAAGCTGCTGCCCTGGGCCGCCGTAATGCGCACGACGATCCGGTCGGACAGAACGCGGGTACCGCCGGTCACGGCCGACCGGTCGCCGCCGCTCTCGCGAATCACGGGGGCGCTTTCACCGGTGATGGCACTTTCATCCACCGTGGCGATGCCGTCCACCACCTCACCATCGCCGGGGATCAGTTCACCGGCATCGACGATCACATGGTCACCCACCATCAGGCGGGCGGCGGAGATGGTCTCTTCACCCCCGCCCGCCAGTTGCCGGCGGGCCATGGCATCGGTGCGCGCCCGGCGCAGGCTGGCGGCCTGGGCCTTGCCGCGACCCTCGGCCACCGCTTCGGCGAAGTTCGCGAACAGCACCGTGAACCACAGCCACAGCACGATCTGGATGGTGAAGCCGGCATTGCCGACCCCTGTTGCCAGGTCGCGGACCAGCAGCACACTGCTGAGCACCGCCACCACGGCCACCAGGAACATCACCGGATTACGGATCAGCGTGGCCGGGTTCAGCTTGCCATAGCTGGCGCGCAGCGCTGGCCACAATATGTCGCCGTCCAGGAAGGAGGTGCCGGACAGGCGCTTGTTGCCATGACCGGTCAGGATATCTTCATGACGCATGATGCTCTCCGGTCGCTCAAGGGATGACCGAGGCGACGAGCATCAGATGCTCGACCACCGGACCCAGCGACAAGGCGGGGAAATAGGTGAGACCGCCGACGATCAGGATGACGCCCACCAGCAAGCCCACGAACAGCGGCCCCGTGGTCGGGAAGGTGCCGGCGGAGACGGGCACCGGGCGCTTGGCGGCCAGCGATCCGGCGGCGGCCAGCATGGGCACGATGATGAAGAAGCGGCCCACGAACATGGCGATGCCCAAACTCACCGTGTACCAGACGGAATTCGCCGTCAGCCCGCCGAACGCGCTGCCATTGTTGGCGGCCGCCGACGTGAAGGCGTAGAACACCTCGGAGAAACCGTGCGGCCCCGCATCCTGGATGCCGGCCGTACCCTGCGGGATGGCGACCGATACCGCCGTCAGGATCAGGATCATCGCCGGCATGGCCAGGATGGACAGCACAACCAGCTTGATCTCCCGTGCCTCCAGCTTCTTGCCCACATATTCCGGGGTACGGCCCACCATCAGGCCGGCCACGAACATGGCGATGATGGCCATCAGCAGCATGCCGTACAGGCCCGCCCCCACGCCGCCGACGATGATCTCGCCCAGCAGCATGTTGATCATCGGCACCATGCCGCCCAGCGGCATGAAACTGTCATGCATGGCATTGACGGCCCCGCATGACGCCGCCGTGGTGATCACGGCGAACAGGGCGGACATGGCGGTACCGAACCGCACCTCCTTGCCCTCGAAATTGCCCAGCGTCTGGTCGACATGGAAGCCGGCGAACAGCGGATTGCCGCCCGCCTCGGCCCAATAGGTGACACCCACGCCGGCGATGAACAGCACGCCCATGGCGCCCAGGATGGCCCAGCCCTGCTTCTCGTTCCCGACCATCCGCCCGAACAGGTTGGTCAGGCCGGCACCGATGGTGAAGATCAGCAGCATCTGCACGAAGTTGGACAGGGCCGTCGGGTTTTCGAACGGATGCGCCGAATTGACGTTGAAGAAGCCACCGCCGTTGGTGCCCAGCATCTTGATGGCCAGCTGCGACGCCACCGGCCCCTGGGCGATGGTCTGCTGTGCCCCTTCCACGGTGGTGGCCACCGTATAGGCATCGAAATTCTGCGGCACGCCCTGCCAGATGAAGAAGACCGTGGCCAGGATGGACAGGGGCAGCAGCAGGTACAGCGTCGCCCGGGTCATATCAACCCAGAAATTGCCGATAGTCTTCGCCGACCGGCCGGCGAAGCCGCGCACCAGTGCCAAAGCCAGGGCGATACCGGTGGCAGCCGACAGGAAATTCTGCACCGTCAGCCCAACCATCTGCGACAGATAGCTCATGGTGGTCTCACCACCATAAGACTGCCAGTTGGTGTTGGTGACGAAGCTGATCGCCGTGTTGAAGGCCAGCTCCGCCGGCAGGGCGGGTAGGCCCTGCGGGTTCAGCGGCAGTACATCCTGCACCCGCAGGATGGCATAAAGCAGAGCCGCACCGGCCAGGTTGAACAGCAGCATGGAAACCGCATAGGTCAACCAATGCTGCCCCGCCCGCTCATCGACGCCGGCCAGCTTGTAGAAGCACACTTCGACGGGGCGCAGGACGGGCGACAACAGCGTGCGGCGCCCTGTGAAAAGATGCGTCATGAAGCCGCCCAGCGGCCGCGTGACGGCGATGATGATCGCGCAATAGAGCGCGATCTGTATCCAGCCGATCAGGGTCAAGACTGAAAACTCCAGGGGGCCGGTGGCGCTCAGTAGCGCTCAGGCCGGCACAGGACATGGATCAGGTAAAGGGCAAGGCCGATAGCGGTCACCATGCCCAGGATCAGGTCCAGCATGGTCACAACCCCTCACAGGCATAGGCGAAGCCGATACCCAGGGCGAACAGCCCCAGGCCCAGCGCGATCATGATGATGTCAAACATGGGTTCCCCACATCGAATGGCCGTGCGGATGGCACGGCATCGTTGGTGATTGGACCCCGGAAGCCCATAAAGGTTCGAGACGGAACCAGGGGCTTTGGTATTAAAATCCCTTTATGCGAGGAGTGCCTACGTTGCGACCCTCTCTACCGTCACCCCGGCGGAGGCCGGGGTGACGGTAGATATTGCAGGAACCCTGGCGGCCCCACACCAAAGCAGGGACCTACCGCGCCGACAGGCATGGCCGCTCCGCCGGGCAGACCCTGCGCGGTGCTACCGGCGTCACCCGCACCTTGCCCACGCCCCGCAACGACAGGCCGACATGGGCGGCGGCGGCCTCCGACAGGTCCAGGCTGCGGCCCGGCTTGAACGGCCCCCGGTCATTGATGCGCACACGCACGCTTCGGCCCGTGCGCGGGTCTGCCACATCCAGGATGCTGCCGAACGGCAGGCAGGGATGGGCGGCGGTGAAAGCATTGCGGTCGAACCGCTCGCCATTGGCGGTGGGGCGGCCATGATGGCCGGGCCCGTACCAGGAAGCGGTCATGTCCACCGGTTGATCGATCAGGCAGCCATTGCCGGGTGTGGCGGCAGCCGGCAGGCAAGCCAGCAGGCACAGGCCGGCAAGGCCCGGAACCAGCAAGCGCATGTGAAATACTCCCACATCTTTCAAGGCGGGAACGGCGGGTCCGGCGGCATATGCCGTCATCGGAAAGCCGCATGTTCCGCTGGCCCGAAACTGTGGGGCGGGCCGGTTCCGATCAAATAAAAAGCCGTTTATGCGGGCCGGCATCCGCACGGAATAAGGGAAATTTTATCCGGCCCTGCCCTGTTCCACATGGAAGCCTTATGCGCCCCGGCCCGATGATCCGACCCATCGATCCACCATCCCGGAGGAACAGATGATCGAACTCGTATCCCTGGAACGCGCCAACCTGCTGGCCCGCCAGATCGCCACCGCCCTGGATCAGCCGACCCATGGCATGCGCATCATCCTGGTGCGGCCGGCTTGCCTGATCCACGCCGTGTCGCGCCGGCTGGCCTGGTACGGCATCCCGTCGCGCATCGCGCTGACCACCCAGCCCGGGATGCTGCGGCTGGAGGCGGGCGATGCGTCCCGGTCGGCCCGGACCAACCTCGCCTGGGCCGCATGAAGTCCTGCCCGGTTGCGTCGTCGCAACCGGGCCGCTTCCGCTGGCACCTTGGGCAATGCTACCATCACCGGACCGCCATCCCACCCGGCATCAGGCATGACCCAGTTCCCCGACCGTTTCCAGCCCAGCCAGCGACCCTTCCTGATCGCGGAGATGTCCGGCAACCATAATGGCGATATCGACCGCGCCCGCCGCCTGATTGATGCCGCGCGCGATGCCGGAGCCGATGCGGTCAAGATCCAGACCTATACGGCCGACACCATCACCATGGATGTCGACCGGCCGGAATTCCGGCTGGAAGGCGGGCTGTGGGCCGGCAAGACGCTCTATGAGCTGTACCAGGAGGCGCACACACCCTGGGACTGGCACGAAGCCCTGTTCGCCCATGCGCGACAAGCCGGCATCGCGATCTTCAGCAGCCCCTTCGACCCCACCGCCATCGACCTGCTGGAAAGCCTGGACACGCCGGCCTACAAGATCGCCAGTTTCGAACTGATCGACCTGCCCCTGATCCGCAAAGCCGCGGCCACCGGCAAGCCGCTGATCATGTCCACCGGCATGGCGTCGCTGGGCGAGATCGCCGAGGCGGTGGCGGCCGCACGCGAGGCGGGGAACAACAATATCGCCCTGCTCCATTGCGTCTCCGGCTACCCGACGCCGGTGGAGGATTGCGACCTGCGCACCATCCCGCACATGGCCCAGGCATTCGGCCTGCCCGTCGGCCTGTCCGACCATACGATGGGCGTGGCCGTGCCCGTGGCCGCCGTGGCGCTCGGTGCCACCATCATCGAAAAGCATTTCACCCTGGCCCGCGCCGATGGCGGGCCGGATGCTGCCTTCTCCCTGGAACCGGCGGAATTCAAATCCATGGCCGATGCCTGCCGCGCGGCCCATGCCGCCCTGGGCGACATCTCCTATGCCCTGAAACCATCCGAAGCCGGCGGCCGCACCTTCCGTCGCTCGCTCTATGTCGATCGCGACGTGGCGGCAGGCACGGTTCTGACCGAAACCCATGTGCGCTCCATCCGCCCGGGCCTGGGTCTGGCGCCCAAGCATCTGCCCGACCTGCTGGGCCGCACCGCATCCCGCGACCTGAAGCGGGGGGAGCCGGTGGATTGGACCATGCTGGGCAAGGCGCCGTGACGGAACCGCGCATCGTCGGCATCATCCAGGCCCGCATGGGCTCCACCCGCCTGCCCGGCAAGGTGATGATGCCGGTCGCGGGCAAAAGCCTGATCGCGCATCAGATCGACCGTCTGCGCCGCTCCCGCCACCTCACCGGTCTGTGCGTGGCCACCAGCGACCTGCCCGGTGACGATCCGCTGGCGGCGCATGTGGAAGGGCTGGGCATCCCCGTCTTCCGCGGCAGCGAAAGTGACGTGCTGGATCGTTTCTACCGGGCAGCGCTTGCCCAGCAGGCCGATATCGCCGTGCGCTTCACCGGCGACTGCCCCTTGATCGATCCTGCCCTGGTCGATGCGCTTATCGACCTTTACCGCACCGCCGATCCGCCGCTCGCCTACGCCGCCATCGACGTCGCCCGCTACCCGCGCGGGCTGGATGCGGAGATCGTGGGCATGCAGGACCTGTGCTGCGCCTGGGAAAAGGCACGGGAGGATTTCGAGCGTGAACATGTCATGCCCTTCCTCTGGCGCCGTCCCGACCGGTTCCGCCTGGGCTGGCTGAGCGATCCGACCATCAATGCCCCCTGGCGCTGGTGCGTCGATACGGAACAGGATTTCACGCTGGTACGGCGCTTGCTGGAAACGCTTTTGCCCGCTATGCCGACCTTCGGCTGGCGTGATGCGGATGGCGCCATGCGCGCCCATCCGGATTGGGCACTGATCAACCGGGATGTGGTGCAGAAAACCCTTCCCCCGACCTGATGTGAGGAGACTTGCCATGACCCGCGCTGATTTCCTGGCCGCCCTGGAGGACATGCTGGAACTGGACGAAGGCAGCCTGTCGCCCGACACCGCACTGGACAGCCTGGATAGCTGGGACAGCCTGGCGGTGATCAGCTTCATCGCCCTGGTGGACGAGCATTTCGACCATGTCGTGGCCGGTGAGGATCTGGCCAAGGCCAAGACCATCGGCGACCTGCTGGCCCTGACCGGCGCCGACCTCGCCTGACATGTCCGCCCTTCCCCGCCCCGCCATTCCCATCGGCCGCACCCGGCGGCAGGTGATCGACCTTGCCGGCAAACAAGCCGCCTGGATCAATGGCGGTCGCCTGGGCATTGGCGAGGGGGACTTGCCGCCGCTGGTCCTGCTGCATGGGCTTGCCGGCGACGCCCTGACCTGGCAGTTCAACCTGACGGCGCTCGGCACCGACCGCACCGTGCTGGCACCCGACCTGCCCGGCCATGGTTCCAGCACGCTGGATGTCGGCGCCGGTCATGTCGATGACCTCGCCCGCTGGGTGGGCACACTGATCGATGCCTGGGGTGTGCCCCGGGTCGATCTGGTGGGCCATTCGCTGGGTGCCCGCATCGCCCTGTCGCTGGCCCATCAGCGGCCGGAACTTGTGCGCCGGGCCACACTGATCGCCTGTGCCGGGCTGGGCAGCGACCTGGACCATCTTTTCCTGGACCGGCTTGCCGAGGCATCGGACCTGGAGCAATCCAGGCTGGCCGCCGCCAAGCTGTTCGCCGAACCCGTCCCCCTGGTCGAACCCATGGCCCGCGCCCTGACGCTCCGCCAATCGGTGCCGGAGAATCGGGCCGCCATCAAGGCGCTGCTGGATGCCAACCGCGCCGAACTGTCGGAACGGCTGGTCAAACGCGATTGGGCGCCGTCGGTGCCGGTGCAACTGATCTGGGGGCAACGCGATACGATCGTGCCGCCACCGCCCGCCGATCTCATCCCGGCTGGTATTCCCTTCCATCTTCTGCCCGGCGCCGGCCACATGCCGCATGTGGAGGCGGCCAGCCGCGTCAACGCCCTGATCGGGAGCTTCCATTGACCGACACGCACGCCATGCTGGACCTGATCGCGCGCGAGACGGCCCGCATCCTGGCCGAAAAGGGGGAGGCCGCGGCACCGGTGACGGCCGATACCGCCTTCCTGGACGGTCCCCTGCCGTTCGACAGCCTGGATCTGGCCACCTTGATCGTGGCGCTGGAAGGGGTGACGGGCAAGGACCCGTTCCGTCAGGGCTTCCGCCAGTTCAATACGGCCGGTGAGCTGGCCGCCCTCTACGCGGCGGCGTGACCCGATGCCCACCCCCTGGGAATGGATCGGCGGTTTCGTCGTCCTCTATCTGCTGCTCCTGGCCCGCAGCGCCTGGAAACAGGGGGAGTTCAAGCAATTCCTCTGGGGTCTGGGCATCGTCACTGGGTTGCTGGGCTTCATCGGCGGCGTCATCTGGGCCTGGATCGCCGTCAAGGGCGGCTGAAGTCCTTGGATTGCCGCCCCGCGCTGACGCATGATGGTGCCATGCGCCACCACCCTGCCCCATCCTGGATCAACCCTGCCTTCCGCCTGATCATTGGCGGCCGGGAGTGGGCATGGCCGGCGCTGGCGGCGAAGGCGGCGTGCCTGCCTGCGGAACCATTGGTCGCCGATGGCCATGACTTGCCCGGGCTGGTCTCGGCCCTGGTGGCCGGATGGGAACGGGGAATGCCCATCGCCCTGCTGCGCGGTGGCTTGCCGGCCCCGGAAAGCATGGTGGAGACGGGTCCGCTACTGCTCCTGGAAACCTCCGGCACCACCGGCACGCCCAAGCGCATCGCCCGTTCCTTCGCCTCCGTCCTGTCCGGGATCGAGGCCCCACGCGGCGGAGATGGCGGGCGCTGGCTGCTGACCTACGATGCCTGTGGATTCGCCGGGCTGCAGGTGCTGCTGACCGCCTTGGCCGGTGGCGGCGTGCTGCTGGCCGATCCCGACATGGATGCGGCGGGACTGGCCCGGCTGGCCGTTGACGGGCATGCCACCCACATCAGTGCCACACCCAGCTTCTGGCGCATGCTGTTGCTATCCAATGCCACCCCGTCGCTCACCCGCATCACGCTCGGCGGAGAAGCGGTGGATCAGGCCCTGCTGGATGCGCTGGCCAGCCGCTTTCCCGGCGTGCCGATCCGCTGCATCTATGCCAGCACGGAACTGGGAAGGCTGTTCACCGTCCCGGACGGCCGCGAAGGATTCCCCGCCGCCTGGCTGTCGCAACCACCCGGCCGATATTCATTCCGGATATGGAATGATATGCTTCAGGTGCGATTTGCCGACGACTGGCAGGATACCGGCGACCTCGTAGAGATTGTTGGAAACCGGGTTCTATTCCGTGGCCGGAATGATTTTGTCGTCAATGTCGGCGGCGCCAAGGTAAATCCGGCGTTGGCCGAAAACCGGCTGCTGTCCCTGCGCGGTATCACCGACGCATTGGTCTATGGCATCCCCAACCCCATCACCGGCGCCATCCTGGCCGCCGATATCGTCGCCCCGGACTGGCAGGGTGACGATGGCTGGCGGACACGGGTAAACCAGGCCCTGGCCGACCTGCCGACCGCCGCAAGGCCCCGCCGGCTGCGTCTGGTTGAAACCCTGCCCTTGTCGGCGGCCGGCAAGAAACGTCGCATCGCGGAGGAAGCATGAGCCGTCTCGTCATCGTCACCGGCGGCAGCCGTGGTCTCGGCCTTGCCATCACCCGCAGTTTGCTGGAGGCCGGCTACAGCGTTTCGACCTGCAGCCGCAGCCTGGGCGATACCCTGCCCGGCCTGCTGGAAGTCCATCCCGATCGCCTGTTCTGGCAACAGGCGGATATTGGCAATGCTGCCTCTACCCAAGCCTTCATCGATGCCACGGTGCAGCGTTTCGGTGCCCCCTGGGGCCTGATCAACAATGCCGGCATCGCACGCGAGGGTATCCTGGCCACCCTGCCGCTGGTGGAGGTGGACCATCTCATCCAGACCAACCTGACCGGTGCCATCCAGGTGGCGCGCGGCGTGCTGCGCCACATGCTGTCGCGGCCGGGTGGCGGGCGGATCATCAACATCTCCTCCATCATCGGCCAGCGCGGCTATACCGGCCTTGCCGCCTATGCCGCGACCAAGGCCGGGCTGGACGGGTTGACCCGTGCCCTGGCGCGCGAGGTGGGGCGGCGGCAGATCACCGTGAACAGTGTGGCGCCCGGCTATCTGGACACCGAAATGTCGGGCACCCTGTCGGCCGGACAGCGCGACCAGATTGTGCGGCGCACGCCCCTGGGTCGGCTGGGCACGGCGGCGGACGTGGCACCCGCCATCCTGTTCCTGCTGGGCAATGGCGGCGCCTATATCACCGGCCAGACCCTGACCATCGATGGCGGTATCACCTGCTGAGGGAAAGGCACGGCGCATGGCCCAGGCAAGCATCAACGGCATCGCCCTTCGCGGCATCGTCTCGGCCCTGCCCACAGGCGTGGAGGATGTGACGCATCTGGCCGCCCGGTTCGGGGCGGAACAGGCCGAACGCATCGCCGCCGCCACGGGCATCCGGCGCCGCCATATCGCCGCCCCCGGCCAATGCATGTCCGACCTGGCCCTACCGGCAGCCAGGGAACTGCTGGACGGGCTGGGCTGGGCATCCGATTCGGTCGACCTGCTGATCTGCGTTACCCAGACGCCCGACCATCCCCTGCCCGCCACCGCCTGCCTGCTGCAGAACCGCCTGGGGCTGGGCCGGCAATGCGCCGCCTTCGATGTGGGCCTCGGCTGTTCCGGCTATGTGTACGGCCTGTGGCTGGCGGCATCGCTGCTGTCCAGCATGGGACGCGGCCGGGCCCTGCTGGTGGCCGGCGACACGACCAGCCGTACCCTGGACCCACAGGACCGGTCCGTGGCCCCGCTGTTCGGCGATGCCGGTACGGTGACGGCGCTGGAATGGGATGCCGATGCCGGCCCCCTGACCGTGGATGTCGGTACCGACGGGGCCGGCGGGCCCTATCTGATCCAGCCGGGCGGCGGGGCACGGCAGCCGGACGGCCCATTGCTGTTCATGGACGGCACCCAGGTCTTCGCCTTCACCCTGCGCGAGGTGCCGAAGGCCATAGCATCCACCCTGGCGGCATCCGGCAGGACCATCGCCGATATCGACCATGTCGTGCTGCACCAGGCGAACGAGATGATGCTGCGCCGGCTGGGGGCCAAGATCGGCGCGCGGGAGGACCAGTTGGTCCTGGCCCTGGCCGACCGCGGCAATACCAGCTCCGCCACCATTCCGCTGGCCATGACGGACGCACTGGCCCCATCCTTGACGGACGGAGAGCGAAACCTGCTGTTGTGCGGCTTCGGCGTCGGCTGGTCCTGGGGTACCACCGTCTGGCGGACAGGCCCGGCGCGGGTCTGCCGGACCATCCTGGTAAATGCCAGCGGAGAGATTATTCCGGCTGGTTGAGCACGGGGCGGCGGCGGACCTTGGTCACCACCACCGGCGTCTTGGCCGGCTTTTCCACCGCGTCGGAGGCCGGGGCCGCCGACTCGGCCGGAAACAGCTTCCGGCAGATTTTCAGCGCGCGATAATAATTCCCGGTCTGAACCAGCGTCTGGACATCGTCGAACAGCGCCGCCTCGCCCGGATGGGACAGCCGCGCCTCTTCCAGGATGATCCCGAACTTGATCAGGTTCAGTTCGGCATCCTCGGGAAAGATGTAGATCAGCTGGATGATGAAATAGAGCTTCTTTTCAATGGTATCGCAGTTCTCCTCCTTCAGGATTTCCCGTCCGCGCAGGAAATTGACCTTGTTGTAGAAGAACAGCGAGACCGGATGATCGCCGACGCCCAGAACGGCACCGTTCACGATCAGCTTTTCCCCCGGTCGCAGGACAAGTTTCAAAGGCACGGCAGCATTCCCGTTTCAATATGCCCAGACATGGCCGCGGCCGCCCCGGGCAGAACAAGGAAGTAAGCCACCCACCCCCCGCTGGTCACGAAAAAACGGATACGGGCACCGTAACTTTTTGACCCAGGTCCGGTTCGGCGACAGCGGGAAGCAGGGGAGAGGCCAGAATCAGGAACGGCGGGCTTTTGGCCCGCCGTTCCCTTCGCCTTACGGCCCTGAGGCTTAGAACAGCCGCAGGATCGACTGCTGGGCCTGGTTGGCCAGGGAGAGGGAGATGGTGCCCAGCTGCTGGCGGGTCTGCAACAGCAGCAGGTTCGCACCTTCCTCGTTCTGGTCGGCCTGGACCATCTTGTTGGAACCTTCAACCAGCACGTTGGAGAACTCGCTGGTGAAGCTTTCGCGGGTCTGGATGACGTTCAGGTTCGTGGACAGGGCCTGCGACGCGCTGCGCAGCGTCGAGGTCGCGAAGTCCAGGCTGGCCACGGCCTTGTCGATGTCCGAACGATCCAGGAAATCGTTCTGGGCATAGTCGATGCGCAGGCCCTGACCACCCGAGGTCACGTTGCGGCTGACAACCTGGATGTTCGACGTGTTGTCCGCGTTGAACTGCACGGCCAAGTCGTTTTCCGTGTTGGCGTCGGTACGCTGCACCGTCGTCAGGTTGGCGGACGAGTTGGCCGAAGCGGTGGCCTTGACGGTCTGGCTGTCGACCGTGACACGGACCGTGCCGCTGTCGAAGTTCAGCGAGTTCTCACCATCGGCCAGCTTGCCGGCGCCGCGGGCATTGTTGCCGGAGCGTTCGACCGTCACGCCGTTCAGGTTGGTCGCCGACAGAGTGATGTCGACATTCTTCTCGATCGTGGATGCGCCATTGGCCGAGGTGCCCAGGGCTTCCAGCTGCGCGCGGTCAACCGTGAAGGAGATCGACGTGCCCGAGGAGAAGGTGATCGACACGGCCTTGCTGGCGGTGTTGGTGCTGGTGGCGCCGATGGAGAAGCTGGTGCCCGTGCCGGACGTGTCGTTCGACGTGATGGTGAAGCCGTCGTTGCTGCCGTCACCGTCGGCATCATCGCTGGCGATGGTGAAGCGGTTGGAACCGGTGGCACCGACACCCGCCTCGACCGCGGCCTGCAGGCCGGTGGCGATGGCTTCGCGACGATCAACCGGATCAGCGCTGGAAACGTCGGCAGCAGTGGCCTTGTAGGTGAAGGCCTGGCCGTTCACGGTCGCCGTGAAGGTATCGCCCTCTTCGATGGCGCCACCGATCGTGACCTTGGAAACCTGCGACACGCCGGAGACGCCGCCGCCACCGGGCTTGCCGGCCGTCACGCTGCTGGCGGTGGCGGACTGGGTGTTGTCGAAGAACTTGACGGTACGCGACTCGCCATTCTCCGTCACAACCGCGGTACGCTCACGGCCGCTATTGCCGCGCATTTCGATCTTGATGTCGGCGAAGTTGCCGGCGGTGGCGGACAGGGTGCCCGAAACCTTCAGCGAGGTGATGCCGCGGCTGTCTTCGGCCTTGGCGATATCTTCCAGGTCGGCGCTGATGGCGCCCGTGCCGGAAACGCTGACCGAATAGGTGTCGGCGCTGACCACATTGGTCACGCGGCTGTTCGACAGACCCTCCAGCGCGTTCACTTCGGCGCGGCTTTCAGACGTGCTGTCCAGCGTCAGACCGTTACCGGTCAGCAGGTTCTTGCCCTGGTAGCCGCTATCGCCAGCGATCTTGTCGATCTGCTCCTTGATGCGGTTGAACTGCTCAGCCAGCGACTTGCGGGTCGAGATGGAAGCAGCGTCATTGCCCAGGTTGGAATAGGCGGTGGTGGTCAAGCCCTTGGCCTGCTCGACCAGATCCTCGATGGCGGTGATGCCCTTGTCACCGGCCTGGATCGTGCTGATGCCCTGGCCCATCGCCTCCTTGAGGCTGGACAGGTCGCTGGCACGGGTGTTCAGGCCCTTCGCGGCGAAGAAGGAGGTGGGGCCGTCAAGGGCGCTGTTAACCTTGTTGCCCGTCGCCAGACGCGACTGGATCGACTCGACCTGCTTGTTGGTCTTCTGCAGGAGGAGGAGGTTGTTCCGCATACCAGCGGTAAGGCTGACGTCACTCGAAGACATAGTGTCTCTCCTTTGGAGGTATGATCTACCCGAATTTTTCGGGTTAAGGGCAGGGAACACCCTTATCCGGAAAGAGTCAAGCCGTTTGAATCAGGCTTTGCGCTCGACTATCCGTAGGGTCAGGTTACCACCCCACGGCACGCGTCACCGGACGTCAAATAATTCCCCGCCACGGGCCAGAACAACTCCCGCCCGCAATTAAATAAAATGCCGGATACCCTGGCTGCGCTCCGGCATCGGAATATTCGGCATCAAAGAGAGTAAGGTCAGGCGACGAAGTTGACTGTGCTGACCACCGTGCCGCCGCCGCCGATGGCGACCGTGGGCGAAGCCGCCACGGTGGGCGAGGTACCGGCCCCCGACGAGACACCGAATCCCGGCGTACCGCTGGTCGAAACCACACCGAAACTGCCGCGCGCCAAGGACAGGAGGCGATTGTCGGCAGAGGCTTCGCCACCACGCTCCTCTCCCGCGTCCGGCACAAGGCCCTCGCGGCCCCTCAACTGGTACTCGCGCACCACCCGCTTGGAAGGATACTGGTTTTCCACATCGCCGCTGCCGCCATCGCGGAACATCAGGACCGCCACGGCGGCGTCGCTGTCATATTGCAGGACGGGACTGATATAGGGAAGGCTGCTGGCCCGGATGGCTTGGGGCGGAGTCGACTCTTCTACCGCCGCGGCGCTGCTGGGCGTAACCGCGGTCGCGATAGGTGCCGCTACACTCCTGATCCCCTCGATCTGCATGGCCGTGAGCCTTCTTCTCCAGACCATGACATTAACCTAGTTCCCAAAGGCGTGCAAACGGATTCTTCAGCGCCGCCAAGTAGGCTGAATCATAAGGGAGTCCCAGCTCTGTTGCCAGGCCCCACAGGCGGGCCCTTTCATTTCAGCGGCCACAGAGAATCCGGAATTTTCATTTTGGATTCCGCCCTTTGACTTCACTTGCACTTTCGGATGTATGCCTTGCCAGCCCATCCGCCAGTTCGGTGATTGCCGGCCGCCAGTCGCCCCACACGGCTTGTCGAAAAAGGCGCAGTTCGCGGTACCATGGGTTGTCCCCGCGGTCGCGCAACCAGCGCCAGCAGCCGTCGAAGCGCGACAGAACCCAGGTCGGCCGGCCCAGCGCGGCGGACAGATGGATGACCGCCGTATCGACACCGACGACCAGATCCAGTTCCGCGACCAGGGCGGCGGTATCGGCGAAATCCGACAATTCCTCCGTCCAGTCGGCGATGGCGAACGGGGCGTCGGCCGCCTGTGCGGCCTTGGGGCCCTTCTGCAGGCTGACCCAACTGATGCCCGGTATATCGCGCAGGGGGGCCAGTTGGGGCAGCGACAGGCTGCGGCGGCGGTCGGTGGCGGCGGCACGTGGATCGCCGGCACGTCCGTCGCCGGCCCAGACCAGCCCCACGCGCAGCCCCGGCAGGTCCCGCAACCGGGCCCGCCACGGCATCCGCCGCACCTCCGGCACCCGCAGATAGGGAATGTCGGCCGGGATGTCCGTCAGGCTGCCCGTGCCCAGGCGCAGTGGCAGGCCCAGCAGCGGGCACCGGCAGGCGATGCCGTCGGGCACCGCATCGCCCAGCGTCCCCACGGCGATATCGTCCGGCAGGCTGTCGCGGAACAACCGCACCAGGGCCGACTGCACCTGGACATGCAGGTCCAGGCCACGGGCACGCAGCATCGGGACGTAGCGGATGAATTGCAGGCTGTCACCATGCCCCTGTTCGGCATGGACCAGCAGGCATCCGCCCGGCGGATCGGCGACCCCGTCCCAAACGGGCAGGCCGCGCAGCGGCGCCGGCAGCCCGAAGCCCGGCATGTGCCAGCGCCATTCATATTCACGCCAGCCTTCCGCTAGGTCACCCGCCCGCAGCCGGGCCTGGGCACGCTGCCAATGGGCGACGGGCAGGTTCGGGGCGCGGGCCAGGAGGCGGCGATAGCATTCCTCCGCACCGTCCCCGTCGCCCTGGTCCTCCAGCACATTGCCCAGGTTCAGCAGGCCCGCGACATGACCCGGATCGATGGCCAGCACGCGGCGCAGCATATCCGCGGCCTCGCCAAGCAACCCCAGCCCATGCAGCGCCACCGCCCCGGCCACCAGCGGCCCGGTCTCATCCGGCGGCAGGATGGCGGCGGCACGTTCCGCCATCTCGTGCGCCTCCTCGAACCGCCCCAGCACCGACAGCGCATCGGAACGGGCCAGCAGCAACGCGCCGCCACCACCACCCCGCGCCAGGGCCGTATCAAACGCCTCCAGTGCGGCGGCCGGCCGTTCCGCCCGCAGATGCGCCAGTCCCAGCCGATGCCAGATCGCCACCCGGTCCGGCGTCAGGCGCGCGGCCTCGGCCAAGCCGGCCGCCGCATCGGTACGGTCCAGGCTGTCCGCATCGGCGAAACGGTTGTACAGCACGGCGGAAAGATTGCCCCGCGACCCGGCATGCCCGGGCGCCAGGGACAGCGCCTCGCGCAGCATCCGCTCCGCCCCCGCCCCGTCACCACGGGCCGCCAGCAGGGCGCCGCTTTCGGCCAGGGCATCGGCCCGGCGGGCCGGCTCCCCGGCGTACCGGTCGGCGGCGGTGGCGAAAGCGTCCAGCGCCGCTTCCCCCTCCCCGGCCTGGCGCAGGGCCGTGCCCAGATTGAACCACCATTCCCCCGCACCCGGCTTCAGGCGCAGGGCCATGCGCAAGGCCTTCACGGCGACGGGCGCCTTCCCCTGGCCCAGCAGCGCCATGCCCAGCAGATAATGGACATCGGCCAGACCGGGCACCGCCACCAGGATGTCGCGGTAAAGCGCTTCCGCCCCGACCAGGTCACCGCCCTGATGCAGGGCGACGGCCCGGTCGATCGTCGTGTTCACATCCATGTCAGGTGCCGGTCCCGGCGGGTTTGGGCGGGGGCGGCTTCAACGGGACAGGCTTCGCCGGTGCCGCCGGCTTCGCGGGTTCCGCTTTGGTGGCGGGGGCGGCGGGCACCGCCGGCAACGGCACCGGTGCGGGGGCTGGCGTCATCGCAGGTGGCGTGGCGACGGGTGCCGGGGGCGTGGGATCGGGCGGCCGCGACGGCACATACATATAATTGTCATTCACCTGCCCCTCATGGCTGGCGCAGGCCGTCAGCCCTGTCACGCAGGCCAGGAGAAGAAAGGATGAAGCGATCCGATTGCTGCCCACGCCAAGCCCACCGCACCTTGCCGATCACAAGGTGCCCAGGTTACGCCTACCGCGAAATCTGATCCAGGAAGCTTTCATCCTGCAGCACGATATAGCCGTTGCGATAGGTGATGGCGCCAGACGCCTGGAAACTCTTCAGCGTCTTGTTCACGATCTCGCGCGACACGCCCAGCATGTTGGCCAGATCCTCCTGGCTGACGAAGGTGGCGATGCGGACGCCGGTGTCCGTCTGCCGTCCGTAATTCTGCGCCAGCATCAGGATACGCTTGGCCAAACGGCGGGTGACGTTAAGGAAGACCGTGTCCTCAATGATGGCGCTGGTCCAGCGCACCCGCTCGCACAGCACACCCATCAGGCGGATGCACAGATCGGCGCGCTGCGACAGGAAGGGCAGGAAATCCCGGCGGTCGATGCGCAGCAGGTCCGTCGGCTCCTGCGCCACGATGGTGGCGGTGCGCTCGCCCCCGTCCAGCATCGCGATCTCCCCGAACACCGCACCGGTGTCCAGGATGTTCAGCAGCATGACCTTGGCATCCTGCGACTCGGTCTGCACCGCGACGCGGCCGCGCAGGATGACATAGAGGCTGTCGCCAGGATCACCCTTGGCGAATATCCGCTCCTCACCCGCCGCCCGGCGAAGCTTCGCGAAGCCAAGCACGGCCTCCATCTCCGCCTCGTCCAGAATGCCGAACAGGCTGTTCCGGCGCAGCAGGCCAGGATCGATGATAGGCGCCACGGCAATCTCCCCGTCATCCGCATGGCCGCGGCGCAAACCGCGACTATCGCCTCAGGATTGATTCCGTGATCGAAAAATGCAAGTCAGACGAGCGCCCGCAGGACCGGACGCGCCACCTGTTCCCACATGGTCGTATGCTCGAACGCGTAGAGCGGCCGCACGCCCAGCGTGCCGGTCGTCACCCGCTCACGCACCCGGGACAGCAGGCACAGCGCATCCTCGCGCTTCTGGTCGGCGCGGCCGGTGGGCAGCCAGTCGCGGAAAGCCTCGATCTCGGCCGGGTCGACATCGATGTCGTCCTCCGCCTCGCGCAGGATGCGGCCATAGTTGCGGTCGCGATAGCACAGGTCCTTGGCGATATCCTGCAGGCGGCGACGGGCCGGGACCGACAGGATGCCGGCGCCATGCGCATCCGACAGGGTGCGGCGGATATTGACCATCGCCTCCGACAGCGACGGATAGCCCAGCTCTGCCGGGCCGTGGGTCACCGCGACCTCGTCATCATCCTCCAGCCGGCCGTCGATATAGGCATCGAAGATGGCGCCAGCCCCTTCCATGCCGAAGGTGGCCAGTTCGGCGGCGCGCAAGGCGCCCATGCTGGCGGCCCCCAGCACGGGGATGCCCTGCGACATGGCGTACAGGATCTCCTTGTGCCAGACGGCCGGCACATTCTCGAAATAGCCGTCGATGATGGCGATGGCGGCCGGACGGTCCATGACCGCGCGCAGCACGTCGCCCTGGGCCACAGGCGGGCGGTAGTCGGCGGCCAGCACGCGGCGGGCGGCGGAAACCGGCAGGGTCGGACCCAGGAAGACGATGACGGGATTGCTCATGGCTTTGTCCTCTCAGGCCAGGCCGGCGGCACGGCGGCCACGGGCGCCCAGCGCATAGTTCGGGGTATTATCCACCCCTTCCAGACCGGGCACGACGACGCGGACCACGGGAATGCCGATCTCGGCGCGGGTCAGGTCGACGACGACCACATCCTCGATCCCGACATTGTCCAGACGCCGGCGCAGTTCCTCCAGGTCGCCGCGCAGGGACTGACCCTGCCAGCCCTCGAACTCGTTGAAGTCGCGCACCGTGGTGCCCAGGCGGATGCGGTTCAACCACAGGGCCTGCTGCTCCTCCGCCAGGAAATGGTCGTATTCCTCGCGCCGCATGTCGTCGCGGGCACCGGAAATGAAGGTCAGGCGGCTCTGCGCCGCCTCGGTCAGGGCGCGGGACAGGGCGATCTCCGGCACCAGGTGCGTGCCATAGCCGCAGGCCGGGCGCACCGTGGTGCCGGCGCCGGCATTGGCTTGGACGATACGGGCCAGGAAGGTGGGCACACCCACGTCCGACGTCATGTCCCAGACGCCCACGGCCACGCCGGCATGGGCGAAGCGGGCCAGCAGCGCACGGCAGGTGGGATCGGCAATGGTCTCCAGATCGACCCGCGTCTCTTCCTGCGCCTCCTCCGGCAGCTGATTCCACAAGGTGCGGGCGTCGCGCTCGATCACCTCGGACAGGCCGTGGATCACCGCCTCGATCCAATGGTTGCCCGATGCCAGCCCGTTGGAATTGGCCTGGAAGCAGCCATGGCCCGTGGGCAGCGGCAGGGTATAGTTGGTGTGGACCATCTCATAGGGGATCCACAGGCTGTTGCCATCGCGCAGGTTGGTGCCTTCCGCCCACAACATCTGGTGATGGGGGGAATAGGCGCTGTCGGTATTGGCGGGCAGACGGTCGGGATCGACCATGGGCAGCGAATAACGCAGATCCTCGTACGACCCGATGCGCAGCGACAGATGCGTGCAGCGCTCCGCATGCCAGCTTTCGATGCTCTCCATCACGGCGGAGGCCTTGGCGGCCGCCAGCGTCACGCCCTTGCCCTGCGATACGGCCAGCGCACGGGAATTGGGCCGGTTCACCATGACAACCGGAATGCCGATCGTGTCCAGGCCCGTGACATTGGCCACGCGCGTAATGCCGAATAAGGGAAATAAAGGCTTCACCCGGTCCAGCGTTTCCTCCGCGGAGACCAATCGGCGCCACTGCGGCATCTCAAGATTGTCCCAGTCGGTCAAACGGACCTGATCCATCTCCGTCCCCTATCGCACTTTGTCGCTTCGACTGCATGGGCGTATGGGGCCGTTCCACGGCAGACCCGCGGAACGGCATCCCACAAGGTTAAATCCTCGCGGCGTAGATTTCTGCGCTGGCGCTGTAAATCTCGGCGCTGGCGCCGGCATCCGCCGCGCCACGGGCCGCAACGCGGCTCACGGTCTGGTTCTGCGCCTGTTCTACAACAACGGTGGCCCCGTTCGGGGCGATACGATACAGACGGCCATCGGCACCACGGCTCAGCATATTACGATCTCCATCTCAAAGGTTACTTATGTATTCCGAAAGACGAGCGCGGCGAGTCCTCGTCGTCTTCGTTGCCGATGCTAATGCCGGCAGCCGGTTTTGCCGTGTGAAGTGCTTCACAGCGGCGTATGCAGAAGGAACGCTATGGTGTGTTCACCAAACGCGGCCTGCCGACCGGTATCCGCGACAGACCGGAATAATGATCGATAGGAAGGCGAGGTCGCCGATGAACGCTCTGCAATCCAAGAACGACATCACCGTCTATGAGCCGCACGACCTGGAGGTCGACGGCCAGTTGATCAGCCACAATGTCTGGGTTGATGGACACCGGACCAGCGTACGCCTGGAAGCGGTGATGTGGCAGGCACTGCATGAGATCGCCGAGCGCGAGAATCTCAGCATCCACCAGGTGATCACCATCGTGTCGCGCCGCCAGCACCAGAATGCTTCGCTGACCGCCACGATCCGGGCCTTCTTGGTGGCCTATTACCGGGCCGTGTCCCGCGGCGCTTCCACGCTGCTGCTGCGCGACGCCGCGGACCTGCCCCTCGACATGAAATTCTGATCCCTTCACGTCCATGCGGCGAAAGGGTTCCGGATGGCGGGTGCCGTCCGGAACCTTTCTGCCGTAATGCGTCATACCGGCTGCTTCTGGTTGATCGGAAGCACGCGCCGGTGCGTGACCGCAATGGTCAGCGCATGGAAAGAAGGTTCAGGTTGGACCTGGCCTGTGCGGCGATTTCCGTCAGTTCCGTCAGGCTGGGCAACTGGTTGGCCAGAAGCCGGTAGCCGCGTTCATCGGCCAGCATGGCCACGGCAGCCCGTTCTTGTTGCGCGGCCTGCAACTGCCCGGTCAGCGCCAGGGCGAAGGCACGGCAAAGCTTGACTTTGGCCACGTGCAGGGCGGCCCCGCGGGTGGTTGCGATACGCAATCCCTGCTCGATATCCACCAGACCGGCGGTGCCACGGCCCAGATAGGCCAGGGCCAGTCCCCTCCGGGCCAGACTGACCGTGTCCAGAAGGGTGGACCCGGTGGAACGCGAAACGTTGAGGCTTTCCGAGCTGTAGGCGAGCACGTCGCCATAGCGCCGCTGGCGCAGCCGGATCTCCGCCGCGTCCGACCGGGCGAAAACCCGGTTGAACAGATGGGGGTTGGCATCGGCGCAGCGGAGCGCCTGCTGAACCAGGGTTTCCGCCTCGACATCGCGGCCCAGCTGCGACAGGCAGCGGGCCCGCTTGATGGCAAGCATCATCTCCAGATCCAGCATGATGTGCTGGCCGACCGTGTGCCGTCCGTGCGCCACCGATCGTTCCGCGATATCCAGCAGACGCAAGGCGTCGGCCGCCTCGTCATTCTCGATCTGGCAGGCGGCGGTGATGATCAGTAGCTCCGGATGCGCTGCCTCCTCCCCGCCGGAATAGCTGATGGCGCTGTCGGCGAGCATCGTGGCCTGATCCAGGCGGCCGAAGACCCATTCATAGTTGATCTGCTGGACCAGTCCCACCATGGCGCGGGATTCGTCGCCGACGCGCCGGGCCAGACCGACGGCCTTGTCCAACTCGGCCATGGCGCGGTCGCCCAGACCGGCCGGCATGGCAGCCCGGGCCAGGGTCAGACGCAGATCGATGCCGGCCGTCATCATCTCCTGACCCGGCGGCAGCTTCTCGTTGGCGTCGACGGCGATGGCCAGCAGCGACACGGCCTCCACCGCCAGCGAACGGCCCAGCGCCTCCCGTCCCGCGGCCATCCCCGCGCGCACGGCCAGCGGCCACAAGGCACCCGCCGAAGCGTGGCGCGCCTGCGCGGCCAGCCGGCCCGGCAATTCGGAAAATTCGGGCCGGTTCAGCAACTCCGCCAGCCCGCCATGCAACTGCTGCCGATCGCGGCGCGTGACAGCGGAATAGACGGCCTCATGCAGCAACGCATGATGGAAGGAATATTCCTGCCGCGGCAGCAGGCGCGTCTCGTCGATGAAACCCAGGCGGACAAGATCGGGCAGTCGCCGGATCGCCGTGTCCGGACCCGTCAGGGTGGACAACAGGCCGGCATCGAAGGTCTGGCCGACAACGGCGGCCGTACGCAGCAGGCGACGGGCCTCCTCGTCCAGCATGTCGATACGCACCGACAGCAGGGCCTGCACCGTGTCGGGGACGGGGAAGGCCGGCATTTCGCCGGGTCGCATATCCCCGACCTCGCCGATCAGCGTCCCGTTCATCATCAGGACGCGGATGCATTCGACCAGGAAGAAGGGATTGCCCCGCGCGCGGCGGGCCAGGTCATGCTTGATCGGGTCCAGTCCGGGGAACCGGCCCATCCACATGTCCAGCAGGCGCGACGCCTCCGCGGCACCCAGCAGGCCCAGCTTGTGCTGGTGCAGGACGCGATGACCGGCAAGGGCGGCCGCCAGCCCCTCGTCCCGGCTGGTCAGGACCAGCATCAGGCGCGTGCTGGCGGTCGGCAGGTCCAGCAGGGCGTTCAGCACGGCCTGCACGGCGGTATCCGCCCAGTGGGCGTCCTCCACCAGCAGCAATGTGGGCCGCCGCTCCGCCGCCGACCGAGCCAGCGTCGCCAGCGCCGACGCCGCCAGGGACAACACGGCCGGCGCGCCGCGCTCACCCATGCCATCCTGGGCCGGCAGCAGGATCAGGGATAGGGCCTCCGCCGCCTCCCGCTGCGCCCCCGCGCCCAGCAGCATGGCGGACACCCCGTCCAGCGTGCGCGGCAGGGGC
The DNA here is from genome assembly GCF_048066115.1 of Niveispirillum sp. KHB5.9. Lineage (NCBI taxonomy): Bacteria > Pseudomonadati > Pseudomonadota > Alphaproteobacteria > Rhodospirillales > Azospirillaceae > Niveispirillum > Niveispirillum sp. KHB5.9. The sequence goes on along the minus strand of NZ_JBLTYX010000010.1, from coordinate 166,200 downwards.
CCGTCCAAAAGCTCGGTCACCAATTGGCACAGCGGGCTCGGCGCGCCCACCGGCTCCATCGCCGGCACCTGCCATTCGATCACGCGCAGGCCACGGCCGCGCGCCATGCCCGCCAGCGATCGCATCAGGCGGGTCTTGCCCATGCCGGGTGCGGCCTGCACCAGATGCGCGGCGAAGGTGCCATCCGCGACGACCCCGTCCAGTGCGGTCATCAGGTAATTGTGGATATTCTCCCGCCCGACCATGGGCAGTTCGTCGTCGCACTGCCGGCGCCGGCTGCGCAGCCCCAGCAGCAAATGGGTCTGCAACGGGCCATCCCCGCCCAGGACCACCAGCGATCCCTCGCGCGTCTCCACCCAATCGGCCGCCAGGCGGGCCGTGGCTTCCGCCATCAGGGCATGACCGCCCGCGGCCAGCTGCTGAAGCTTGGCGGCGATATGCACCGTGGCACCCGTAGCGGGATTGCAGGATTGCCGCCCGGTGGCATCATGGTCCCACAGCACCTCGCCCGATGCCATGCCGATGCGCACCGACCGGCCGCTGCGCGCCACCTCGCGCAGGATGGCGTCGGCGGCGAAGCAGGCACGGACGGCATGGTTCTCCTGTGCCACCGGGGCGCCGAACACCGCATAGACGCCGTCGCCCAAGGTCTGGCACAAGGTGCCGCCAAAGGCCGCCACATGGCGGCGCATGATGTCGATCAGGCCGGAAAGCTGGTCATAGGCGTCTTCCGGGTCCTGCGGGATGACCATGAGGCTGGAATTGACGATGTCGCAGAAAAAGGCCGTGACCATGCGCCGGTCGGCACGGGCCAGTCCCGTGCGCCCGCCCGAGGGTACGGCATGAATGCCATCGTGTGCGTCGCCTGACCGACTACCACCCGCCACCGACATGTTCTCTGCCCGCCGAAGCCAAATGATGGTTTGGAAAATTAACCATCCGTCGAAATCCGGAGTCCCCCAACTCTTGGTCTCGACCTTCAGGCATACGATAGCATCACGTTGGGCCCATGGAAACTGGGCACGGACAAAATGTCAGCCATGCGAACGCGAAATATCCTTAAGAATATGGACGACTTCGCCAATAGCCGCGGCAACGCCGCCTGCATGTGTAATCATACGCATGGACGCGAACCATGGACGCGTCGCGGCACCAAGGGTTGACCAGTCACCCCCTCCCAGGACGCGCCAGACCGGTATGCCAAGGGCACCCGCCATCTCGCCCACGGCCGTGGGGGCGGTGACCACCAGGTCCAGGCCCGATATCAGGCCGGCGAGACCTTCCAGGTCGTCCGTCAGGTCCAGGCCCGGCATTATGTGCAGCGGGCGGCCCGCCGCCGCCTCCAGCGTCGCGATCTCCGCCGGATCGGCCCCATACTGCAAACTCACCATTTGCAGCGTCGGCTGCGCCAGCAGCGGCGCCCAATGTTCCACCGCCGCATAGTTCGCACGGCGGCGCGCGGTGATCAGACGGGAACGCCAGCAGATGCCCACGCGCAGGCCGTCCGGCAGCCCGTCCAGCCAGATCCGCGCCTGCTCCGTCCGGCGGCGGTCCGCCACCAGATAGGGCGCGCCGGGGAAGGCGGACAGGGTCGGGCGCAGCAGGGGAACCAGCCCCCCGGCGGGGATCTGCGCATCCATGTCGGGCCGTTCGGCCGCATCCGACCCGGCGGGCGGCAGCGACTGCGCGCGCACATTGGCCGCAGGGAAGCTGCGGGTGAACAGGCCCAGCAGGCGCGGGTCGCATTCGATGGTCACGCCGCCCGGTCCCTGCCCGGCCCGCGCGATCGCCTGCTTGTAAAGGCCGGCGAACATCAGCTCGTCGCCCAGCCCCTGTTCACGCCAGATCAGCAGACGCCCGCGCGGCAGGCTTTGTCCCTGCCATTGCGGAACGGCGAAACGGCGGTCGGGCAAGGCCTCCCCTGCCGCGAAGCGCCAGGCATAGTCGGCCCAGCCGCCGCCCAGATCCCCATCCTCCAGCCGCAGCAGCGCGCGGGTAAGGCGGGCGCGGGCCAGTTCCGGGTCCAGTTCCAGCGCCCGGTCCAGCGCCTGGCGTGCCCGCACCCGGTCGCCCTGCGCCAGACGGCAGAGCCCCAGGTTGCCCCAGACCTCCGCCGAACCGGAATCCAGCGCCAGGGCCTGCGACAGGACGGCCTCGGCCTCGGCCAGCTGACCCGCCTGTTCCAGCGCGGAACCCAGGTTGGACAGGCCCTGGATATTGCCGGGATCGAGGCGGAGCCCCTCGCGATAGGCGGCGATGGCCCCGTCCAGCTTGTCCAGTTCCTGCAGCGCCACGCCCAGGAAGATGCGCGCCTCGGCACTGTCGGGGGCGGCGGCGGCGGCGGCCAGATGACATTCCAGCCCTTCGCCCAGCCGGCCGCGCTCCACCAGCACATTGCCCAGGTTGGACAGGGTCTCCGCATGGCCGGGCCGGGCGGCCAGGGACTGCCGGTAGGCATCCTCCGCCCCCGCCAGCTCGCCTTGCAGCCCCAGGACGGCGCCCAGGTTGTTCCAGGCCTGGGCGTGGCCCGGCTGGCCCGCCAGCAGCGCCCTGTACCCTTCCCCGGCGCCAGCCAGGTCGCCCAACGCACGCTGGCTGTTGGCCAGGTTGAACATGGCGCCCGCATGGCCGGGCCGCCGCGACAGGGACTTCTGGTAGGCATCGACCGCCTGATGGTGCGCGCCCATGGCCGCCAGCGCATTGCCCAGGTTGAACAGGTAGGGCGCATGGTGGGGCTTCAGGCGCAATGCCTTGCGGTGCGCCTCCACCGCCGGGGCGGGATTGCCGGCGGCGCGCAGCGCGCTGCCCAGATTGTCATGATAATCGGCGGCCGTGGGCTGGCGGCCGACGGCGTCGGTCAGCAGCGCCACCGCGTCCGCCGCGTCGCCCAATTGCAGGCTGGCCACCCCCAGCAGGTTCAGCAACTGGGCATTGCGCGGGTCCGCGGCCAGCAAGGCGCGATAGGCAGCCGCGGCGCCGGCCACGTCACCGGACTGGTGCAGGCGCACCGCCTGCTCCGCAGTGACATGCGCTCTCCCCGCCGCCATACTTTGCCCCCCTCCTATCCCAATGCACCGGCACCGGGTCCCCCGCCGCGGGTCATTCTAGGCCATTATCCTTGTCGGGCGTAACCCGATGTGGAATAATGCGTCCATGGTTTTACCGTTCAAAGGGCACGGCGACCGTTATGAAGCCTGCGACGGGTTATAGCAATCGTCCCACCTCCGATGATCCCCGCGATGTGGAGGCCTGGGGCCTCACGGAAGCGGCGCGCCGCCTGATCCATGCTCGGCAGGCGCCGGAGAATCCGGACCTTCTGCGGCAGGCGCTGTCGCTGAACCAGCGTCTCTGGACCATCTTCCAGACCTCGATGGTCGATCCGGAATGCCCGCTTCCCAAGGACATCCGCGACAATGTCCTGGCGCTGTCCATCATCGTGGACCGTCAGACCTTCGACCGGCTGATCGATCTGGATGTGAACAAGCTGGACCGGCTGATCGACATCAACCGCGCCGTGGCCACGGGCCTGTCGCAGCGTCCGTCGGCCGGCACCGTGACGGCACCGGCCCAGGCGGCCGCGGCACCCACGCCACCCGTGCCCAAGTCGCCGGCCCCGCCGGCGGGTGGTCCCGGCAAGCTCAGCATTTCCATCTGACCCATTTCCACCTGTCCCGGGCTTCGGCCCGGACAGGGCGGGTTGCATGGCTTCCAGCCGATTTCCGTGGGCATTCCCGATGGAAAACCGGCTGGAATAGATTGCATTTTATCAAAATGGCCCGTAGAGTGGCCATTGAAAGGGGCATTGGTGGTCGCATCCGGTCTACCGGATGCCACAAGAGGGAGACTTGCCATGGTCTCGTCCGTTAGCGGGTCGAGTAATGTTCTGACGTCCAGCAGCTCTTCGCTGATCGGGACAACTACGTCCACGACCGCCAACACCACCACGGCCGCCGGTGCAGCCACAGCGTCCAGCGTTCTCTCCAACACGACCAAGAAGATGTCGGAGATCGAAAGGCAGCTGGCCGAATTCGCGGAAGCCACCGCCAAGTCCAGCAAGAAGGCCGAGGCGCAGTCCAAGATCCAGGTCCAGACCTTCGAGAAGGAGGTCCGCAAGTCGCCCTACGCCACCAATGGCGCCGCCACCGACATCGGCACCCTGGTCAAGGACACGACCCGCCTGAACGTCTACAGCGCCATCAAGAAGGACGACAAGGGCGACGTCTTCAAATTCCGCGTCCAGAATTCGGGCGAGGCGCAGATGGGTCTGCTGGGCGATCCGGGTCTGCGCGTCCAGGTCATGTCCCGCTTCGGCGCCGTCGTCGCCGATAGCAAGGAAGGCCTGGGCTCTACCAGCGACAATTACGCCAAATTGCAGAAGGGGGAGCTGAAGCTCACCTCTGGTGACTACTACGTCAAGATCACCAATGACGGGAACACCCCGGCCAAGGACAGCAAGGGCGCCACCGTCTCTTCCAAGAATTACGCGATCCAGCTGTCGATGGGCGTCTATCGCAAGGATTACGACACGGTCGCGCAGCAACCCAAGGCCGGCGACGGCATGCCGCAGCAATCGGCGGCATCGCTGGAGCTGCAGAGCATGCTGACCGCGGCACAGAGCTACGATACCGGCCTGTCCGGTACCGCCAAGCTGAACAACGCCCTGTTCGGTTAAGTTTCTTTTATGCTCCCCCAGGTGTATGGCGCCGCCATCCGGCGGCTTGGCTTACGCGACCACGTGGTCGCGGGCCGGCGGTCGCCGGCCTGGGGTGACGGGTTTCTTCAAGCGGAAATCGCAAAACTGAAGCCGGGCTGCGCCGTCGCCGATGCGGCGCGGTTATAGCTTTCCGTCGCCCGCCGCGCGGCTGAACGGTCATTGGCCGCTCCCCCTCCTCCCCCGGTCTCCGCCCCCTCCCCTTCCGTCCCCTCCCCGTTGCGCGACTGGCGCAGTTCGGTCTGGGCCTGCGCCTTGGTGGCGTCGGCCTGGGCGGCGACGGCCCGGTCCTGCGGGGATGGCGCCTGCGGGGCCAGCGCCGCACGCTTCACCACCTCCATCTTGGTGATGGTGGCTTCCGGATTGTTGCGGACGGGAGAAACGTCGATCGGCACCTCGCCGGCGGTGGCATAGCGCCTTCCGTCCGGCCCCGTCGTGTATTCCAGCTGGATGCCACCGGCATAGGGGCCGCCGGCCGTCTTGTGCGCCTGCTCGTGGGTGCGCACCTCGGCGTCGGTCTTCTTCAGTTCGCGCAGCTGCGTCTGCTGCTCTTCCGTCAGGTCCTTCTCCGCCGCCGGCGCACCGGGGGGCGAGGAGGAGGCAGCCTGTCCCCCACCCCCGCCACGTGCCGCCTTCGCGCCACCAGGCACAGCAAACAGCGCGGAGGATATGCCGGAAATGGCGGTCATGGCGGTCTGGCTGTGGAAATGATATCGCCCCGATGGTACCGCCGCCGGCCCCATCGCCAAACCCAAAAATGCGAAATCCCGGCCCCACGGGAGGTGGGCCGGGATCGACACGCCATGCAGCTGGGGTAAGGGGCCGCTGCCGCCCGTCAGGTTACCGCTTCAGGTTGATCGTCTCCGTCAGCATTTCGTCGGTCGTGGTGATGACGCGGGTATTGGCCGTATAGGAACGCTGCGCCACGATCAGCTTAGTGAATTCCTGCGCGATATCGACGTTGGAACCCTCGATGGAGCTGGCGGCGATCACGCCGGCGCCATTGACGCCGGTGGAGGTGAAGCGGGCGCGGCCGCTGTCCGCCGTCTCCGTGAAGGTACCGCCCGTCTCTCGGCCCAGCGCGTTCGGGTTGTTGAACAGAACCAGCGGCACCTGGGCAATCACGCGGCGGCGGCCATTGTCGTAATTGGCCACGACATCGCCGTTCTCGCGGATTTCCACATCGCGGAAGGTGCCCTGCGGGCTGCCATCCTGGAGCAGCGAGGTGACGTTGATGGCATTGCCCTCATATTCCGTCAGGCCGGTGGCCTCGCCGAAGGTGCCCAGGTCCAGCGTGATGCGCTGCGGCCCGTTGCCGTAATCGACGGTGAAGGACACCTGTGCCGGCTGGCCGCTTTCCGTCACGGCACTGACCGTGGCGTTGCCGGTGCCGACATTGGCCGACGACAGGCTGGACAACGTGCCGGCCTTGGCTTGGTCGCCGTTGGGCAGCGTGCCGCCGAAATTCAGCGTGATGTGCGCCGGGGTCGTACCGATGTTGGAGCTGGGCTCACCCAGGAAGGCGATGCCGTCCTGGTTGCCGGTCATGGTGATGACACCGCCCACCGATGTGGCCTGCACCGGGATGCCGCTTTCCTGGTTGACCTTCAGTGCCAGGTTGGCCGCGATCTCGTCCAGCGACACTTCTTCGCCGGTGGTGGTGTAGGTGATGGTGCGGTTGAAGTTCGGCGCCACTTCCTGCGCCCCGTTCAACTGGATGCTGGCATCCTTGGCCGTCAGCAGGATGCCGGTGGTGACACCGTCATTCTTCACGGCCGAGGCGGTGAAGGGTGCGCCGAAATCGTTGCCGATCTTGGTGATGATGCTGTCCATGACGCTGGCCGGCGTCGGGAAGTCACCGATATTCTGCTCCGTGATCTGCACCGAATAGGTGGTGCCGTTCATCGTCACCGCATATCGGTTTCCGACGACAGGGGCCGCCGTGGTGGAGGAGAAGTCGAAGAACTGCGACGAGGGGTCGGTCGCCATCTCGTCGGTTCCCGTCACCCGGAACGGCGTGTTCACGGCGGCACCGGTCAGCACCAGCTTGTTGCCGCCCACCGGCACCGTGGCCGTCACGTCGGCGCTGGTGATCTGCGGCATGAACAGGGTGGTCAGCGCATCGGTCTGGGTCGGCGGCTGCGTCGGCAGACCGTCAAGGTCGGCCTGGGTCAGCGGCCCGTAATTGTAAGTCGCACCGTTGATGGTGACGCTGTAGACGTCGCCGACCTTGGGGGCCGTGCTGGGATATGAGACCTCGGTGACCTGGGCCGCGGTGGCCGAAGCCTGGGTCGTGGTCGTACCTTCCAGGGCGATGGGATCGACCTGGTTGGTCGTCGGGCTGCGCAGCGTCACCGAATAGGTGGCGCCCACATCGCCCGGCACGCCGGTGATGGAGATGCGCTGCGTCTGGCGCGAGCCGGAGATGTTACCCTGGACCGAGCTGACGAAGGTCGTGTTGTCGGCCGGCGGGGCGTTGTCGACCGCCGCCTGCATGAGCCGGTCACGGCCGCTGACGGTGAAGGCCGTGTTGGTGGCATCGGCCGTCAGCACCAGGCGGGTGCCGGAGATGGTCGCCGTGACACCCAGGCCCTGGCCGTTGATCTCGTTGGCGAACTCGTTCAGTTCCGTGGCCATGTCATTGCCGGCGACGGGCGAGTAGCTGATGATCGTGCCGTTGATCGTCACCTGCATATCGTCTTCGTCCGTGCCGATGTCACGGTTCGGATAGCTCAGTTCCGTGACCTGCGAAGCGGTGGAGGACGCGACGGTCACCGTCGTGCCGGCCTGTTCACCGACGCTGAAGCTGTCGCCCACCGTCGTGCCGCGCAGGGTCAGGGTGTTGCCCGTGACCGAGGCGATAACCTTCTCGGTGGAGGAGTTGGCGTTCACCTGGGCAGCCAGCGCCGTGACCACGCCGTTCAGGTCCTTCAGCTGGCCGATATTGGCGGCAGTGACCTTCACCGTGTAGGTCTGGGTGCTGTTATTGTCCACGTTCAGGGTGAAGGTGTCACCGATATCGACGGAGCTGCCGGCGAAGGTGATCACCGACTGCTGCTGCTGCGTGGACGTGGCCGGGGTGGTGACCGGGGTGTTGGCCGTGTTGATGGTCGGCGTGGCGTTGTTGACGCCCGTCGTCATGGCGAAGTCGTCACCGGCCGTGGTGGCGGCGATGCGCAGGCGTCCATTGGACACGGTGGCCGTCACGCCCACCGGCGGCACGGCGCCGTTGATCTTGTCGGCCAGCGACTGCGCCACACCCGTCAGGTTGGACAGCTGCGAGGCGTTGGTGGTGCTCACGCTCTCGGTGAATTCCACGCCGTTCACGGTGACGCGATAGGTGTCGCCGATCTTGAAGGCGCCGTCGCCGTTGGGCGAGGTGAACTGCACTTCCTCGATCTGCTTGCGCGGCGTCACGCCCTGGGTCAGCGAGGTGGACTGGGCCGACACGGGGAAACCGTCCAGGCTGCCCGACAGCGGCATGCTGCCCACGGCGCCCGGCGTATCGACCGACAGGCGCCAGGCGCCGTCCACCTGGCCGGGACGCCAGCCCAGCGTGATGTCGCGCGGCTTGCCCGTGCTGTCGAAGATCTGGATGGTGGTCGGCTGGATCGGCTGGCCCGGGGTCGGGTCGGTCGGCAGGTTGGCACGCAGCTCGATGGACTTGGTGGGCACCGGGCTGTCGATATCGGCCGTCACCTGGATGGGCGTGGCCGAGGTCGAGAAGGAATTCGTCGCCTCGCTGTAGATATAGCCATTCAGCGCGAAGCCGGAGCGGTTGACCAGGATGCGCTCGTCGTTCAGCTCGAAGGAACCGTCGCGGGTGTAATAGCGCTCACCGGTCGGCACCGAGGTGCCGTTGACTTCCGTCAGGCGGCTGACATTGAAGAAGCCCTGTCCGCGGATCGCCAGGTTGGTCGTGCGGTCCACCGTCTCGATATTGCCGGCTACGCTGTTGGCATAGCTGGGACGGGCGACGACGCCACCGGGATTGTGGACGCGGGAGTTGGATTGCAGCACCAGGTTGGTGAAGGCGGTATCGACGCGCTTGTAACCGGTGGTGCGGGCGTTGGCGATGTTGTCCGAGATATGACCAAGCGCGGCTGCCTGGGCCTGAAGGCCGGAGATGCCGGTGGTCAAGGATCCGAAGATGCTCATGGAAGGGCTCCCGTGGGAATGATGACGTGTCGCAGCCTATTGAGCAAGTTCGATGCCAACTGCCGACGCCGACATAAGTGATTGATTTTATTACGATGAACCACCCCATTTACCCCGGCAGTCCCTGCCTCACCCTCCCCCGCCTGGCCCCGGTCGGCGGATTTTGCCGGGCGCCGGGTGGCTTTTGCCGGGAGCGGACATGGCAAGGGCCGGACACCTGGTCAGGCGTCCGGCCCTTTTTGAATGCTCTGCAATCCAGCGGTCATTGCCCATGACCGCTGGAGGCCGGCGACCGCCGGCCCGCCGCACATGCGGCGTAAGCCAAGCCGCCGGACGGCGGCGCCCGGCGCCTGAGGGAACAAAGAACAAACAACAAAACTTAATTAGGCCGCGGCGGCACGGCGAACATGCCGGTGCGCACATCGTTGGCCATGCCTTCCAGGAATTCGGCCGTGGTGCCGACACCGTGCTTGGCCAGCAGGCCATAGACGGCCGCCGTCACCGACATGGTGCCGATCATGTCGTAGGGCACACCCTCGCGCGAGGCGTTGACCCAGAAGGCGTTGAACTGGTCGAACAGGCGGGTGCGGATGGCCTCGTCGGAGCCGGGGGCGCTGGTGGGGGCCGGGGCGGCGGCAAAGCCGTTGGGGGGCGAAAAGGCGTTCATCTCGGTTCTCCTTCGGGTTGGGATTTCGTTGGTGTCAGGCAAGGAAGTTGATCAGGGACAGGGACTGGACTTTACCGGTGATGGTGTAGCTGGCCTGCTGGGTGGACAGGGCCGCCTGCAGGCGGACGGCGACCTCGTTCTGGTCGACCCCCTCGATGCCGGCCAATTCGTTCTGGGCCTTGGCGACGGCGTCCTGGTGGCGGCTCTGGGCGTTATCCATGCTGGCCGCCGCGTTCACGACGCGAGAATGCACCCCGCGCAGTTCGTTCTGCGCATCGATCAGCAGGTTCTTGCCCTCCTGCATCAGCTCCGAATAGTCGCCGGGGCGGGAGACGGCCGCCGTCAGGCGGCGCAGGCCGCTGACCAGCTTCTGGATGGCCGGGTCGTTGCTGCTGACCCCGTATTTTACGGTCAGGTTATCGTCGACCTGCAATTGCGCGATGTCGTAGGAGGCGGAGACCTCCCGCGTCGTCTGGAACTGCGTGTCGTAGAAGGGCAGGCCCGGCGGGCTCACGATCCCTTCGAACGTGTCCTGTTCGGCCAGCGGCGGGATCTCGTTGGTGATCAGCTTGGTCTGGTTGCCGGAATTGTTGATATCGGCATTGGTCTGGAACTGGCTGTTGGGTTCCTTAGCCGTCAGGACGATGTTGGTCTCGTCGGCGGGATCGATGCTGGCCACCACGGTGGCGGCCGGATCGGCATTGATCTGCCCCGTCAGCTTCTGCGCCGCCCAGCCCGACATGGACAGCTGGGCGTTCGCCGGCTGCGTGGCGTTGTAGGCCTTCAGCTCGTCGAAATCCTTGGCGCCGATGACATAGCTGTACTTGGTCGGCCCGGCGATGATCACCTGCGGCGGCGCGTTCTCGTTCTGCACGATGGTGCGCGCGCCGATCGACATGTTGAACACGTCGCCGACATCGGCGTCATTGCCGTGCAGCTTGACATTGTCGACCTGCTGCTGGGTTTCCGTCGCTTCCTGGATCGTGAAGGGCGCGTTGCCGGCATCGATGGCGTTGGCGGCGGCCAGGACGGTGTTGTTGTGGGTGCCGTTGTCATAGACCTTGCTGGTCAGCGTGAACTTCTCCTTCACATCGTTGCCGGTGATGGTGACGATGCCGTTGGAGACAGACGCGGTGACATTGAAGGGCGGGTCGCTGTAGGCCCGGATCTGGTCGACCAGGCCGGTGCCGCTGCTGTTGGTCAGCGCCTCGTCCAGCGACGCCTCGTTGCCGGTGGTGACATAGGTGAAGCGCTTGCCGTTCAGCACCATCTCGTAGGTTTCGCCGGCATCGCCGCGCTCGCCCACCAGGGTGGTACGGGTGATCTGCTTGGCGGCGACGATGTCGTCCACGGGCTTGGTGTTGTAGCGGGAACCGGCGAACAGATAACGGTCGCCCACCCGTTCGTTCAGCAGCGACTGCAACTCCACCGTCATGCCGCGGATCACCTCCTTGGTGGAGGCGAGGTCGGGCCAGGTCACGCCGAAGCTGGAAATACCGGTCCCCTCCAGGGTCTCGATATTCAGCTTGATGATGGCACCATCGCCGGGGCCGCCGGATATGGTGAAACGGTCGGCATCCACCTGTGGCGGTACCTGCTTCAGGTTGATGGTGTTGGTGGAACGGCCGCCCAGCCCGTCGGTGATGGTCACGTCGAAGCTGCCGGGTGTCCCGCTCTTGCTGGGCACCGACGAGATGGTGTAGGTGGCCTCGGCCTTGAAGCTGCTGTTGATCGTATCGACCGACACCTTCATGGCACCGGTGGACTGGTTGGTGACGCTGCTGATGCGGGGCTCGCCGGGACCTTGCGGCAGGCGGGTGGCGCTGGACAGTTCGCTGGCCATGTCGGCCATGCGCTCCATCAGCGTGTCGTACGACTTCACGCGCGTCATCGTCTGGTCGATGGTCTGCGAATAGCTCTGCCGCCGCACCAGTTCCGACTTCAGGTCCAGCAGCCGCTGCGACTGCGTGCCGTAGAAGGAGACGTCCGTCGATTTCTTGCCGGTATTGAGCTGCGCCGACAGATCGTCGATCGTGCTCTGGCCACCGGTAAGCGTGCGGATGGTGTTGATGTAGCTGCCATAGGCGCTGATGCGGGTCATCTGACGATCCCCTCGATGGCATCCAACATGTTGTTGACCGTCTGCATCACGCGGGCGGCGGCGGAATAGTTGCGCTGGAGCACCTGCAACATGGCGATCTCCTCATCCATGTTGACGCCGGTATTGTTCTTGTAGCGGCCGTCCAGCTCGTTCTTGAAATCGGTGGCGATGGTCGCCTGCTCGGTCGCGACCTTGGAATTGGCACTCCACTGCCCGATCATGGTGGAAACCATGGAGCCGTAGGAGACGCCCGAGGCCCGCAGGCCGTCGGCATTGATCGACCGGCCCGTCGCCTCCATGGCGGTGGTCACGCCCTGGGCGGCGCTGGTCTTGATGGTGAGATCGCCCGACAGCAGGCCGGGGTTCAGTTCGATGGTGCCCGCCCCCGTACCGATGAAGAACCGGTTGGGCAGCTCGCCATCGGCCACCGGGCCGGCACCGTTATAGGCATCGGCGAAGCTGGTGGGCTCTCCGGGCTTGGTCGCCCCCAGGAAGGCCTCGGACACGGCCTGCACCTGCGAGCGCAGCTTGCGCAGGATCTCAGCACCTGGAAGGGTGGAAGCCGCCTGCGGCGGGTCCTGGGTGGAACCGTCGGCGCGCAGTTCCAGCATCGCGCCCAGCTTGCCGTCCCGGACCAGGCCGGTCAGGTCGCGATCGGACGCGGTCGAACGCAGCTGGCCGCTCTGATAGGTGAATTTGACCGGGGCCGCGTCCAGCAGCGACACGCCCGAGGTGGTGAAGATCGACAGCTTGCCGTCCGTGCGTTCCACGGTCCGGATGCTCATCATGCTGGCGACCTCGCGCACCAGGGCGTCGCGGCGGTCTTCCAGGTTCATGGTCGGATCGCCGGCGCCGCGCGTCGACATGATGTCGGCATTCAGCTGGTCGATGGAGGAAAGCGCCTGGTTCAGCGAATCCACCGAATTGCTGATATCGGTGTCCAGCTGCTTCTCGATCTCGCCGATACCCTCGTTCAGGCGGCGGATCTCACGCGACAGATCCTCGCCATGGACGATGATCTGGCCCTGGGCCACGGTGCTTTCAGGGGTGGCGGCCAGTTCCTTCCAGGCCGCCTGGAACTTGTCCAGCGCATTGGTCAGGGGCGGCGTGCCACCCGTGGTGCCCAGCAGGTCGGTCGCCCGGCGCATATAGGTGGACAGCGTCGCGGCACCCGCTTCCTCCGAAACCGTCTGTTCCAGCTGCACGCGCAGCGCCACGTCCACCTGGCGCTTGTACTGCGCGATGGTGGCGTTGCCCTGGTTGTCGACCGTCTGTTCCAGCGAATGCCGGGAACGGTTGGGATCCTCCGCACGCGCCACATTCTCGGCAACCAACCCCAGCTGCCCCTGGATCAGGCGCAGGCCGTTACTGGAGTGATTGAGAACGCCGAAGAGGCTGGTCATCGGACGGGTCCCTTGTTCTGACGAAAGCGTCAGGACCGATCCCCATGACCGGCCCGCCATCGCATCTGCAACAGGCGGGCCAACTGCAAATATCGTTGATTTCCAAAGGTTTTAGCCGTTTTCCCACTGGTCAGTATCGACCCTGGGCAGATTCTGCCGAATGGAAAAAGCCGGAAACGGCAAGGATGGCCGGGTGCGTGGGGCCATCACCTGCCCATGGGGTCAACGGGCCGCCGCCAGAAGTGCCACCACCCGGTCGGCACGTTTGCGGACGGCATCCAGGGCTGCCACGGCCAGTAGCAACCGGTCCAGCGTCGGCCCCTGCGTCATCAGTTTCTTGCCGAGTTCCGGGTCCACCCCGGCCCCATGCATGATCTCGATCAGCGACCGCATGCATTCGATGTCGGGCTTGCCGGCATCGCTCAGGATGAACAGCGTGTCGCCGCCCTCCACCCGGGTGCGGCATTTGCTGAAATCGGTATCGCCAGCCACCGCCATGGTGGTGGTGACCAATTCCACCACCTCCTTGAACTGCACATCGTTGAGATTGTCGAAATCATGCCCCATCCCCTTGCGGCGGATGGCATCGCGGACTGCCAGGACATCGCCTGCCAGTGCTTGCGGGTCGATCTGTTCCTTCTTCACATCGTCGCGCAGCTTCGTCACGGCCACCAGCACGGGCTGGACCGATTTATCCACGCCGGCCGCCGTCGCCATGGACGGAAAGGCAAGGACCAGGGAAGCCAACAGAACGGACAGGTACCGGTACGGCATCATCATCTCCACATTATCCCTGGGTGGCTTGATACCACAGACGGGGCCGATATGGAGGGGTGGTACCGGGAAAGATCAACCCATGGACTATAAAGCCTTATGCGCGACGGCAACCGGTCGGCACCGTCGCGCGATCAGGGGCGGGCCGCGATCAGGCGGAATGCACGGCCGCCGACAGCAGCGACAGGCGGCTGCGCACGATCTGCTGGGCCAGCAGCCAATGTTCGATGTCGCGGCCGGCCGGCTGCCCTTCCGACAGCCACAGCAGATAGGCCTCCTCCGCCACCTGGGCATCGGACGGTTCCGTGCTGATGGCGACGGCAACGGTGGGCGTAGCGACCAGGACCGGGGCGGCCGCCACCTTCTTGGCGCGGGGCTTGGCCGCCGGCTTGGCCTTCACGGGCGGCGGGGCCGGGGTGGGCTCGGTTTCGGGCAGCGACAGGGCGGCGGCTTCAGACTTGACGGATTTGCGCGGCATCGGGGCGTTACTCCTGGGTGGAAATCAAGCTGGTCAGGCGCAAGGACATGGTGCATCGCAACCGGAAAAAATGCCACTACGTTCCTTAGGATTGCCTCGAAATTTCCACTCTCCTCCCCGAATTATTGCGGCACCGCACCCAAGGTGCGCAGCACCGGCAGCCGACGGCGTGAAAAGGCATCCCAGCGCTCCGCCAGCTCGGCCTTGTTCTGTGCCGCCGTTGCCAACGGCTTGCCATCGCGCAGCACCCGCTGGCCACCGGCCTCCAGCACCGCCCAGGCGTGACCGGCCGGGTCATGCCCCGCTTCCAGCCCGGCCAGGAACAGCTTGCCGATCCGGTCCAGCCCCACCCCGCCGCCGGTGACGGGGCTGGCCAGGGCCGGCATCCGGTCGGCCCCGGCGGCATCGGCCAGCAGCAGCGCGTTCAGCCGGGCGCAGCTTTCCCGCCGCGGCTCCAATCCCGCATCGGGCAAGGCCGGCGCCACCAGGTCCAGCGCCAGCAGCACCGCCAGCGCCCCCTGTCCTTCCCCGCCCAGCGGGGTCAGCAGCGCCTCCTCCGCCACCGGCCCCGCCTGCAAAGCGCTCAGGACGGCGTGGGCGGCATCGAACGGCACCTCGATGGGCTGCGTGGCCGGTGTCGCCCGGCGCGGCAGGTCACGCGGATGGCCCAGCGCCGCCCAGCGGCGTGGCGCCTGTTCCCGCCCCCCTCCACCCTCGCGGATGAACAGGTCGCGGCGGAAGGGCCGGTTGGTCAGGAAGTCGCGCAGCAGTTCCGCGAAGTCAGGATCATCCGCCGCCTGCCGCCCCCCGGCAGTAAGGATGGCCTGCGCCAACACCCCCTCCTCCCACCGGTCGCCCGCCCGCGCCTGTGCCCCCAGCCGCAATCCGGCCGGCGCCAGGGATGCTGCCAGATCGGTGAAATAAGTGGGGTGCCAGCTCTCATTGAAATATTCATGGGCCAGGTAATCGACGGGCCGGTCCAGCAGCGCGTCCAGGCGCGTGGCTACCGTCGGGTTCACCCGGAAATACCCCGCCTCCTGCGCCCGCAGCCGTTCCGCCAGACCCAGGGCGCCGGTAATGCGCGCCGCCAGCGCCCCTTCCCCTCGCCTTGCACCGGCCAGCATCAGCTCGCGCAGCGGCAGATACTGCGCCCAGCCCGGCAGGACATTGTAACCCAGATAGACCAGCCCGCCAGGCTTCAGGTGCCGGTCCAGGAAGGCCACGATCTCCGCCCGCTGCTGCGGCCCCACCCAGGACCAGACCCCGTGCAGCGCCACGATGTCGAAGCCGGGCAGGTCCGCATCGGCATAATCGGCAAAGCCGAGCGGGCTGACCGTCAGGTTGGACAGGCCGGCCCCATCGGCCAGCCAGCGCGCATGGGCGACATGGGCGGGATTGATGTCATTGCCCCAGAAGCGGGCCTGCGGATTGGCGGCGGCCAGCAGCGCCAGGCTGAACCCCTGGCCGAAACCCAGCTCGCAATAATCGAAGCGCTCACCCGGCCGGATCGGCGACCGGTCCCCCAGCGCCTGAGCCATGGACCAGGGCTGCAGCTCCGCATGGAAGCTGTAGGTATAGCCGATCTCGGTCACATAACCGTCGGTCCACCCCCGCATGATCCCTACCCTCTTCGTGTTCCCCCAAGCGCTGGGCGCCGCCATCCGGCGGCTTGGCTTACGCCGCACGTGCGGCGCGGCGGCAGTCGCCGCCGAAGCATTCCCGGTACCCGGAAATGCTCCAGCCCTGTTCTATTGGCATGAAGCGCCGAACTCGGCTATGCAAAGGCCCGATCGATCGTCAGGAAACAGGCATGCGCTACGGAAAGCTGGAAGTCATCTGCGGACCCATGTTCTCGGGCAAGTCCACGGAGATCCTGAAGCGCGCCATCTGGTACACCCACGGCACCGGCTCCCACATCATGCTGCTGAAGCCGGCCTTCGACGTGCGCTTTTCGGAGAACCGGGTTGTCAACCATGACGGCATCGGCTTCGACGCCATGCCCATCACCCGCATGCCAACCGTCCCCGACAACATCACCGCCGTCTTCATCGACGAGGTGCAGTTCTGCGTGGAACCGCATTACCAGGGCGATCTGGTGGAGGATATCCGTGCCCTGCTGCACCGGGGTATCGATGTCGCCGTCTCGGGCCTGGACATGGACTGGCGCGGCCGTGCCTTCCAGATAACCGCCACCCTGGCCGCCATGGCCGATGGACTGTGGAAGCTGCGGTCGCGCTGTTCCGTCTGCGGCCATGAAGCGCATAAGAGCTTCAAGAAGCACCGCAACGACCGCACCCTGGAACTGGGCCTGGCCGACCTGTACGAACCCCGCTGCAACGCCCATTGGCACGACCATAGCGAAGGACCGGGCCGGGAATTGTCGCTGGATTTGTAGGGGCCGGCCGCGATCACCACGGCGCCCGCAGATACGCCAGGAAGCTCGCACAACAAAAGGAGAAGGCGCCGCTTCCCAGCTCCTGGACTCGATAGGCCACGCCATCCAGCTGTTCTGCACGAATGTCGGTGATGCCGATCTTCAGCCCAACGGCCTTATCAAGACGCTCGGCGCGAAAATCCCGCACGTCCCGGAAGGTAAGATCGAAACTGTTCTCATTGCCGGTATCGGGATGTGACAATTCCAACGTGATGTCAAAAGGCGCCGACACGTTCATCCATTCGGATCGATGAAATGAAAACTGGTGCAGGGTGCTATAGTCAGTCTGACCCAGCCGATAGAAGCCCGGAACGTCATTCGCGACATATCTGGCCGCCAGCGTATCAACCATGACCGAGTGGATATCGTAGGTCTGGAAGAAATCCGTGATGTCGGTAACCCTGGCGACAAAATGGATGCTGCTGGGTAATCTCGCCGTGACCGGAATCCCCACCTCCACCCGCACATCATCCGGGAAATACAGGAAGATGCCGCTCTCCGGCTCCGCCAACCCCATGCCGGCCATACCGCGCAACGCCAATTGCACGAATGTCTTCGCCTGCCCTCGCGTAAGGCCATCTCCCGTCTCATAGGCACTGGGCGTACCTTTCAATCCAACAAGACGGATCGTCTCCTGATCATAATCGACGACATACCGCCCCGGATTCACGACGATGAATTGTTTCACATTGAACATCTCGGCGATGTCGTCGACCGCCCATATCAGCGCTTCTTCCTTCGCCAGATAGGCATCCATCAGTTGATATCTGTCCTCCGGCGGCGCCCGGACCACCATGTCCATATCCAGGTCGAAATCCGGATGCCCGGGCGGATAGCATTCAAGGGAGAACACGCGCATCGTCTCTTTCAGGCTCATCTGCTCCCTCTCTCCGGCCCTTGCGTTTCAGCGTCATGGGCCGCCCCATGATAAGCGCACTGGTGAAGATGGCCACAATCGGTTATCCCGCCCACAGCGAACATGATTTCAAGAACGAGTGACCGACATGAGCAAGTGCCCCTGCGACAGCGGCCGTGAATTCGATGCCTGCTGCGGCCCCTATCTGGCCCGCACCGAAGCCGCCCCGACGCCCGAAGCGCTGATGCGTTCGCGCTATACCGCCTTCGCCAAGCAGGACATCAAATATCTGGGCGAAACCCTGCTGCCCGGCACGCAGGATGATTTCGACGTGGCCCAGGTCACCGAATGGGCGGCCAAGAGTGTGTGGACGGGGCTGGAAGTGCGCTCCACCGCCGATGGTCTGGTCCCGGACGAGGCCTATGTGGAATTCGTGGCCAAGTTCACCATGGACGGCAAGGACCTGATCCATCACGAAACCGGCCGCTTCAAGCAGCAGGACGGCCGCTGGTGGTATGTGGACGGCGTCATGGGCCAGCGCCCACGCACCGTGCAGAAGGTCGGCCGCAACGATCCCTGCACCTGCGGATCGGGCAAGAAGTTCAAGAAGTGCTGCGGCGCCTGATAGGCAACCCCTATCGTCGCCATCCGATCAATCGATTTCCATCGATCCACCCTTCCTGCCATTGTATCGAGATCAAGAGCGGTTTCCGGGTAACCGGAAATCGCTCCGGCGGTGACCACCGCCGCGCGGCACGTGCCGCGTAAGCCAAGCCAACGGATGTTGGCGCCGGCGATTGAGGAACATGATAGGTAAGGGTTATGAACCGCAAGACATTGGAAAAGCTGATCCTGTCGCTGCGCCAGCATGGCGCGGGGCTTTCGGCACAGAACGGCCAGCTGATCATTGAAGGTTTGGCCCCGCCGGATATCCTGTTGCAGGCGCACCGGCACCGCAAAGCCCTGGCGGCAATGGTGCGCACCCGTCCATAAAGGGCGGTACCCCTTACCATTGTCCCATGGCGCCGTCTTGACCCAGAACAATACCAACCTGCCCGTCGGCCACCCGCCCGTGACCGTACCGAAGATCGGCGTGCTGCTGATCAATCTGGGCACCCCGGAAGCCACCGATTACTGGTCGATGCGCCGGTATCTGTCGGAATTCCTGTCCGACCGCCGCGTCGTGGAAATTCCCCAAGCCATCTGGCAGCCGATCCTGCAGGGCATCATCCTGACCTTCAGGCCAAAGAAAAGCGGCCATGCCTATGCCGGCATCTGGAACCGGGAACTGAATGAAAGCCCGCTGAAGACATTCACCCGCGCACAGGCGGACGGGCTGCGGGCGGCGCTGGACGGTGCGCATGGTGGCCGCATCATGGTGGAATGGGGCATGCGCTATGGCCATCCCGCCACCGCCAAGGCCATCGACAGCCTGATCGCGCAGGGCTGCGAGCGTATCCTGCTGTTCCCGCTCTATCCGCAATACAGCGCCACGACGACGGCCACCGCCTGCGACCAGGCCTTCCGCCACCTGATGACCCTGCGCCGCCAGCCGGCCGTGCGCACGGTGCCCACCTACCACGACGATCCCGCCTATATCGACGCGCTGGCGGCTTCCGTGACACGGGCGCTGGGCGGGCTGTCCTGGAAGCCGGACCGCATCATCGCCTCCTTCCACGGCCTGCCCAAGCTATATCTGGAAAAGGGCGACCCCTATCACTGCTATTGCCTGAAGACGACACGCCTGCTGCGGGAAAAGCTGGGCCTGGGTGCGGACATGCTGACCCACGCCTTCCAGTCCCGCTTCGGCCGCACGGAATGGCTCCAGCCCTATCTGGAACCTACGGTGCAGGCCCTGCCCGCCCAGGGCGTGAAGAAGCTGGCCATCCTGGCGCCCGCCTTCGTCAGCGACTGTGTGGAGACGCTGGAAGAGGTCGACCAGGGCATCCGCGCGACATTCCTTACCGCTGGGGGGAGTGACTTCGCCTATATCCCCTGCCTGAACGACCATCCCGACCATATCGGGCTTTTGCGCCGGATTGTGGAGCGGGAACTGGCGGGCTGGATCTGACCAAACCTTACGTCCCGGGGGCAAATTGTCACCCGTCCCCGGGTTGACCTGACCGCACCTAAACTTTAGGCTTACCCTCATGGTGGTTGCCGGCGAGGGGCACGGGTGCGGCGCTTGGGCATGCTTTTGCTGGCGGTGTTTCTTCCGGCCCTGTCCGCGGGGGCGGAGCGTGCGCCGTTGAAGCTGGTCACCGGCAGCGATTATGCCCCCTATGTCGATGACAGGCTGCCCGGCGGCGGCCCGATCACCCAGCTGGTCCGACAGGTTTTCACCAGGATCGGCCACCCCGTCACCCTGACCATTGAACCCTGGCGCCGGGGATATGAAGGGCTGCTGGCCCATCGCTACGACGCCAGCTTCCCCTATATCCGGACCGAACAGCGGACGCGCGAGATGCTGTTCTCCGATCCCATCGTCGCCGTACGCCAGCACCTGGTGGTGGCCATCGGCAATGAACAGGCGGCCATGGCCACCGGCTGGATGAAGGGGCGGCGCGTCTGCGCCGCCGTCGGTTATGGCCTGCCGCCCTGGCTGGATATGCTGATCCAGCAGGGCGATGTCCTGCGCGTCACCCCCACACAGCAGCGCAGTTGCCTGTCGATGATCGTTGCCGGCCGCGCCGACTTCATGGTGGAGGATGACCGCATCGCCACGGCCCGCCGCGCCGAAGCGGCCGAGCGGGAAAAACTGGCCACCGTGCCCGGCCCCGCCGCCAGCGAAGCCACGTTGCATCTGATCGTGGCCCGGGACCATCCCGACGCCCAGCAAATCCTTGACGGTTTCAACCAGGGCCTGGCGCAGCTTCGCGCCGATGGCATCGTGCCCGATCTGCTGCTGGCCAAGCCTCCTTCCTGACCCCATTGTCCTGACCGCTTCCGCACCCTATTTTCTGGGCACATCATTTGCGGACCAAAGCCATGGACATCATCATCGGACCCGACGGCACCATCCACCTGAGTGCCGAAATGCTGGAACATCTGGGGGTAAGGCCCGGTGACCGGCTGTCGGCCCTGCTGACCGCCAATCATCGTCTGGAACTGGCGGTCCCGGCCAAGGCACCGGGAGAGAAGCTGTTGCAGTCGATGCTGGGGCGAAGCAAGAGCTAAAAAGAAAGCCCGTGGTGTTGGCGTCCACGGGCCTTTGGAGTTTTCGGAAAACGGGAAGTGGTAAATCCGTGCGATGCACGATTGCGACGTCGCAATCGTGCGTGCCATGGGCGAAACCGTACCGGCACAGGCTTCGCTGGTACAATTGATTGTTCAAATGATAATGATCGGCTTTGCCTATTGCGCAATTGCGAGATGCGATCATGAACCTGCGCGACCTGCGTTATGTCATCGCCCTGGATGACCATCGGCATTTCGGCCGCGCGGCCGAGGCCTGCCATGTCAGCCAGCCCACGCTCTCCGGCCAGATCCGCAAGCTGGAAGAGATGCTGGGCATCATTCTGTTCGAACGCACGAACAAGTCGGTGATCCCCACACCCGCCGCCGCGGATATCCTGCCGCTCGCCCGTGCCGCGGTGGAAAAGGCCGATGCCATCGCCGCCCTGGCCCAGGGCTGGCGCGACCCGCTGGCCGGTTCCTTACGTCTTGGGGTCATCCCGACCCTGGGTCCCTATCTGATGCCCCGCGTGCTGGGCCCGCTGAAGCGGCAATATCCCAACCTGGATCTGGTGCTGTGGGAGGATATTACCGACAACCTGCTCTCCCGCCTGCGCCGGCATGAACTGGACGTGGCCTTGCTGGCCACGGAGGTGGAGGAGGATGACATCGTCACCCTGCCCCTGTTCGAGGAGCCGTTCTTGCTGGTCCTGCCCGAAGATCATCCGCTGGCCGGCATGGCACTGATCGACGCGGAACAGCTTTCGGCGTTGGAAATGCTGGTCCTGGCCGACGGCCATTGCCTGCGCGACCAGGCGCTGGCCGCCTGTCACCAGCCCGGTGTCGGTCGGGCCGACCTGCGCGCCACCAGCCTGGAGATGCTGTTGAACATGGTCGCCGCCGGCTATGGCTGCACCCTGGCCCCGGCCCTGGTGGTGGCAGGACGGGCGGTGCCGGTGCCCGGCACGGTGACCCGTCCGCTGGTTCCCGGATCGGCCGGACGCAGCGTGCGCCTGGCCTTCCGGGAAACCTTTCCCCGCCGTCAGGCGGTGGAAGCCGTGGTGGAAATGATCCGATCCTTACGGCTCGGGGGAGTTTAACCGTTCCGCACCTTGCGGAACCATTCCAGCAGTTCCCCCTGATCGGACCCATGGCCGAACACCCGGACGAAATCGCCGTTCCGGTCCATCAGATAGATGAAGGCGGAATGGTCCATCAGATAGTCCGACGTTCCCGCCTCCTCCGCCGACACCTTTTTATAATAGGCGCGATAGGATTTGGCGGCTTCGGCGATCTGTTCCGGCGTGCCGGTCAGGCCACGGATCGACGGATGGAACAGCGGCACATAGTCGGCCAACTGCTTCTGCGTATCCCGCTCCGGATCGACGGTGATGAACAGGGCCTGGGCGTCGGCCAACTCCTCTTCCGACAACTGATCCAGCACCTGTCCGATCAGTTGCAGATCGGTCGGGCAGATATCGGGGCAGAAGCTGTAGCCGAAATAGACCAGCGACACCTTGCCCTTCAGATTGTCCTGGGTGACCGCCTGTCCCGTCTGGTCGGTCAGGGCGAAGGGGCCGCCGATGGCGGCACGCCCCTGCCCCTGTTCCGCCCGCTGCTTCTGCGGTGACAGATGATCGGCGATCATCACGACGGAGCCCAGCACAGCCGCTGTCGCCAGCAGTGCCAGGCCGGTCCAGAATGTCCGGCGCTTCATGGATCGCGGGCTCAGTGCTGATGGTCGCCGTGACCGCCATGATCATGGCCGGTCATCGCCGCCCCCATGGCGCCCGGCCCCTGCACGGCAACCGTTACCGCGACATCACCTGCCTTCTCGAACTTCAGGGTGAGCGGGAAGCTTTCTCCCTGCTTCAGCGGCGCCTTCAGCCCGATCAGCATGATATGCAGCCCGCCCGGCTTCAGTTCCACCGGCGTGCCGGCGGTGACGGCGATACCGCCTTCCACCGGCCGCATCCGGGCGATGCCGTTCTCCATCATATGGCTGTGCAGTTCCGCCTTCTCCGCCACCGGACTGCTGGCGCCCACCAGCTTGTCGGTACCGGCATCGATGCTGACGGTCAGGAAGGCAGCCCCGGCCCTGGCGGCGGGGGCGGAGGCGCGGGAGAAGGGGCTGGTGACGCTGATCTCCGCCTGGGCGGCACCGATCAGCAGCAGGCTGGTGACGGCGGAAATCAAAAGAGGGCGGGCAAAGCTGCGCATGGCGGAATTCCCATTGGATCGTTGATTATGGAAGGCAAGGGGCAGGGGCGATCACGCTTCCGGCGGCCCCCGCGCACCCAATCCATCGATCCGGACACCAACCTTCCAGGCCAGCCTCCCCACAAGCTCCACCGACGCCACGCCCCAGCGTACCGGCACGGACAGGCTCAGCGGCTCCACCGGCACCGACAAAACCGGCAGCAATCCGAACGGACAGGCGGGCAGGGCGTGATCACCCGCAGGTGCGGCATTGATGTCCGCCCGCCGCGGCTCCACCACCCGGCACAGGGTCAGCGACAGATCACCCCGGCGCAGCGCGTCGGCATCCGGCATATAGCCGCGCGGCAACAGGGCGACGAACAGCAGCGCCGGCAGCAGCATCCACGCCACCCACCCCCGCCAACCGTCCCGCCGCATGATCAAGGCATGATCCATGCCTCATGCGATGCCATGCCGGCCGTCCCCTGTCCAATGCTCTGTTGTCGCAACAACTCGCTTCAGGCCGGCGACTGCCGGCCCGCGCCTCGTGGCGCGCAAGCCAAGGGCGCGGATACGCCCGCCCGGCGCTTGAGGGAAACAGTATCAATGCAACCTGGTCCCCATCGGCGCGCGATCCAGCACCGGCACACGATCCGACGCCAAATCGTAGCCGCCATCCAGCAGCAGGCGGGCGAATCCCTCCAGCGCCGGTCCCGCCACCTCCGCCGCCTGCTGTGGCAGCCAGGCGGTCAGCACCCGCTCCACCGCCACGCCTTCACCGCCCTGAAGACACAGGATGGCATTCAGCAATTCCGCCTCGTCATCGGTCAGCCGGGTACAGGCCGGGCAGCCTAGGGCCAGCGGCTGGCGCGACGCCGTGGCGAAGACCCGCATCAGCCGGTCGATGCTGATCGGCGCCAGCGGCACACCCGCCGACACGAACACGTCACGCAGCAGCAGGGCAGGGCACCGCCCCTGATTGGCGCAGGTCGCCCAGTATCTCAATCCCCACAAGGCCAGCCGTGCCGACGGGTGAAGCGCCACGAAGGGCATGTTGCCGGCAATGGCGGGACGGCGGTGACGGGTTTGGCCGCGACGGTCGGTCTGCATTTTCTATCCTCGCTGAGATGCGACGTCGCAACATACCGATATTGATAATCATTCTCAATATGTCAAAGGGCAGTCATCGACATGCCCGCCCTCTCCGTTCGGCAGGGACCATTGCCTTACTCTTGACGATGTCGGCAAAGTCGGATTCACCAGATCGGGTGGCTCGCACCGGGACAAGGCACCTGCCCTGGTATCATGGTCATGATCGGCGGGCCTCCTGCCACCGGAGTCGTCTCCAGCTTCCTTACGGCTTGGGGGCTCCCCCACGCCGTAGGGGACTCGGGCATTCCTTACACCCTGGGGGAAGGGATGCGCCGCATCGATCCTTACGCCTTGGGGGAATGCATCCTTACGGTTCGGGGGCCTGAAAGCCGCGGAAATACGTGGCCGACTCCGGTACCCCGCCGATGGCGATTTGGGTCGGGCTGTCGAGTCTCCTTACATCCTGGGGGAACCTGAACCTTACGGCTTGGGGGCCTGGGCATGCAGGGCCCGCCAGCCCCCAAAGCGTAAGGATTCCCCCGAACCGTAAGGATTGGCCCGGATACCTGTCATCGGAGTCGCTGCATCCCCAACCGGTAAGGAATTGTCACCGCGAGTCGCGACAGCTGCAGGACGATGGCCCTATCCATCCTCCCTCAATCTCCCCAAAATCCTTTCCTGACTTTTGTTCCAAGATTCTAGTAAAGATTCTAGGGCGCGGAGAGCCGCGGATTTGCTGGGGTTTTCGGCCATCAACCTTACAGATCGGGGGAGACTATCCCCACATGGCGGGGGCGTTTGACATACGCCCCAGGGCGTAAGCGTTGCCCCCATCCCGTAAGGGTATGAAATTCCCTGTGGAAAACCCCTTTCCTTACTTGCCTCGGCTGTAAGGAAGGGACTAGCTTGCCGGCAAGTGCTTTCGGTTTGCAGTGCGATTCACGGTCCAGATGAACGCATTTGGACCGATCGCACTGCAGGGAACAGGGGAACCACCATGCCGCCAAGCCGCCGCAAGACCAGCACCGCCGATGCGGCGGGACCTGAGAAGCTGGCTGCCATCGTACCCTATGTGCCCACGGCCGGCGATGGTGGTGTGGTCATCGACGTGGAAGGCAGCCTAGTCGACAGCAGCGGGGCAGGGGAGAACCTGCCGGCCCTGGACCGGACGGGCCAGACGGCACGCGTGGCCGCCGCCACCTTTGAACGCGACGGCTACAAGCATCTGATCAAGGCGGCCGAAGCCGTCTATTCCTACCCGGCCAACGGTTCCCGCCTGTCGCTGCCGGCGCAGAAGATGCTGAATTTCATGATTCATCTGGCCGGCAGCCAGAACTTCGCCAACAAGCTCTACCGCCTGCCCAAGAAGGTCGTGCGTGGCAACCACAAGGGCAATGAGCGCATCTTCGACGCGGTGAAGGAGATTTACGAGAGCAGCCTGGTGGTGATCGGCCCCTTCCGTGGCCGGCGCAGCCGCGCGGAACTGCGCATCCTCTCCTCCTATGTCCGGCCGGAGGATGAGGTGGAGAGCGACAGTGTCGATATCCATTTCCAGTTCACCGACGCCTTCCTGGAACTCCAGCGCTCCTCCCAGCTTTGGGCCCGTCTGTCCGGCCCGGCCATGGTCAAGGTCACCAGCACCTATGCCCTGAAGCTCTATGAGATCGGGATGCAGCGCTACCAGATGGACCATCCGTCCCTGACGCTGGATATCGAGACGCTGCGCAAGCTGCTGAACGTGCCGGAGGGGGCGTACAAGGATTTCGGCATCCTGCGCACCCGTACCATCGACCGCGCCATGGCGGAGGTGAACCAGCTCGCCCCCTTCCGTGTGGAGATGCCGGAAGAGAAGATGAAGCGGAAGGGCCGCAAGATCGAGGAGGTGACCCTCACCTTCCACGCCAAGGACGAGGATGAGGCTGCCGACACCTTCCTGGAACGCGAGCGTAGCTCCGTCGGCCGCAAGACGCGGCGCGAGGCGGGAGAGGGGACGGCGAAGCCGGCCCTGGCCACCGCGCGCCCCTTGCCCGAACCGGCCCCGCCGCTGCCGGATGCCGACGATGCCGAAGCGCTGTGGGCTGCCGCCCGCCACGCGCTGAGCCAGAAGCAGGTGCCCGGCCCCCTGCTGCGTGACCTCAGCGTGGTGGCGATCGAGGAGACGGCGCGCGGCACCCGCAAGCTGGTCTTGCGCGCCGGCCACGCCGCCACGGCCGAGACGGCCCGGCGCAGCCATGAGGCGACCATGCGCTCGGTCCTGTCCTCCCTGACGTCGGGTTCCATCGCCGAGGTGGAGTTCCTGGCTGCCCGCACCGGTCGATAATCTCTTCCCGATATCAACAGATGCACAATAGGTCCGGGGCGTGATGTGCTTTCATCAATCCGGACACCCGCATCCCCTGGGCTATGGTCCGCGCCGACAGACCCCGGAGGATGTGGACGATGGACGTCAAGGACTGCAACGGCAACCTGCTGGCCGAGGGTGACAGCGTCACCCTGATCAAGGACCTGAAGGTCAAGGGCGCCAATGTCACGCTGAAGCGCGGCACCGTGGTGAAGGGCATCCACCTGACCGACGATCCGGAAGAGATCGAAGGCAAGGTGGAGAAGGTGAAGGGCCTGGTGTTGAAGACCTGCTTCGTGAAGAAGGCCTGACCGCCTGTCGAACAGGCCATTGATCACCGCGTGCCTGTCGGCCTGCCCGGCCTGAAGCTGTTCCCCGGTTTTCCAGATCGGGGAATAGGGTGATGGCAAGGTTGCGGCGCGGTTATGCGGATGGTCCCTTCGGCCAGATCCATTATTGGGATGGGGAACGGGGCAAGCCGCTGGTGCTGGTGCATCAGGCCATCATGTCCGCCAACGAGTATGATTATGTGTTCCAGCCGCTGCTGGACCGTGGCATCCGCCCCATCGCCCTGGACCTGCCGGGTTTCGGCCTGTCCGACCCGACCGGTTTCGCCCCCACCATCGCCGATTACGCCGCCGCGATCCCGCCCCTGCTGGATGCGTTGGGCATCGACCTGGCTGCCATCGGCGGCCACCATACCGGCGCCCTGGTCGGCAACGAGGCGGCGAACCTCTATCCCGACCGCATCAGCGCCTGCATCCTGGGCGGCCCGCTGCTGATCCCGGATAATGTCCGCCAGGCGCTGATCACCGACGTCGTGGAACGGGAAAAGGCCTTCACCGCCCTGCCGGAGGCGGCCCATATGGTGGAGGTGGCGAAGATCCGCGAACGTTATGCCGCCGGCACGATCGGCCCGGCCCGCATCACCGACTATGTCGTCCAGGCCATGCAGGCCTTCGCCATGGGCACTTACTGGTACGGCCATGCCGCCGCCTTCATGTACCGGCAGGAAGGCCCGCTGATGGCCCTGCGCCAGCCGACCCTGATCCTGACCAATACCGGCGACATGATCTATCAGGCCGCCCTGGAAGCCCACCGAATGCGCCCCGACTTCGCCTTCCACGCCATTGAGGGCGGGGGGATCGACATCCTGGACCAGGCGCCGCTGGAATGGGCCGATGCGGCGGCGGATTTCCTGGATGGGGTGGATTATTGAGAAGGTTGATCGCCGGAAGGTGGATAACATCCCATGTGATGTCATGCCCTTGGTCTTCCGGGAATTCTGATATAGAATTCCCCTATGTTACGGGCTGTCCTTGATACCAATGTTTTGGCGGCGGGCCTGCGTAGCAGGCAGGGTGCATCCTTTGCCGTCCTAAATCTGTTGGCGGACAGAAAATTCCAGGGTCTGGCGACAACGGCGCTCTTCCTTGAGTATGAGGCTGTGTTGAAGCGGGCCGAACAGCGTCAGGCCCATGGGCTTGATCTGCCGGATATCGAGCTGCTGCTCCGTGAACTGGCGGCGATTATGGAACCGGTGGAAGTGCGGTTTATCTGGCGGCCGCAACTGGCTGATCCAGCCGATGAACTGGTCTTGGAAGCGGCCGTCAATGGCCGTGCGGATCGACTGGTCACTCATAATGGCCGGGATTTCCGAACAGCGAACCGTTTTGGTTTAGTGGTGGAAACGCCCGCTGAGTTTCTGAAAGGATTCGCGTTATGAGCAAAGCGACATATCCCCTTAAGCTGCCGACCTCCATCAAGGACGCCGCGGCCCGGCTGGCGAAGGAAGATGGCGTCTCGCTTAATCAGTGGATTGCTGCCGCGGTTGCCGAGAAGGTGGGCGCTGTGCAGACGGCAGCGGCTTTTCTGCATGAGCGGGCCGATGGCGCGACCGGTGAGGGGTTGCACAGCTTTCTTGCCCGTGTCCCTGACGTGCCTGCGCAAGCAGGCGACGAACTGGCGGGGTAAGGGAAGAAGGCGTACCACTTGTTGACACCCCACAACCCCACCAGTTGACACCCTGTCAACCAACCCCTATGCTCCCGGCGCAGGTATAGCCACTAGCACTGGGGGCAGGTCATGGATGGGGCGGCGTTGAGGGCTGCGCGGGAAGCACGCGGGGATACGCAGCAGGCCTTCGCCGACTGGCTGAATGCCCGTCTGGGCCGTCGTTATGACAAGGGCCGCGTCTCCCGCTGGGAGGGTGGTACGGAGAAGATCCCGCAGGTTGTTTCCGACGTCATCGGCACGCCCGCCCGCCGGCAGCGCGACCGAGCCACCATCATCGCCATTTCCAACCAGAAGGGTGGGGTCGGCAAGACCTCTGCCGCCGTCAACATCGCCGCCGCCCTGGCCGCCTTGGGCCAGCGTGTGCTGCTGGTCGATGCCGACCCGCAGGCCAGCGCCACCGTGCATCTGGGCATCAGCCAGGCCGAGGCGTCGGAGGCGGGGCGCACGACATATCACGTCATGCTGAAGGACCAGCCGGTTTCCGGTGCCGTGATGCCGGTTTGTGACGGGCGGTTCCACCTGCTGCCCTCCACCATCCTGCTGTCGGCGGCGGAGACGGAGCTGATGGCGGAACCGATGGGCACGCTGGTGCTGCGGGAGAAGCTGTCCACCGTCGCCCGCGCCTATGATTACATCCTGCTGGATTGCCCGCCGCACCTGGGCATGATGACCTTGAACGCACTTGCCGCCGCCACCGGCGTGCTGATCCCCGTGCAGACGGAGATGCTGGCCATGATGGGCGTACCGCTGCTGCTGGACACCATCGCCAAGGTGCGCCGGCGCGGCAATCCCGACCTGTCGATCATCGGCATCCTGCCCACCATGTTCACCGCCCGCCATACCCAGGACCGGGCCACCCTGGCCGACCTGACGGAACGGTTCGGCGGCTCCTTGCGCATCTTCACGCCGGTGCCGCGCTCCACCATTTTTCCGCAATCGGTGGCGGCCGCCCAACCGACGGTGGATGTGGCGCCCGACCCGGCCCTGGTCGCCCCGTTCCGCGAGGTGGCCAGTTCCCTGCTTGAAGCCGACCAGACGGAGGAAGCCCGTGTCGCGTAAGCTCGCCCGCACCAATCCGGCGCTTGCCCCCGCCATGCCCATGGTGCCGCGCGACAGCGGGATGAACCGCCTGTTCGGCACTTCCGCCGATTTCCCGGAACTGGTGGAACTGGACCTGGAACAGGTCCATCCCAATCCGGAACAGCCGCGCCGGCATTTCGACCCCACCGCCCTGATGGAACTGGCCGACAGCATCCGCCATAACGGCCTGCTGCAGCCCATCCTGGTGAAGAAGCACGCCGATGGTGGCTATATCATCGCGGCGGGTGAGCGGCGCTGGCGGGCGCACGGGCTGCTGGGCAAGCCCACCATCTTCGCCGTCATCACCCGGGGCGATATCGAGGAAGTGGCCCTGGTGGAGAATCTCCAGCGCCGCGACCTGGACGCGCTGGAGACGGCGTCGGCCCTGGGCCGGCTGGGCGAACGGCACAATTACGCGCAGGAGCAGCTGGCGGTCGTCGTCGGCCTGTCCAAGTCGGAGGTCTCCCGCCTGCTGGCCCTGCGCGGCCTGCCGGACAAGGTGCAGGCCGAATATCCCGGCTTCCGCGACAAGGTGACGAAAAGCCATCTCTACGTCCTGGCCGACACGGAGGGGGAGGAGGCGCGCCTGGCACTGTGGGCGCGCATCAAGGAAGGGGCCACCATCAAGGAACTGCGCGCCGCCAAGCAGCAGCCGGCGGCCCCTGCGGCCGATGAAAGCCCCGTCCTGTCCGTGGCCCGCAAGCTGGGCCGCAGCCTGGACAAGCTGTCCGACCGGGCCGGCCGGCTGGCCGAGGATGAGGTCGCGTCGCTGACGGCGCTGCGCGACAGGATCGACCGGCTGATCAAGGGCTGATGCCACCCAGCGATTGAGGGTGCGCATTTGCGACGTCGCAAGCGATGCCCCCAGGCGGTAAGGATGGGGATACTGTCCCCCAAGGCGTAAGGATGAGGGTGAAGATGCGCAAGGCGCTGGTCGCAATCCTGGCGGGCCTGTTGGCCACTCTGCCCGCAAACGCCCAGAATCCGTCGGCCGCCGCAAAGCCTGCCGGCCAGGTGAAGGTGGAAGGCTTCCGCAATGCCCGCTTCGGCATGACCGAAGCCCAGATTCGCGACGCCATCGGTAAGGATTTCAAGCTGACGGGCGATGCCATCCAGAAGGTGGAGGACCCCACGGAGCGCACCTCCGCCCTGGTCATCAAGGTCAACGACCTGCTGCCCGACAGCGGGCCGGCCATCGTCGCCTACATGATGGGCTACAAGTCGAAAAAGCTGTTCCGCGTCAACGTCATCTGGGGGCAGGAGATCGGGTCGCCGACCAAGCCGGAACAGATCGTGGGGGCCGTCAATTCCCTGCGCAACTACCTGCTGGGCCAGGGATACCGCCAGGAAGGGCTGATTTTGAACCAGCCGCTGGGGGCCGACAATATCCTGGTCTTCCAGGGCACCGACACCCAGGGCCGCCTGACCGAGCTGATCCTGGGCATTGCCAAGAAGCCGCCGGCCAAGCCCGACGCCCAGCCGGAGGTGGCCGGCGCCAGCATGCGCCTGTCCTATGTGGAAAAGCCGGCGGAGCCGGACATTTATAAAGTCCCTGGCGGGTTCTGACCCCTCTTCCCTTACCGCTCGGGGGACATGATCCCCATCCTTACCGCTTGGGGTGTGAACGCGGCCGCATGTTGGCGGGGCGCGGATACATTATCATCCTGAAAATAGTGCCGGGACCTGTCGGATTCCCCCGGTCCCATCCGTCTTCCTGATATCCGCCAATGTGCTGGCGTCATCGGGATGGGGGGCGGGCTTTGCGCACAGTTCCGGACTTTTCGGCATTTGAAATTTTGCAACGGGGGTCTGCCCGGCACTTCCTGGCGAAATTGTGATTGGGATCACATGAAATGATCTGTGTTCACCTGATAACAGCCCCAAAATCTTCAGGGTCGCCGGTTCGGCAGGGCGGCTTTGCGGGTTCGCGAGGTTTATCACGAAAGTGTTAGACGCCTCGAACCCTGTTAACCATATCCATCGGCGCGCAATCATGATACATCCGCTCGCGGATGTAATTCCATGACCGGCGACGCCGGCAACAACGAAGTTCAAGGAACTCCACCATGCGTATGACCCCTCGGCTTTCCGGCCCCCTCGTGCTGATGGCACTGACGCTTACGGCCTGCGGCCAGGAGGGCGGCGGTGGGGCCGGCATGGGGGCGATGCCGCCGGCGGAGGTCGCGGTGGTGTCGGTCAATCCCGCCCCCTATACGCTGACGACGGAGCTGACGGGGCGCGTCACGCCCTACCGGGTGGCGGAGATCCGGCCGCAGGTGTCGGGCATCATCAAGGACCGGCTGTTCACCGAAGGCGGCGATGTGAAGGCCGGCCAGCCGCTCTACCAGATCGACAGCGCCCCTTACCGCGCCGCCCTGGCGCAGGCGCAGGCCGATCTGAAAAGTGCGGAGGCGCAGCTGACGGCGGTGAAGGCCAAGGCCGGCCGCTACAAGGAACTGGTGGCCGTGAAGGGCGTCAGCCAGCAGGAATATGATGACGCCGTGTCCGACCTGGGTGCGCGTGAGGCGGCGGTGGCCGCCGGCAAGGCCAATGTGGAAACGGCGCGCATCAACCTGGATTATGCCGGCCTGACCGCGCCCATCGACGGCCGTGTCGGCCGTTCGCGCATCACGCCGGGCGCCCTGGTTGTGGCGGGGCAGGACACGCTGTTGACCACCATCACCCAGCTGGACCCGATCTATATCGACCTGACGCAGTCGGCCGATGCCATGGCGGCCCTGCGCCGGCAGGTGGCGGCGGGCCAAGCGACCATCGCCGAGGGCGGCAAGCTGAAGGTGAGGCTGATCCTGCCCGACGGCACGCCCTATGCCCAGGAGGGGGCCTTGGACTTCTCCGACATCACGGTGGATGAGGGGACGGGCACCGTGGGCCTGCGCGCCACCTTCCCCAACAAGAACCTGGAATTGCTGCCCGGCATGTTCGTGCGGGCCGTGGTTGATCAGGGGACCCGCGCCGATGCCTTCCTGGTGCCGCAGCAGGCCGTGATCATCGGCCCCGGCGGTGCCGCTATGACCATGGTCGTGGGTAAGGAGGACAAGGTGGAGGTCCGTCCGGTCACCGCTGCCAAGGCCGTTGGCGACCAGTGGGTGGTGACCGGCGGTCTGGCACCCAAGGATCGGGTGATCGTGCAGGGCGTGCTGAAGGCCGCCCCCGGCGCCCAGGTCAAGCCCGTGCCCTATAATCCGGCCCCGGCCGCGGCGGGTGCCGCACCGGCCCCGGCCCGCTGATCATCCCGGAGTGAACCGAAATGGCGAAGTTTTTCATTGATCGCCCGGTCTTTGCCTGGGTGATCGCCATCGTGATCATGCTGGCCGGCGCGCTGTCCATCATGCGCCTGCCGATCGAGCAATATCCTGCCATCGCCCCGCCGACCATCGCGGTAAACGCCTCATATCCCGGCGCCTCGGCCGAAACGCTGGAAAAGACCGTCACCCAGGTGATCGAGCAGAACCTGAAGGGCATCGACAATCTGCGTTACATGTCGGCCAGCAGCGACAGTTCGGGCAGCGTCACCATCACCCTGACCTTCAATGCCGGGACCGATCCCGACATCGCCCAGGTGCAGGTGCAGAACAAGGTGACGCCGTCCCTGTCCTCGCTGCCGTCGGAAGTGCAGCAGCGTGGCGTGACCGTTGCCAAGTCGGCGGCCAGCTTCCTGATGGTGGCCGGCTTCGCGTCGACCGACGGGCGGCTGTCGGGCATCGATCTGGGCGACTTCATCTCCACCCGCGTCCAGGACCCGATCAGCCGCGTGAACGGTGTCGGTTCGGTGCAGGTGTTCGGTTCCGGCTATGCCATGCGCATCTGGCTGGACCCGGTGAAGATGGCCGGTTTCGGCCTGACGGTGGATGACGTGTCCAGCGCCATCCGCGCCCAGAACGCCCAGGTTTCCGCGGGCCAGGTCGGCGGCACGCCGTCGGTCAAGGGCCAGCAGCTGAACGCCACCGTGACGGCGCAGAGCCGCCTGCAGAAGCCGGAGCAGTTCGAAGCCATCCTGCTGAAATCCGCCCGTGACGGTGCCGCCGTGCATCTGCGCGATGTGGCGCGGGTGGAACTGGGTGGCGAAAGCTATGATTTCGTCTCCCGCTACAACCGCATGAACGCCGTCGGCCTGGCCGTGAACCTGGCCACGGGGGCGAACGCCCTGGAAACGGCGGAGTCCGTGAAACAGGCGATCGAGAACCTGCGCCCCAGCTTCCCGGCCGGGGTCGAGGTCAGCTACCCGTACGAGACGACGCCGTTCGTGAAACTGTCGATCCAGGAGGTGGTGAAGACCCTGATCGAGGCGGTGGTGCTGGTCTTCCTGGTGATGTACCTGTTCTTGCAGTCCATCCGGGCGACCATCATCCCCACCATCGCCGTGCCGGTCGTGCTGCTGGGCACCTTCGGCATCCTGGCGGCCTTCGGCTTCACCATCAATACGCTGACACTGTTCGGCGTCGTGCTGGCCATCGGCCTGCTGGTGGACGACGCCATCGTGGTCGTGGAAAACGTGGAACGCGTGATGGCGGAGGAGGGGCTGTCGCCCCGCGAGGCCACGCGCAAATCCATGGACCAGATCACCGGTGCCCTGGTCGGCATCGGCCTGGTCCTGTCGGCCGTGTTCGTGCCCATGGCCTTCTTCCCCGGTTCCACGGGCGTCATCTACCGCCAGTTCTCCATCACCATCGTATCGGCCATGGCGCTGTCGGTGCTGGTAGCGCTGGTGCTGACCCCGGCCTTGTGCGCCACGATCCTGAAAGCCCAGGACCATCATGAGCGCAAGGGCTTCTTCGGCTGGTTCAACCGCAGTTTCAACCGCGCCAACCGCACCTATGTGAATGCCACGACCGGCGTGCTGCGGCGAAGCAAACGCTTCCTGCTGCTGTTCGTGGGGCTGGTGGCCCTGCTGGGCTTCCTGTTCGTGCGCCTGCCTACCGCTTTCCTGCCGGAAGAGGACCAGGGCATCATGTTCGCCATGGTCATGGCCCCGCCGGGTTCCACCCAGGAGCGTACCCTGGAGACCGTGAAGCAGGTCGAGGATTACCTGCTGAACCAGGAAGGCCAGTATATCAAGGGCGTGTTCTCCGTCGCCGGCTTCAGCTTCGCCGGCCAGGGGCAGAATTCCGCCATGGTGTTCGTGCCGATGAAGGACTGGTCGGAACGCGAAGGGCATGAGGGCACGGCCCAGGCCGTCGCCATGCGCTCCATGGGCGCCTTCATGGGCCTGAAGGATGCGATGGCCTTCGCCTTCACCCCGCCGGCGGTGCAGGAACTGGGCAATGCCACGGGCTTCGACTTCCAGCTTCTGGACGAGGCCGGTGCCGGGCACGAGGCGCTGCTGGCCGCCCGCAACCAGCTGCTGGGCATGGCTGCGCAGAATCCGGCCCTGGCCGGCGTGCGCCCCAACGGGCTGGAGGATACGGCCCAGCTGCGGATCGAGGTCGACAAGGCCAAGGCTGCGGCGCTGGGTCTTCAGATCGCCGATATCAACAGCACCCTGACCGCCTTCTGGGGGTCCACCTATATCGACGATTTCGTCGACCAGAACCGCGTGAAGCGCGTGTTCCTGCAGGCCGACGCACCGTTCCGCATGCTGCCCGACGACATCGCCAAGCTGCATGTGCGCAACGACCAGGGGGAGATGGTGCCCTTCTCGGCCTTCGCCAAGGCCGAATGGAACTATGGCCCGCCCAAGCTGGAACGGTTCATGGGCACCGCCTCCATGAACATCCAGGGCCAGCCGGCCCCGGGTTACAGCTCCGGCCAGGCCATGGCCGCGATGGAGGAGATCGTGTCCAAGCTGCCGCCCGGCATCGGCTATGCCTGGACCGGCCTGTCCTATGAGGAGCGTCTGTCCGGTGCCCAGGCACCCATGCTCTACGCCATCTCGCTGCTGGTGGTGTTCCTCTGCCTGGCGGCCCTTTATGAAAGCTGGTCGATCCCGTTCGCGGTGATGCTGGTGGTGCCGCTGGGCGTGCTGGGGGCGGTGGTCGCGGCCACGCTGACCGGCATGTCCAACGACATCTATTTCCAGGTGGGCCTGCTGACAACCATCGGGCTTTCCGCCAAGAACGCCATCCTGATCGTGGAATTCGCCAAGGAATATTACGAGAAGGGCATGGATCTGGTGGAGGCCACGCTGGAAGCGGCGCGTCAGCGCCTGCGTCCCATCATCATGACCTCGCTGGCGTTCATTCTGGGTGTTTCGCCGCTGGCTTTGGCATCCGGTGCCGGATCGGGCAGCCAGAACGCAATCGGTATCGGTGTGATCGGTGGCATGTTGGCGGCCACGATGCTGGCCATCTTCTTCGTGCCGATCTTCTTCGTCGGCGTGGAAACGATGGTGAAGCGTTTCAGCCGCAAGAAGCCGCAGGCCGCGGGCCAGGAGTGATGATGATGACGAAGCGTATATCCACCCTGGCCTTGCTGCCGCTGCTGCTGGCCGGCTGCTCCATGGCGCCCGAATACCAGGCCCCGGCCACGGGCATCGCCGACCGCTATGCCCAGGCCTCCACCGGTACTGCGGCGGCCCCCTTGGCTGACCTGGGCTGGCGGGACTTCTTCCTGGATGAGGGGTTGCGCGGCCTGATCGACCAGGCCCTGGTGCAGAACCACGATCTGCTGGTGGCCACGGCCAATGTCGAGCGGGCCCGTGCGCTCTATCGTGTGGAGCGTTCGGCGCAGCTGCCGACCGTCGGCATCGCCGGCACGGGCACCCGTTCGCGGGTGAACGAGCCGCAGAAGCAGATCAGCAGCCAGTACCAGGCCAGCGTCGGCGTCACGGCGTTCGAGCTGGACTTTTTCGGCCGGGTGCGCAGCCTGTCCGATGCCGCCTTGGAAAGCTATTTCGCTACCGCCGCCGCCCGGGAGACCGCGCGTCTGGCCCTGGTGGCGGAAGTGGCGAACGCCTACCTGACGCTTTTGGCCGACCGCGAACAGCTGGCTTTGACGCAGCGGACCTTCGATGCGCAGAAGGAAAGCTACGATCTGGTGAAGCTGGCCTTCGACCGTGGTGCGCGCTCCATGCTGGAACTGCGTCAGGCCGAAACCACGCTGGAGACGGCGCGGGCCGACCATGCCGCCTTCCGCCGGCAGGTAGCGCAGGACGAGAACGCCCTGACCCTGCTAGTGGGCAGCCCCGTCAGCGTGGCCGCCGACAAGGTGCTGGGCGATGATGGGGCGCTGCTGGTGCCGGGCCTGCCGGAAGGACTGCCGTCCGACCTGCTGACCCGCCGGCCCGATATCGCCCAGGCCGAACACAGCCTGCGCGCCGCCAACGCCAATATCGGGGCGGCGCGGGCCGCCTTCTTCCCGCGCATCAGCCTGACCAGTGCGCTCGGCACCGCCAGCACCTCGCTGTCCGGCCTGTTCGAGGGTGGGACGAAGGTGTGGAGCGTGGGGGCCGATGCCAGCCTGCCGATCTTCGATTTCGGCCGGAACGAGGCGAACCTGGATGTGGCCAGGGCCGACCGGGACATCGCCGTCGCCAATTACCAGGGCGCGGTGCGCACCGGCTTCCGCGAGGTGGCGGACGCGCTGGCAGCCCGTTCCACCCTGGACGACCAGGTGGCGGCCCAGGCGGCCCTGGTGGCCGCCACGCGCGAGACCTATACCCTGTCCCAGGCCCGGTACGACCGGGGCGTGGACAATTACCTGCAGGTGCTGGATGCGCAGCGCAGCCTCTATGCCGCCGAAAGCGGCCTGATCGTGCTACGCCAGCAGCGCCTGTCCAATCTGGTCACACTGTACAAGGCGCTGGGCGGCGGCGTCTCGGATCGCGCTCCGGCCTGATCCAAGGTCATTGGGAAACGACTGTCGGCGGCCGGCGACCCGCGTGGTCGCTGTCAAGCCCAGGCCGCCGGATGGCGGCGCCCGGTGCCTGAGGAAACATGTAATTTCCGCGCTGCAACATAACTTTAACGTGCAAGGGCGGGTCCCCGAAAGGGGCCCGCCTTAACCTTTTGCGGGGATCCCGGTCTCTCGGAGTCGCGGTTGCACAAGAGTGTATGCCATTGCCCGCTGCCGGGGCGTATTACCCCCGAAGTCCTGCTGTTCTGCCCATTTCCGGCTAGGACCCCTGCGCAAAGGCATAGGTTGACATGCCGAAAGACTGTGCTTTTCCTGCATCGGATATGCTAATCTCCATGTCAGTAAGTTGTTTTTGTCTGTCTGCGCTTCCACGTAGACCATCCCTACGTTAATGTCTTTCCGATAGATCGGGGCCTATGGTAAACCAACCATGGTTTCGGCACTGCGGTACGAGGGCGAGCCGCAGGGTAACGTCAATAAGGAGTGTCTTCCCGCATCACGAAAGATGGCGCTGTCGATCCCGCGGATCGATGGCGATCAAATCGTGCGTGGCGAAGAAAACTCGCAAACCACACCTGAAGGGTGGCGAAATTGGAATATCTTCTGGCCATTACCCTGCAGATCGCCCTGTCTGCCATCATCTGCCTCACCGCGATGCCGATCGGCAATGCGCTGGGCATCATCGACAAGCCGGACAGCCTGCGTAAGCTGCATCGTGGCGCCGTGCCCCTGGTGGGCGGGCTTGCCATCCTGCTGCCCGCGACGCTGATCGGTGGTGGGCTTTCCTATATGGACGGTGTCGGCCTGCACTGGGTGATCGTCCCCGTTATGGCCATCCTGTTCGTCATGGGCATGATCGATGATCGCCAGCATCTGCCGCCCGTCGTGCGGCTGTCGGTGTCGCTGGTGATGTTCTCCTTCGCCATCATCCTGGCGCCGCAGCTGGCCCTGACCAGCCTGGATTTCGGTGGCGGCATGCAGGTGGACGTCCCGCCCTTCCTGGGTGCCACGCTGACCATCATCAGCCTGGTCGGCTTCCAGTACGCCTTCAACATGAGCGACGGTGCCAACGGCATCGCCAGCGGCATGGCCATGATCTGGGGCATGTTCTTCGCGCTGGCCGGTGCCGGCACGCTCTCCATGCTGGCGCTGCTGATCGTGGCCGGCGGGGCGGTGTTCCTGGTCTTCAACATGCGCGGCCGCATCTTCCTGGGCGACAGCGGCGCCTATGGCATCTCCGCCGTCATGGGCCTGCTGGGCCTGGCTGTTACCGGCCATGCCGACAGCAGCCTGACCAACATGCAGCTGATGGGCCTGTTCCTGCTGCCGGTGCTGGATTGCCTGCGCCTGATCGTGTCGCGCATCCGTTCCGGCCGGGCGCCGTTCTCGCCCGATCGCGAGCATCTGCACCATTACCTGCTGCGCTGGCTGGTCTCTCCCACCCGCACGGCCATGTTCTACTGGACCATGGTGGCCCTGCCCAATGCGGCCGGCATCCTGGTCGGTGGCATCTCCGGCTTCATGGTCACCATTGTCCTGACCCTGGTCCTCTACCGCATCGCCCTGGCCCGCACGGCCAGTGTGCCGGCCCCGGCCGGTGCCGTTGGTGGCGAGGCGCGCTGATTTTACCCGACCCGCCGGGCTCCTCCCGAAGCGGGATCACTGACGAGCGGCCGGGGGGCTTTCCCGGCCGTTTTTCTTTTCGTGCCGCCCCTCCCATGATATCGTTGTTCATCAACGCCATCCCCATGACCCGATGCCCGGAGTAAGCAACCCGCCCGCTCCGAATGCACCCGTTTTTCCGTTTCACACTGTTGCACGGGGGGCGCCCTTATTCGGAGCAGACCGGCTTGGCGCTCTGAAACCAAGCGCAATTCGTGTTGCGCGGTGTTTCACAGGCACGCAGCAATGCCGTCGGCAACTCCGAATGGTCTCGTACAGCTTATGGCAGTTGCGCTTGGCTTGTCGTGCAGGTGCCGTCCGGTGCCGGCTCAACCAGTACCTCATGACCGTCGATAACGTTGACCTGCTCTATATGGTCCAACGCGGCTGAGAAGTCGGATAATTGATAGGCGCGACCGCGTGCGGCTTCAGCAATGAAGACCATACCTGCATGGAAAAGCTGCCGGTTGCGGAATTCGACGATATTGTTGGTGACCAGCGTATAGCCTTCCGCCTCGATCAGCTTCAGCAGTACGGGGTCTCCGTCATTCTGCCGGCCCAGGGTGCGGACATGATAGGCCTCGTGTCCCCTGGCATGGGCCGCCGCTTCCAAGGCGACGGAGATGTTCGCATCAATCAGGAAGCGATATTTCACTCTGT
The DNA here is from genome assembly GCF_048066115.1 of Niveispirillum sp. KHB5.9. Taxonomy (NCBI): domain Bacteria; kingdom Pseudomonadati; phylum Pseudomonadota; class Alphaproteobacteria; order Rhodospirillales; family Azospirillaceae; genus Niveispirillum; species Niveispirillum sp. KHB5.9. The sequence continues at coordinate 126,582 of NZ_JBLTYX010000010.1, read as the reverse complement.
CCCGCTTTCCGAACCGGCCGACCCTTGACCGGGTGAAGCCTATCGAACAGCAGGGCCAGTTCCAACATCTCCTCATCCAGATCGGGGAAATCCTCCTGAATTTCTCTCCTGTTTGTTCCGCTGCGCAGCAGGTCGGCTATATGATGCACCATGATGCGTGTCCCTCGGAACACCGGGGCACCGCCCTGGACATCCGGGTTTCGTTCCACGCTGGCCGTCAGCTTGACCAGGATGGACAGTCTTTCCTGGACACCCCTGAACAGCTCACCGGTCCGGAAGGTGGTCACGACCAGTCCATCGCTGTCGATAATGTCGGGAGCATTGGCATCGGGGCCGTCGCCACGCAGGTGTTCCAGCACCCGTCGGCTGACCCGGCGGCGCATCAGGGCCGGATATCCCTGGAGCCTGTCGGACAGGGTCAGGGACAGCACGCCGTCCAGATCCAACGCCCGCTGCCGCGCCCGGCCGGCACGGTTGGGCACGGTACGGTTTTCAAGCGCCTTCACCACCTTGTCGTAGCTTACACCCGCCACAAAGGAGGCTTCACGCGCCGTCAGCAACCGGTCCATGCCAGCCATGGTTTCCGCCATCATAAATATGCCCTTCTTCTGGGTATCTTTATGATGGCAGCATTTTCGGAATTCCGCAAACCAACCTGCCGTCAAACAAAAACCCCGGCGCCTTGCGGTGCCGGGGTTTCTGCTTCCAAACCGATCAGGCCTTGGCGGCCGTGTCGCCCTCGGCTTCCGTCGGCGGGTCCTCGGCATCCATGGTCTTGCGCAGCCGGTTCTCGCCCAGATAGAGCAGGATCGGGGCTGCGATGAAGATGGAGGACGAGGTGGCCAGCAGGATGCCGAACAGCAGGGCCCAGGCGAACTCGCGCAGCGCCTCGCCGCCATAAAGCGCCAGCGGCACGATGGACAGGAACACGGCGATGTTCGTGTTGATCGTGCGGGTCATGGTTTCGTTGATCGACCGGTCGATCAATTCGCGCAGCGGCATCTTGCGGTAAAGCCGCAGGTTCTCGCGCACGCGGTCATAGACCACGACCTTGTCGTTGATGGAGAAGCCCATGATGGTGAGCATCGCCGCCACGGCCGTCAGGTTGAACTGCAACCCGGTCAGGGCGTAGAAGCCCACCGTCTTGGTCACGTCCAGCATCATGGTCACCACCGCACCCACGCCGAACTGCCATTCGAAGCGGAAGGTGATGTAGATCAGCATGAAGAACGCGGCCAGACCCAGAGCCAGCATGCCGTCGCTGAACAGTTCCGCCGACACTGAGGCACCGACCGCCTCCACGCGCCGCACTTCCGAGCCGGGGAAGTTCTGCTCCAATGCTGCGGTGACGGATTTGATGGCGGCTTGCTGGTTGGCCTCTGCTCCTTCCTGGCGCTCCATGCGCAGGATGACGTCGCGGTCGGTGCCGAAGGCCTGCAGGGCCACCGGGCCGACATTCACGCCCTCCATCACCTCGCGCAGCCTGGGGAAATCGGTCTGTTCCGCCGTGCGGACCTCCATGACGATGCCGCCGGCGAAATCAATGCCGTAATTCAGGCCCGGCTTGAAGAACATGATGACGGAGATGGTGGACAGCACCACCGACACGGCCAGGCCGACATGCCGGCCGTTCATGAAGTTGATCTTCATTCCGGCGGTCTTCAGCTTGACGGGGCCGAAGACGGGCAGGGTCTTGGACCGGGTGCGCTTGTACCAGATGGCGGTCAGCAGGCGGGCCACGACCGTGGCCGTGAACATCGAGGTGATGATGCCCAGCGAGGTGGTGACGGCGAAGCCCTTCACCGAGCCGGTACCGACCACATAGAGCAGGACCATCTTGATCAGCGTGGTCAGGTTGCTGTCCATGATGGTGCCGCGGGCCTTGATATAGCCCGTTTCCAGCGCCGACAGGGCGGTCTTGCCTTTGCGCAGCTCTTCCCGGATACGCTCGTTGATCAGGATGTTGGCGTCCACCGACATGCCGAGCGTCAGGACGACGCCGGCGATGCCGGGCAGGGTCAGGGTTGCTTCCAGCATGGCCAGGCAGGACAGCGTCATGAACAGGTTGAACACCAATGCCGCGTTGGCGATCAGGCCGAAGAAGCCGTAGGTCAGCCACATATAGACGAAGACCAGCACCACGCCGACAAGGCAGGAGATGACGCCGGCCTTGATGCTGTCGGCCCCCAGTTCGGGCCCGATCGACCGTTCCTCCACCACCGTCAGCGGGGCGGGCAGGGCACCGGCACGCAGCAGCACGGCAAGTTCGGTGGCCGTCTGGGCGGTGAAATTGCCGCTGATCTGGCCGCGACCGCCCATGATGGGCTCGTTGATTACCGGCGCGGAGATGACGCGGCCGTCCAGCACGATGGCGAACGGTCGACCGACATTGGCCTTGGTGATGTCGGCGAAGCGGCGGGCGCCGATGCTGTCGAAGCTGAAGGACACGACCCAGCGGCCCGATTGCGGGTCGGCGCTGGGCTGGGCGTCGGTCAGGGTGGCGCCATCCACCTCCACGCGCTTGCGCACCAGCACCTGGGGACCACCGGCGCCACGGTCGCTGTTGGGCAGCCATTCGAAGCCCGGCGGGGCCGACGAACCCGGCGCCACGGTCGCATCGCCCACCAGATGGAAGGTCATCTTGGCGGTCTGGCCCAGCAGGCGCTTGATGCGCCCCGGATCGGTGACGCCCGGCAGCTGCACCAGCACGCGCGATGCGCCCTGGCGGGCCACGATGGGCTCGTTCACGCCCGTCTCGTCGATGCGGCGGCGCACGATCTCCAGCGACTGGTCCACCGCCTTGCTGACGCGGTTGGTCAGGGCCTGCTGACCGAAATCCAGGCGCAGACGCCCGGCTTCCGGCACGATGGTGAAATCGGCGATCTCACCGGGCATCGTGCCCTGGGTCAGGGGACGCAGCGCCTCGGTCACGCGCTGGGCATCGCCGGGATCGGCCAGACGCACGATCAGGCCATTGCCTTCCACCGCGACGCCGGCGGCGCGCAGTTCGGCGGTGCGCAGCAGGCCGCGCACCTCGTCCGTGGCATTCTCCAGCCGCTCGCGCTTCACCGCCTCGGCATCGACCTCCAGCAGCAGGTAGGAACCGCCTTGCAGGTCGAGGCCCAGGTTGAAGTGACGCATGGGCAGCCAGGACGGCATGTTGTGCGGGCCGATCAAGCTGGGGATGGCCAGCGCGCTGCCCAGGAAGCAGATCAGCAGAATTGCGATCGTCTGCAGCTTTGTAAATTTCAGCATGGAATTCATCCGATCAACGGCACCGGCCGCGTTGGGCGCGGCGCCTGGGTGATCAAGGTCAGGACGGATAGGGGATCAGGCGAACGCCGGCGGGCCGCGTGGCTGGCCGGGACCATTGGCGGCCTTGCGCGGCCGCGTGACCGGATCGGGGTTCAGGCCCGCCCGGACGGGCAGGGCGAAGGAATTCGGGCCGATCGTACCGGGCAGGATGGTGGCATTGCCATCGCCACCGGCCATGGCCTTGCCGTCGATGCGCAGTGCTGCCTGGATCAGGGCCGGCTGGGCCGGCGCCGTCAGGTACTGGTCGCAGCCCTGGCCGTCGTGACAGCCGCTGGCCGCCTGTGCTGCGGCGGGATGGCTGCCGCCACCCATGGCGCCGGCCAGCAGCACGAAGGCCGCCAGCAGCAACAGACGCCATTGGGTGAAGGGAAGACGCAAAGGGGCCACCGTCCGGAACATGAAGGGTGGAGAAATACGCTGGCAGGGCCCCGCTGGCAAGCGCGTTACCCTCTCCCTCCCAAGCCGTCAGGCTTGGGAGGGAGAGGGTACTTACGCCAAGCTGGCCCGATAGGCCCGCCAGCCGCCGAAACCGGTGATCTCCGTGGCGCCCTGCAGCGCATGGCTCTCGCACAGGAAGCAGGTGACCTGCCGCCCGTCGTCCAACGTCACCTTGCCCACCCCCAGCGGTGCCGGTATACGGGCCACGAAGGCGCCGAAGGCGGCGGGCGGCAGGGCCCATTCCTCCGCCACGATCCCCGGCCCGGCAAAGCCCGGATCGCGTACCAGCCCCGGCTTGGGCGGGACCGTGCCGGCCAGGGCGTAGAACCGGTAATCGGGTGCCGTCCGCACCTCGCCCAGCCGGATACCGCCCACAGAGGTCAGCTCATGGTTCAGCGGCATGCCCGACAGATGCGCGCCCACGACGATGATGGGCAGCCAGTCTGCGGGGATCTGCGGTGTCATGGTCACGTTCCCATCATTGTGCAGCCGGTCGGCCAGCATGGCCAAGCCGTTATCGGTGAAGGCCGGCCCGACCAGGGTGACGCCGAACGGCAGCCCGTTGGGCCGGAAACCCGCCGGCACGGCCACGGCGGCGCAATCCAGCAGGTTCACGAAATTGGTGTAGCGGCCCAGGTTGCTGTTCAGCCGCACCGGATCGGCCAGCATGTCGGCCACCTTGTAGATGGTGGGCGTGGTGGGCAGCAGCAGGATGTCAAGCTCTCCCCACAACCGGGGCATCTCCTGGGCATAGAAGGCCAGGGCGTATTGGCCGACAAAGGCCTCAACCGCTGTCTTGCCCTCCGCCCCCTTGATGATGGCCCGCACGGTCGGGTCCATGGCATCGGCCTGACCCTCCACGAACTCCTCAATGGCGGCCAGCCGCTCCGCCACCCACGGCCCGCCATAGAGCAGGTGGGCGCATTCACGCAATGGCTTGTAATCGAAGGGTACGGCCGTGCCGCCCAACCCGGCCAGTCGCTCCACGGCGGCGTCATAAAGTGCTTCGGCCGCCTTATCGCCCAGGAACTCCTTCTCCGCCCCCGTCAGAACCCCGAAGCGGAACCCCTCCAGCCGCAACGGCCGCGTCTGTGGCGCGCGGGAGAAGGGGTCGGCCTCGTCGAACCCCTCCGCCACGCGCCGTACCAGATCGCCATCGGCGATGCTGTGGGCCAGCACAGTAATGCAATCCTGCGACCGGCAGGCGGGTACGGCACCGCTGGTGGACAGCAGCCCCTTGCTGGGCTTGATCCCGACCAGATCGTTGAAGGCGGCTGGCACCCGGCCGGAGCCTGCCGTATCCGTCCCCAGTGCAAACGCCACCTGACCCCGCGCCACCGCCACGGCGGACCCGGAACTGGACCCGCCTGAGACGTACTCCTCGTTGAATACGCAGCGCGGAGCGCCATAAGGGCTGCGCGTGCCGTTCAAGCCGGTGGCGAACTGGTCCAGGTTGGTCTTGCCGATCAGGATGGCACCCGCCGCGCGCAGCTTGGCCACCACGGTACTGTCGGCACCCGGATCATAGGCGAAGGCGGGGCAGGCGGCCGTGGTGGGCAGGCCGGCCGCGTCGATATTGTCCTTGGCGGCGAACGGAATGCCCCACAGCGGTTTGGAAGGATCATAGCCACCTTTGGCCAGCGCCTCGGCTTCCGCCCTTAACTTCTCCGCCGGGACCGTGCTGATCCAGACGGCTTTGTCGGGATTGCGGGCAAGGCGGTGCAAAACCGCCTCGATCACCGTGACCGGACTGGCCTCCCCGGCGCGATAAAGTGCCGTCAGGCCCTGTATGGTCAACTTCTCGAGCAGCATCAGGCGACCTCCTCCAGAATGGCGACGGTCTGGCCGGCATTGACGGTGCGGCCCGGCTTCACGGTGACCTCGCGTACCCGGCCGGCGCTGGCGGCCTTCACTTCCATTTCCATCTTCATGCTTTCCAGGATCAGGATCGTATCACCAGCGGCCACATCCTGGCCCGGTTCCACCATGATCTTCCAGACATTGCCGGTCACGCCGGTCTCCACGCCGGTGCAGCCTTCGGGCAGGGCGGTGGCCTCGGCCGCCGGCCCGCCCTCGTCACTGACGAAACTGTCCAGACCCTTTGCCTTCCAATCCTCCCGCTCCGCCTCGAACGCCGCCTGCTGGCGCCGCTTGAAGGCATCGATGCTGTCGGCATTCTCGGCCTGAAACCGCAGATGCGCGGCATAATCCAGCACCGTCTCCTCGATCCGCACGGCGTAATGGCCGTGGGGGAAGGCCTCGCGCGCCTCGGCCAGTTCCTGTTCTGTTACGGGAAAGAAACGAATTTGGTCGAAGAAGCGCAGCAGCCAGGGTTGGCCCGCCTGGAAGGGCTGGGTCGCCCGCCAGCTGTTCCAGACCTGGATGGTGCGGCCGAACAGCTGATACCCGCCCGGTCCCTCCATGCCATAGATGCACATATAGGCGCCGCCGATGCCCACGGCATTTTCCGGGGTCCAGGTGCGGGCGGGATTGTATTTGGTGGTGACCAGCCGGTGGCGCGGGTCCAACGGCGTGGCCACGGGGGCGCCCAGATAGACGTCGCCCAGGCCATAGACGAGGTAGCTGGCGTCGAAGACGATGCGCTTCACATCCTCCTGGCTGTCCAAGCCATTGATACGGCGGATGAACTCGATATTGTCCGGGCACCAGGGGGCATCGGCCCTCACCAGTTCCTGGTACTTGGTCATCGCCAGCCGCACCTGGGGGTCGTTCCAGGACAAAGGCAGGTGGACGATGCGGCTGGGCACCTTCGCCTGGTCGATGCCGCCCAGCGAGGCTTCTATCTCTGCCAGAACCCCCAGCAGGATGGGTAGCTTCAACGATCCGCTGTCATAATGGATTTGCAGCGACCGGATGCCCGGTGTCAGGTCGATGATGCCGGCCAAGGCCCGCTCGCGTAGCGCCGTGACCAGCAGATGCACGCGCAGCCGCAGGCCCAGATCCAGGGCCATCGGACCGTACTCGACCAGCAGGTAATCGTCGCCGGCCCGGCGATAGACGACAGGCACCGGCCCCTCGATCCGCGACAGGATGGGCGAGGGCAGGGTGGCATGGGTGACGGGCGCGCTGGGCGCTGTCACGACGGGCACGAAGCGCAGCTTGTCGCCCGGCCGCAATTGCCCGACCTTCCACAGGTCGGTCTTGGCGACGACGACAGGGCAGACGAAACCGCCCAGACTGGGCCCGTCCGGCCCCAGGATGATCGGCATGTCGCCGGTGAAATCCACCGCGCCAATGGCATAGGCATTGTCATGGATGTTGGACGGGTGCAGCCCGGCCTCCCCCCCATCCGCCCGCGCCCATTTCGGCCTGGGACCGATCAGGCGCACGCCGGTGCGGGCGGAATTGAAATGCACCTCATAGGTGGCCGCGAACAGGTCGGCGATGTCGCTTTCCTGGAAGAAGTCGGGCGCCCCATGTGGGCCGTAATGCACCGCCAGTTCCCATTCGTTCGACAGGGTGGGCAGGGCGGGCGTTTCCGCCACACCCACCGGCAGCCCCGCCAAAGCCAGCGTATCGCCGGCCTTCAGGCAGCCCGTGGCATGACCGCCGAACCGCCCCAGGGCGAAGGTGGCTTTCGATCCCAGATAATCCGGCGCATCGAACCCGCCCGCCACGGCCAGATAGGTGCGTTGTCCCGGCCCCTGGATGCGGCCCAGGGCCAAGGTCTGTCCGGCCTTCACCGTGACCGGTACACCATGATTGATGGTGCTTCCGTCTAAAGTCGCGGCCATCACCGCCCCGGTCAGGGCGATGGTCGTATCCTGGTTGAAGCGCAGGGTAGGGCCGGTCAGGGTGCATTCCAATGCGGCCGTGCCTTCTTCATTGCCCAGCAACCGGTTGGCCAGCCGGAAGGACTTGTCATCCATGGGGCCGGACGGCGGCACGCCCACATCCCAATAACCCAGCCGTCCCGGCCAATCCTGAAGCGAGGTCTGGGCGCCGGGTGCCAGCACCTCCACGGTCGCGGGGGTGAAGGCGAAGGTCTTCAGGACCGATGTGGCCACCTCGCCCCGGCGGAAAATGTCCGACCCGATGATGGCGCGCAGGTATGACAGGTTGGTCTCGATTCCCGCCACGCGTGACGCGGCGAGTGCCACCGACAGCTTGTCGATGGCCCTGTCACGATCGTCGGCATGCACGATCAGCTTGGCCAGCATCGGGTCGTAATTGGCCGTCACTTCCGTACCCGTGGCCACCCAGCCATCGACGCGGATATCGGTGGGGAAGCTCACCGCCGTCAGCAGGCCGGTGGATGGCCGGAAGTCTGCCGCGGCGTTCTCGGCATAGAGCCGGACCTCGATGGCGGCCCCCTGCGGGATCAGGCTATCCTGGGCCGGCAGGGTGAAATCACCCGCCGCCTGCCGCACCATCCATTCCACCAGATCGACGCCGAAAATGGCCTCGGTCACCGGATGTTCGACCTGCAGGCGGGTATTCACCTCCAGGAAATAGACCTGGGACCGCGCCACGTCATAGATGAACTCCACCGTGCCGGCCGAGGCGTACTGCACGCTTTGTCCCAGGGCGATGGCGGCATCGCGCAACTGGGTGCGCACCGCATCGGGCAGGCCGGGTGCCGGGGTCTCCTCCACGACCTTCTGGTTGCGGCGCTGGAGCGAACAGTCACGTTCCCCCAACGCCACCACTTCGCCCTTGCCATCGCCGAAGATCTGCACCTCGACATGGCGGGCCTGGGCCACGAACCGTTCCAGATAGACCCGCGCATCGCCGAAGCTGCTGGTGGCCATGCGCTGCACGGCCGCGAACCTGGCGGCCAGTTCGTCGGCGCTGTGACAGAGCTGCATGCCGATGCCGCCGCCGCCCGCCGTGCTTTTCAGCATCACCGGAAAGCCGATCTTCGCCGCCGCTTGCTGCGCCTGTTCCACACTGTCCAGAATGTCGGTGCCGGGCAGCAGCGGCACGCCGGCCGCCTTGGCCAATTCGCGTGCCGTGTGCTTCAGGCCGAAGCCCAGCAGATGCTCCACGCGCGGGCCGATGAAGGCGATACCGGCTTCGTTCAGCCGTTCCACGAAGCCGGCATTTTCCGACAGGAAGCCATATCCAGGATGCACCGCCTGCGCCCCCGTCGCCTGGCAAGCGGCGATGACGGCGTCGATATCCAGATAGGATTGCTTGGCCGGGGCCGGGCCGACATGCACCGCCTCGTCTGCCGACAGGACGGGCAGGGTGAAGCGGTCGGCGTCGGAATAGACCGCGACGGAGGCGATACCCATGCGGCGCAGGGTCTTGATCACCCGCGCGCAGATCTCGCCACGATTGGCGATCAGGACCTTGGTGAACATGGGTGTCTCCCTCACGCTTCCCAGACCAGCACGCGGATGGGCGTGGGGTCGAAGCCGTTGCAGGGATTGTTGACCTGGGGACAGTTGGAGATGACGCAGAGCAGATCCTGCTCCGCCACCAGCTCCACATAATCCCCGCCTGACGACACACCATCGGCGATGGCCAGGGTGCCGTCGGGATCGATGGGGACGTTCATGAAGAAATTGATGTTGGGCACGATATCACGCTTGCCCATGCCGTGACGGGTCACGGCGATCAGGAAGTTTTCGCGACATGCATGCATATATTTGGTGTGATGGCCGAAGCGGACCGTGTTGCTCTCGCACGAGCAGGCACCGGCCGAGGTGTCATGGCTGCCGCACGTATCGGCCACCATCCGGGCCAGCACGTTGCCACGGTTGGAGTAGAGCATCGAACCCGGGCCGATATAGGGCGTGCCCTGGGCCAGCACCGTATCCTGGGCGCTGTAACGCTCAGCGAAATCGGCAAGGGCGTAGAACAGCGTATCGACGGCCTGACAGCCCTCGCTATCCACGATGCGGATCACCTGGCCCTTGCGCACCACGCCGGACCAGGGATGTTCGGCGGCGATCACCTCATCCAGGATGGCGGTGGCAATGTCGCGGGACGACAGGACGGGGGTGAAGCTGCTGTTGCTCATGTTTCTTCCTCCCCGCTCAGGCCGACAGATAGGCGTCGGTATTGACGAAGCCGCGCGCGGCTTCCGCCGTGGCGGTGCGGCACAGATCATCCGCACCGGCGTCGGGCGCGGTAAGGATGGTCAGTTCCACCGGCGATGGTGTGACCGGTGACGCCAGGGGGTGGGGTGTGTTCGAGATGGCGACGATCAAATCCATTTCCGCGCGCAGCGACACGAAATCACCCGGCTGAACACCGGTTGCATCGAACGCAAATTTCCCATTACCGGTCACGGTGACGGGCGCGAAGAAGCTGATGCAGGGCGGGATGTCGCGCTGGGTCAGGCCATGCTTGCCGGCCGCCAGGATGAAATTGTCGCGCGCATTACGCATGCCGCTGTCAGGCCCATACACCCGCGCCACGCTGGCCGGGGTGGAGCCGCCGACCAATGTGTCATGCTTGCCGCAGCTATCCTCCACGATGGAGAGCAGCACCCGGCCCATGTCGGAGAACAGGACCCGCCCCTTGCGCAGTTCCGCCGTCCACTGGATCTTGATCGTGTCGGCATGATTGTAACGTTCGGTCGGGTCGGCCAGGTTCCAGGCCAGCAGCGACACGCCCGGCGTGGCAGCCGGGTTGGCAATGGTCAGCACCTGTCCGCGCCGGATGACTCCGGTCCAGTACCAGCCGCCGGGCAGCGTCTCCGACAGTTTCACGCTGTCTGCGCTGGGCGGAGCGGCGTCGCGTTTGGTGGGCGGGGGCAAGACCAGTGGCGCACGGCCGGAGGCGGCGGATTTCAGTTCCAGGTAACGGGCGCGGTTGGCGGCGATCTGTTCAGCGGTTTGGCGGGGCATGGTGGCTCCCTCTCACGCGGCGTCGGCCGGGTCGTCCCGGTCTGGTTGCCCGTCATCACTGGCCGGGTCGTCCCGGCGGGGCGGGTTGGGGTCTTTGCCGAAGCCGGGATTGCCCGCCACGCGGCGGGGCCAGACCTCGATATCGTTGGTGATGCTGGCGCCATAACGCAGCCGTTCTTCCGGCAGGTTGCGGCGGCGGTCGAAGGCGATGACGCGGGTGGCCAGATGGAACGCCTCCGACAGATCATGGGTGACCATGACCACGCTCATCGGATGCTCATGCCACAGCTTGCGCATCAGCTTGTGCACATCGGCACGGATGCCGGGATCGAGCGCGCCGAACGGTTCGTCCAGCAGCAGCACCTTGGGCTTGGCGATAAGGGCCTGGGCCAGGGCGAGACGTTGCTGCATGCCGCCGGAAAGCTGGGCCGGATATTTGTCGAGCGCGTTGGACAGGCCGACCTCGGCCAGCAATCCCGCCGCTTCCTCCTTCGCCCGGGCGCGGGCCGACCCGAACAGCCGGCCGAAAACGCCGCCGCCCTTCAATTCCGCGCCCAGCAGCACATTGCCGAGCACGCTCAGATGCGGGAACACGGAATAGCGCTGGAAGACGACGCCGCGGTCGGGGCCGGGTTCCGGCGAGATCGGCACGCCATCGATCAGGATTTCTCCCTTACTGGGCGTCTCCTGCGACAGCAGCATGCGCAGGAAGGTGGTCTTGCCGCAGCCGCTCGGGCCCACCAGGGCCACGAAGGAACGGGGGGCGATCTCCAGATTGATCCGTTCCAGGACCACCTGCTCACCATATTCCTTCCAGACATCGCAGACGGAGATTTGCGTCATGCTGCGGCCCTCGCATCCTCGAACCAGGGGAAGGCGCGGCGTTGCAGCACCCGCAGGGCGAAATCCATCAGGAAGCAGAGCAGGGTGATCCAGGCCACATAGGGCAGGATGACATCCATGGCCAGATAGCGGCGGACCAGGAAGATGCGATAACCCAGGCCGCTTTCGCTGGCGATGGCTTCGGCGGAGATCAGGAACAGCCAGGCCGGCCCCAGGTTCAGGCGGATACTGTCGATCAGGCGGGGCAGTATCTGGGGCAGGACGACGCGGATGGCGATGGTCCAGCTGTTGGCCCCCAACGTCTGGGCCTTGATCAGCTGCTGGCGTGGCAGATCATCGATCTTCAGCATCAGGTCGCGGATCAGGCAGGGCAGGACGCCGACGACGATCAAGGTGACCTTCGACGCCTCGCCCAGCCCGACCATGATGAACAGGATGGGCAGCACGGCCAGCGGCGGCACCATCGACACCACGGTGACGAAGGGGGCGAACATCGCCCGCATATAGGGCAGCAGCCCGGCCGCCAGCCCCACCAGCAGCCCGCCCGCCGCCGCGATGGCCACACCCGCCGCCAGCCGCGCCAGGGAGGCGCCGGTATCCAGCCACAGCAGGATGTTGCCCGTGCGCTTGTCCGGGGTGAAGGCCATGCGGTCGATGGCATCGGCGAAGGAGGCCAGGCCCGGCAGCAGCTTGTCCGCCGGATTGTCCGCCAGCCGTACCGCCGAGCCCATGGCATAGGCCACCAGCACCGCCAGGAACGGCAGTGCGGCCAGCAGCATCCAGCCTGCCCGGTCGGGCTTTCGGTTGATCAGGCGCATGGGGGTTCCATGGGAAAGAGGGAAGGGCCGTAGGTCAGGTCGAGGGCGAAGCCCCGAGCCCTGACAAGCGACGGTGCAGATGAGTGTCAGGGCTCGCCAACGCTCGACCTGACCTACGGAGCGCTTCCGGTTACAGTTTCCCGTCCGCGGCGGCCGCCATGTAGGTGTCGGTGAAGCGCAGCTTCACGAACTTGGCGTTGCCGTAGGTGACGCCATCGGGGAACTCGATGCCCACGGCTTCGGCCGACGGCGCGCCATTGCCCAGCAGGCCGTGGTCGAACAGGAAGCCCGCCACCTTCTGCATGGTCGCCTTCGGCTCGCTCCCTCGCACGAAACCCAGGGCGTCCTTGGGGGTGTAGAACATGCGGGTGGCCTTCAACTGGCTCTCATAGCCGGCCAGATCGGTGCCCGACGCCTTGCCCATGGCGGTGCGGGCAGCGGTGCCGGCGGGGGTCTGGGCGGACATCATGGCCATCGTCTCGTACCAGATGCCGGCCAGCGCCTTGCCGAAAGCCGGATTGTCCTTCAGCACATCGCTGTTGGCCACGGTCAGGTCGATGATCTCGCCGGGGATCTGGCTGCTGTCGAACACCTTCTTGGCGCCGGGCGTGGCCAGGATTTCCGCGACCAGCGGGTTCCAGGTGACGACGGCCGACACATCCGCCGTGGACCAGGCGGCCACCATGTCGGCATCGGAGGTGGAAACCACCGTGACGTCCTTCTTCTCCGTCAGCTTGGCGCTCTCCAGCGCGCGGGCCAGCAGATAGTGGGACACGGAATATTCCACCAGGTTGACCTTCTGGCCCTTCAGATCGGCCAGCTTGTCCTTGCCCTTCAGGATGACGGCGTCATTGCCGTTGGAGAAGTCGCCGACGATGACGGCGGTGGTGTCCACCCCACCGGCAGCGGGGATGGACAGCGCGTCCATGTTGGTGACGGTCACCGCGTCGAAGGCGCCGGCCGTGTACTGGTTGATGCTTTCCACATAATCGTTGAACTGCACCACCTCGATCGAAATGCCGTACTTGTCGGCCCATTTCTTCACGATGCCCTGCTCGGCGGCATACTGCCACGGCATCCAGCCGACATAGATCGACCAGGCCAGCTTGAAATCCTTCTTCGGTGCGGCAAGGGCCGGCATCGAGAGCAGCGAGGCGGCAACCAGGCCGGCGGTCAATTTTCCAAGGAAGCGGCGCGTCGTCATCATCAACCCCTCAAAGGTTTCCAAAACCGGTTTGGGGGTTGGCGGAGACCGGAAGAGGGCGCCAACCCACCTCGATCTCCCGGGCTTTTATCCCGCCGTGTACCAGACGGGGCCAGCGGACCGGCGGCGTCTGGCGGCAGCTCTCGGACCAGTCACCGTGTCATCCACGGCCGGAACCCTAGCCACCTTTACTGCACCGCATAGCAGCAAGGGGCGTGCCAGCCGGAAAGCCGCCGGAACGGGCGCCGATAAAGCGGCAACTGGCGCGATGAAGGGCATTCTGCCTGCCGGTCATGCCCAATCCATGGGCAGTTGCAGTGCAGCATCCCGATGGTTGACAGGCCCGGCTGTTTGCTTCATTGCCACGCCATGCCATCGCCCGTGACGGAGCCCTCATCGTGATCGAACGCCTCATCGAACGCACCCTCTATGCCAGCCGCTGGCTGCTGGTGCCGATGTATCTCTGCCTTTCGGTCGTGCTGGTGGCCTTCACCTGCCGCTTCGTCGTGGAACTGGTACATCTGTTCGATTACGCCCTGTTCGGGGAGAGCGAGGCCGACCTGATCCTGGCGGCCCTCAGTCTGGTCGACCTGACCCTGGTGGGCAGCCTGGTGGTCATGGTGATGATCAGCGGGTACGAGAATTTCGTGTCGCGCATCGAGTTGGACGAGGGTGACGAGAAGCTGTCCTGGCTGGGCAAGCTGGACAGCGGCACGCTGAAGGTGAAGGTCGCCGCCTCCATCGTCGCCATCTCCTCCATCCACCTGCTGAAGAGCTTCATGGATGCCGACAAGGTGACCAACGACAAGCTGATGTGGCTGGTCATCATCCACCTGACCTTCGTGGTGTCGGCCGTGCTGATGGGGGCCCTGGACAAGCTGTCCTTCGGAGCCAAGGCCAAGGACTGAGTTTTCGTTTCCTCAAGCGCCGGCACCGCATCCGCGGTCTGGCCACCACGCCGCATGGGCGGCGCGGTGCCAGTCGCCGCGTAGGGCGGGTCCAACGGCTCGCCATCAATTGGTCCCAAGCCGGGCCACGACGCCCTTGCCCCGGTGGGCCGTGCATCGTTCCATATCGGGCTCGCCTATCTACTGTTCCATGCCATCGCGCGGCGGGCAAAAGCCCGATGGGGTGTGACCGATTGTTTCAGGGTTGCAATGTTTCCCCCAGGTCCAAAGAAATTTATTAAAAAACCCCTAAAGGTGGGATATGTGATCGCGACATGTCCCTGACGGGGAAAGGGGGAACCGGGATGACCGGTCTGTTTGCTGGTGTGCGATGCTTGCTGGCGGTCATTCTGGCCGCACTGGTGTTATTGCCGCCGGCCCAGGCCCAATCCCTGATCTTCGCCTTCGGTGACCATAACGAGGCACCCTTCGCGCTGGTGGAGGGCGGGCAGTTGAAGGGCGGTTTCGCCCTGGAATTCGGCAAGGCGGTGGCGGCCCGTCTGGGGCGTGAGGCGGCGTTCCGCTATGTCCCGCGCAACCGCATCACCGCCGAACTCCAGGTCGGCAATGTCGATGCCTATTGCCTGGCGGCCCAGGCCTATTATCCCGCCTTCGGGCCCGACCGCTTCACCCGGTCCCTGTTCGCCGACCATGACATCGTGCTGCTGTCGGCGGGCCTGCGCGGGGAGGCGGACCTGTCCAGCTTGAAGGGGGCCCGTGTCGGTGCGGTGCTGGGCTTCCTCTATCCGCCGGAGGTGGAGGCGATGTTCGCCGATGGCAGGGCGGAGCGCATCGATGCCCGCAATGCCGAGGGCAATCTGCGCAAGCTGCAAGGCGGACGGCTGGATGCCGTGATCCTGCCCCTGGCGGCCTGGCGCCAGGCCCTGGCGCGGGATCCGTCGGTGGCGGGTGCCGTACGGCCCGACACGATCCGGATCGCAAGGCGGGAGCGCACCTGCCTGATCAGCCCGGCCAGTACCGTCACGGTGGCGGAGATGGACGAGGCCATCCGGTCGCTGACGGATGACGGCACGCTGCCTTCCCTGGTGCGTGCCATGGGGCTGGAACCGATCGGGGCGGCCGCTCCCCTGTCCGCCGCGACGGCACAGGCACCGGCACGGCGATAGGGTTTTCAGTCCAGCAACCCGTCGATATCCGTCATCAGGCGCTGGCGGCGCTGCACGACGGGGGCGTTGTCCGCGGCGTCGGCCGTGCCATCGCCAGCAGGCTCCACCGCCAGATCCTCATCGGCCAGCACGGCGGCAACAGCGGCGCGCACCTCCTCCCGCCGGTCTGCCGGTACCCAGAATTCCAGCCGCACCAGCCCCGCGGCCTTGCGCCGGGCACGTGCCCTGATTTGCCGGATCGCGTCGCTCATCCCGTCACCTCTTCCGATGGGATCAATTTAATGCAACCTCCATGCGAATGGGAAGCGTGGTGGTTATTCCATCGCGGCATGCGCATCGGGGGCCATCGCATTCTTCGGTTTGCGCAACAGCAGCAGCAGCGGGATGGCCGCCAGGGTGATCACCATCATCATCTGGAAATCATTGAGATAGGCGATCATCGCAGCCTGCCGGTTGACCATCAGGTCGGCGGCGGCCAGCAATTCCGGTGCCGCCTGCCCCGCCATGGCCAGCGGGCCGTCGATATTGGGGTTGAACGGGCTGACATGGGCCGCCAGTTCCGCATGGTTGACCTGGGTGAAATGGGCCAGGGCGGAGATGACGATGGAAACCCCTAGGCTATTGCCCATGTTGCGCACCAGGCTGAACAGGCCCGCCGCCTCCGCCCGGTCTTCCGGGGCCAGAGTCGCGAACGCCATCGCGGAGAGCGGCACGAAGACCATGCCGATGCCCAGCCCCTGGATCACGCCCGACACGATGATGGGGGTGCTGTCCATGATGATGGTGAAGCCCGTCATCATATGCAGCGACCAGCCGGTGACGCACAACCCCACCAGGATCAGCAGGCGCGGGTCGACCACCCGCATCAGCCGCCCCACCATCAGCATGGAGACCATGACGCCGATGCCGCGCGGCGCCATCACCATGCCGGTGGTGATGGTGGGATAGCCCATCAGCCGTTGCAGCATGGGCGGCAGCAGCGCCATGGCGGCCAGCACCACGATGCCGACGATGAAGATGAACACCAGCCCCAGCACCAGATTGCGGTCGCGCAGCAGGTGCGGCGGCACGAAGGGCCGCTGCGCCGTCAGCATATGCACGCCGAAGGCCCAGAAGGCGGAGATGGAGACACCCAGTTCCACCCAAATCTCCGGTGAGGCGAACCAATCCAGCTGTTCGCCCCGGTCCAGCATCAGCTGTAAAGCACCCACGCCGATGGACAGCAGCGCGAAACCGATGAAGTCGAACCCTCTGGGCCGCTTGGGTGCGGCCGGCAGCCAGGCCAGGATGCCCAGGAAGGCGATGATGCCGATGGGCACGTTGATATAGAACACCCAGCGCCAGTTCAGACTTTCCGTCAGCCAGCCGCCCAGCGTGGGGCCGATGACGGGACCGACCATGACACCCGCCCCCCACATGGCCATGGCCTGGCCGTGGCGTTCCTCGGGGTTGATGTTCAGCAGCACGGTTTGCGACAGGGGCACCAGGGCCGCGCCGAACACGCCCTGGGTCAGGCGCCAGGCCACCATCTCCTCCAGGCTGCCGGCCGTGCCGCACAGCATGGAAGCCAGGGTGAAACCCACAACCGAGATCAGGAACAACTGCTTCAGCCCGATCCTGTCGGTCAGCCAGCCGGTCATCGGCGTCATGATGGCGGAGGCCACGATGTAGGAGGTCAGCACCCAGGTGATGCTGTCCTGTGCCGCGCCTAAGCTGCCCTGCATGCTGGGCAGCGCGACATTGGCGATGGTGGTGTCCAGCACCTGCATGATCGTCGCCAGCATGATGGCGATGGTCAGGGGGCCGCGTTTCAGGGGGGCGGCAGCGTCGGTCATGATGCCATCCTTAACTCATATTCCCTCAAGCGCCGGGCGCGGCCGTCCGGCCGCTTGGCTCACGCCGCACGTGCGGCGGGCCGGCGGTTGCCGGCCTTCAGCGACCGGCTGCCTGGGCGGTGGCGAAGCCGGGCAGGCCGCGGGCATGGCCCGTATCGATCTCCACATTGGCCGACAGGCCGGCGCGCAGCGGCACCGCCCCACCGCCGGCGATTTCCAGGCGCACGGGCACGCGCTGCACCACCTTCACCCAGTTGCCGGTGGCGTTCTGCGCCGGCAGGATGGAGAATTCCGAACCGGTGCCGGCCCCGATGCTGGTGATTTTGGCTGTCAGGGTGCGGCCGGGATAGGCGTCCAGCACGATGGTGGCGGTCTGGCCCGGCTGCATATGGGTCAGGTCGGTTTCCTTGACGTTGGCCTCGATATAAGTGGCGCGGGTTTCCACCAGGCTCAGCATCGACAGGCCGGGCAGGGCCATCTGGCCCACACGCAACCGGTCGGTCTGGCTGGCGATGCCATCGGCGGGCGCATGCACGGCGGTGCGTGCCAGGTCCAGGGCCGCACGGTCACGGGCGGCCAGGGCCTGCATCACGGTCGGGTGGCTGTCGGTGGCGATGGCGGGATCGCCGCCCAGATCGGCCAGGGCCGCGGCCACGCCCTGCTTGGCCTTGGCGACCTCCTGTTCGGCGGCGCGCAGCTCGTTGCGCGCCTCGTCCAGCTTGGCCTGGGCGGCATAGCCGCTCTGGGCCAGCTTGGCCTGGCGGTCATGGTCGCGCTGGCGGAATTCCAGCTCCTGCTCGGCGCCAGCCAGTTCGGCCCGCTTCTGCGACAGGTCGGCACGCATGCGCTCCACATTCAGCCGGGCGGTGGCGATGGCGGCGTCGGCCTGGGCCAGCGCGATGCGGTAGGGCTGGGCATCCAGTTCGAACAGCAGGTCGCCGCGCTTGACCGCCATGCTCTCGCCCACATGCACGGACGTCACCAGCCCTTGCACCTCCGGCGCCACAGCGACCTTGTCCTGCTTCACATAGGCATTGTCGGTGGTGACGTACCGGCCGCCGGTTACCCAGATATAGGTGCCCGCGCCCGCCAGCACGACCGGCAGGGCCAGGCCCAGCGCCAGACGGCGCCAGGCGGGCAGGGGGCGGACATGGCCCGTGTCACTCATCATTCTCACCCTTGGAAAGATTGGTCCGCACCCGCATCAGCAGATGCATCAGCTGTTCGCGCTCCGCCGGGTCCAGCCCGGCCAGCGCCTCTTCGAATATCTCCTCGGCCAGCAGCCGCATGGGGCCCAGCGCGTCGCGCGCCTTGTCCGTCAGGAACAGCAGGCGGGCGCGGCGGTCATTGGGGTCGGCCTGGCGCTCGACCCAGCCGCCCTCCTCCATCCGGTCCAGCAGTCTTGTCAGCGTGATCGGCTCCACTTCCAGCGCGTCGGCCAGCTCCGCCTGCTTCATGCCCTCCTGCTTGGAGATCTTGAAGATGGCGTGCCATTGCGCGCGGGTGCTGCCCGTGAAGCGCAGGCGCTGGTCGAAGCGCTTGCGCATCAGGCGGGCCGAATCCGCCAGCATGGCGCCGAACTGGGGGGTGGGGTCGTTGCTGCTCATGCATACATAATATGAGCATGCTTACTATAAGCAAGGCATGGAGCGCCGGGGCAGCCATGCGGACAAAGCGGGGGGCGGGTTGCCGGCTTGCCGGGGACTGCCCTGAAAGACGAAAGGCCGCACCCCCCGCAAGGGGCACGGCCTTTCGGACCTGCAAGGCGATGGTGCTTACTTGGTCTTCAGGAAGGCGACGACGTCCTTGCGTTCCTGCTCGTTCGGCAGCTTGAAGGCCATCTTGGTGGCGCCCACCGCCTTGTCGGCGGCACCCTTCTCGGTCAGGTACTTCTTCAGGAAGCCCTGCGGGTCGGCCAGATAGTCCACAAGATGGGCTTCGTCCCAGACCAGCCCGGCCTCACCGGAATTATGGTTGATGTCTGAATACTTGTAGCCGTCGACCTTGCCGGCGGTACGGCCGACGACGCCGTTCAGGATGGGGCCGACTAGGTTCTTGGCATCCGGGCCGACACGGTGGCAGGCCATGCACTTCTTGAACACGGCCTCGCCCTTGGCGGCGTCCTGGGCCATGGCGGCGCCGGCGGACAGCGTGGCGATGCCCGTCAGGGCAATGGCGGCGAACAGGGACTTCATCTCAAGGTCTCCCACGGGGGTTGGGGCGCCGGCGTTGCGGCGTGGTGACCATCTCAACGGGGCGGAAGCCTTTGGTCAAGCTGCCAAATGGTCCCACCGGCCGGCTGCGGCCAGACGCCCCAGCGCGTCCATCACGCCGGTGCGGTGATAGGTCTCCGTGGCCAGCCCATCGGCCTTCAGCGCCTCGCGCCGGGCCTGTGCGCGCGCCCGGTCGGCATCGGTGACATCGCGTCCGCGTTCGATCAGCCAGGCGGTGTAGCCATCCTCCGTCTCCTTCACCGGCCGGCCCGAGGGCGGGGTCGTGCGCGCGGCCGATGCGGCCGGGGAGGGACGCAGTACCTGGTTGGGATTGAACTCCGTCCGCCGGTCGCGGCCGGTGATGGCGACATCGCCGCCGGCAACTCGGCCCATGGCACCATAGACGAAGCAGGAGGTGATGCGGTCCAATGCCGCCTCCACCTCCTTGGGGCGGTGTTCAACCGTCACGGGCGGACGGTTAGGCACGGCCAGCCGGGTGATGCCGCGGTCGTTGATGGCGTCCAGCACATCGCGCGGGTCCAGCGTCTCCAGAATCACCTCGCGCCGTCGGGGCCAGAAATCATAGGGCGCGTGGGCGCCATGGCCCTTGCCGATATGGAAGGCGTAGATCTCCGGATAGACATTCTCCCGCCGCGACGGCCTGGCCGCGTAATATTGGGTCTGGGCCACCTGCAACAGGTGCGTGGCGCCGATGCCGCCGAACGCCTCGTCGATCACCAGCCCGAACCGGTCATGCAGGTGCCAGTCGGGGAACAGGCCGGCGATGGCGGTGGGGGCGCCGTCGATGGCGATCTCGAACATCTCCGGCTTCAGCAGGGTGGCGACATGCATGCGGGGGAACCCTTCTCCATGACGAAGGACCGGCCGGGCGGGGGCCCAGCCGGTCCGGTTGCGATGGTTCCAGGTCTCCGGCCCGTGCCGGTTACTGGAACAGTTTCACCACGCTCTGCAGCGTCTGATAGACGCCGAAGGCGATGGGGATGCCCACGGCCAGCCAGGCCAGCAGCACCTTGGCGTCCAGCCCGCCGCTGCCGACATCGCTGCTGCCGGGGCCGGCGGCCTGCGCCACGACCGGTGCCGGCTCATCCTCCTTCATGAACCATTTGCGGTCCACGGGCGTGACCAGGGCGTTGGCGATGAAGCCCAGCACCAGGAATCCGGCCAGGATGTACATGGTGTAGTCATAAACCTGGGCGCGCGGCACGCCGGCGGCGATCTGCGCCTCGCGGATATAGTTCACCACCACGGGACCCAGGATGCCGGCGGTGGACCAGGCGGTCAGCAGGCGGCCATGGATGGCGCCCACGAACTTCGTCCCGAACATGTCGGCCAGGTAGGCCGGCACGGTGGCGAAGCCGCCGCCATACATGGACAGGATGATGCCGAAGGCCACCACGAACCCGATCTTGGACCCCATATGGGCCAGCGACGGGGCCGAGGCATAGAGCACGATGCCGAGCGCGAAGAAGGTGAAATAGGTCATCTTCCGGCCCATCTTGTCCGACAGCGAGGCCCAGAAGAACCGGCCCACGATGTTGAACAGCGACAGGAGGCCGGTGAAGCCGGCGGCCACGCCCGCGATGATCTTCTTCTGATCGGGGTTGAGGTCGGAGAAGCCCAGTTCCGGTTGCCCGAACAGGGCGCCGCCGAAAATCTCCTGCAGCATCGGGGAGGCCATGCCCAGCACGCCGATGCCGGCCGACACGTTCAGGCAGAGCACGGCCCAGATCAGCCAGAACTGCCTTGTCTTGTGCGCGTCCTTCACATGGACATTGCCATGCGCGATCATCGGCTTGGCGCTGGCGGCCGGCGGGGTCCAGCCCTTGGGCGCCCAGCCCAGCGGCGGGATGCGATAGCCGAAGGCGCCGGCCATCATGAAGACGAAATAGACGACGGCCAGGACGACGAAGGTTTCCCATACGCCGACAGACGTATCGGTCTTGAAATTGTTCATCAGGATGTTGGCGAGCGGGGAGCCGATCATGGCACCGCCGCCGAAGCCCATGATGGCCATGCCGGTGGCCATGCCGCGCCGGTCGGGGAACCATTTCACCAGGGTGGAGACGGGCGAGATATAGCCCAGCCCCAGGCCGATACCGCCGATCACGCCGGAGCCCAGCCACATCAGCCATAGTTGATGGGTATAGATGCCGACCGCCGAGATCAGCAGGCCGCCGCACCAGCAGCAGGCGGCCACGAAGCCGGCCTTGCGCGGGCCTTCACGTTCCAGCCAGCCGCCCCAGATGGCGGCGCTGGAGCCCAGCAGGACGAAGAACAGGGTATACATCCAGCCCAGGTCCGCCACCTTCCAGTCGCAGGACGTGGTGAACAGGGCATTCAGCAGCCCAGCCGTTTCCGCCGGGCAGGCCACGGGGGCGGTGATGCCGATCGACTGGCTGAGCGGCAGCCAGAACACGCTGAAGCCATAGGCCATGCCGATGCAGAGATGAATGGCCAGTGCTGCCGGCGGTACCAGCCAGCGGTTGAAGCCCGCATGCGCGATGATGCGCTCGCGGTCCAGAAGGCCGGGCTGTCCAAAACCCTGCGCCTGTGATTGATCTGCCGCTACCATGCCCTTGTTTCCTCCTGTTCGTTCGCCCCTGTAAGGCGGATTTGGATGGACGCGTTATGTGCCGGGGCTTCTGTGGATGGCCCCGGTCGGGTGCTTTGGGACAAGAAACTTCATTCGGAAACGCGGGTGGCGTTTCCGTTGGGATATCGACAGTGATGTGAGGCGAAAACCCTCCTATGGTTTGGGTCGCAGGCTTTCCAACGCCTGGACGACGATCGGCTTCAGGCCCTCGCCGCCCTTGTCCAGATGCTCGAAAATGCCGGCCCGCATGCGCGGGTCCCAGAAACTCTTGATATGGTCGGCCACGCCCTTGGACCCGTCCGGGCCCTGGCTGGCGAAGAAGGCGCCGATCTGGTTGGCCATCATGACCAGCTTGTCAGGCGACACGTGTCTGCTCCTCGGTTTCGATCAGGATACGGTGCGGATGGCTGAAAACTTCGAACCCGTCGGAACGGGCCACGGCCACCATGGTCATGCCCGCATCGTCGGCCAGCTTCACGGCCAGGGTGGAGGGGGCGGAGACGGCGGCCAGCAGGGCGCAGCCGGCCATCGCCGCCTTCTGCACCAGTTCCACCGACACGCGGCTGGTCATCAGGATGGCGCCGGTGCTGGCGTCGATGCCCTGGCGGGCGAGCGCGCCAATCAGCTTGTCCAGCGCGTTGTGGCGCCCCACATCCTCCCGCACCGTCAGAGTGCCGTCGGGGGCCAGGAAGGCGGCGGCGTGGACGGCGCGGGTCAGACGGCCCAGGGTCTGCTGTTGCGACATCGCATCAAACCCTTCGGCCAATGCAAGCGGTGTCAGTGAGGCGCCTTCACCCACCGGCCGGGCGGGCTTGTTGGCTTCCGACAGGCTTTCCACCCCGCACAGGCCGCAACCGGCGGGGCCGGTCAGGCGGCGGCGGCGGGCGGACAGCACATCACGCGACCGTTTGGTCAGCCACAGGCGGGCCACCCAGCCCAGTTCCGTCTCCACCAGTTCCAAATCTTCCACCTCGGAGGGCGTCTCGATCACGCCTTCTGTCAGGGAGAAACCGACCGCGAAATCCTCCAGATCGACCGGGCTGGCCATCATCACGGCATAGGTGGCGCCGTCATGCACGATGGCGACGGGCACCTCCTCCGCCGCGATGCGGGTTCCTTCCCGCATCGCGCCGTCGCGCCAGGCCAGCCGCTGGAGGGGTTTCGCGGGGTTGGTCACTCCGCCGCCTCCGCCGGGTCATGGCCTGCGATGCGGCGGGAGCGCTGGGCCTGCGCCTCGTACTCCTGCTGCCATTGGGTGGGGCCGTTGGACAGGCTGATCTGCACCGCCGTCACCTTGTATTCCGGGCAGTTGGTGGCCCAGTCGGAATAGTCGGTGGTGATGACGTTGGCCTGCGTGTCGGGGTGATGGAAGGTGGTGTAGACCACGCCGGGCGCCACCCGCTCGGTGATCTCCGCCCGCAGCGTGGTCTCCCCCGCCCGGCTTTGCAGCTTCACCCAGTCGCCATCCTTGACGCCGCGGTTTTCCGCATCATGGGGATGGATTTCCAGCCGGTCCTCGCCATGGAACACGGTGTTGGCCGTGCGGCGGGTCTGGGCGCCGACATTGTACTGCGACAGGATGCGGCCCGTGGTCAGTAGCAGCGGGAAGCGGGCACCGGTGCGCTCCTCCGTCGGGATGTACTCCGTGATCACGAACTTGCCCTTGCCGCGCACGAAGCCGCCGATATGCATGACGGGCGTGCCCAGGGGTGCCTTGTCGTTGCAGGGCCACTGGATCGACCCCATTTCCTCCAGCCGCTGATAGGAGACACCCTTGAAGCTGGGGGTGACCTTGGCGATTTCGTCCATGATCTGGCTGGGATGGGCGTAATCCATGGTGAAGCCCATGGCCTTGGCCAGCAGCAGGGTCACTTCCCAGTCGGCATAGCCGTTCTTGGGCGCCATCACCCGGCGCACCCGCTGGATGCGGCGTTCGGCGTTGGTGAAGGTGCCGTCCTTTTCCAGGAAGGTACACCCGGGCAGGAAGACATGGGCGTAATTGGCCGTCTCGTTCAGGAACAGGTCCTGGACGATGACGCATTCCATGGCGGCCAGGCCGGCGGCGACATGGTGGGTGTTGGGATCGGACTGAAGGATATCCTCACCCTGCACATAGAGGCCCTTGAAGGTCCCGTCGACGGCGGCGTCCAGCATGTTGGGGATGCGCAGGCCGGGTTCGGCCGACAGCGGCACGCCCCACAATTCCTCGAACATGATGCGCACGGCATCGTCGGCGACATGGCGGTAACCGGAGAATTCATGCGGGAAGGAACCCATGTCGCAGGCGCCCTGGACATTGTTCTGTCCGCGCAGCGGGTTCACGCCCACGCCCGGCCGGCCGATATTGCCCGTGGCCATGGCCAGATTGGCGATGGCCATCACCGTGGTGCTGCCCTGGGAATGCTCGGTCACGCCCAGGCCGTAATAAATGGCGCCATTGCCGCCGGTGGCGAAGATGCGGGCGGCCTGGCGGATGGCGTCGGGCTCCACGCCCGCCATCGGCCCGACCACCTCCGGGCTGTTGCGCGGTTCGGCGACGAAGGCGGCCCATTCCTGGAAATCCGTCCAGTCGCAGCGTTCGCGCACGAATTCCTCATCCACCAGCCCTTCGCTGACGATGACATGGGCCAGCGCGGTGACGATGGCGACATTGGTGCCCGGCCGCAGGGGGAGATGCACGGCCGCCTTGATATGGGGCGACTTCACCATGTCGATGCGGCGCGGATCGATGACGATCAGCTTGGCCCCCTGGCGCAGCCGCTTCTTCAGGCGGGACGCGAAGACCGGATGCCCGTCCGTCGGGTTGGCGCCGATAACGATCACCACATCGGTATGTTCGACAGAGTCGAAATCCTGGGTGCCCGCCGAGGTGCCGAAGGTGGTCTTCAACCCGTAACCGGTGGGGGAATGGCAGACGCGGGCGCAGGTATCGACATTGTTGGTGCCGAAGCCGGCGCGGATCAGCTTCTGCACCAGAAAGGTTTCTTCATTGGTGCAGCGGGAAGAGGTGATGCCGCCGATGCTGTCCTTGCCATATTTGGCCTGGATGTTCTTCAGCCGGTTGGCGGTGAACCCGATCGCCTCCTCCCAGCCGACCTCGCGCCAGGGCTGGTCGATGCTGTCGCGGATCATCGGCGACAGGATGCGTTCCTTGTGTGTGGCATAGCCCCAGGCGAAGCGGCCCTTCACGCAGGAATGGCCCCGGTTGGCCTTGCCATCCTTGTAGGGGACCATGCGCACCAGCTCGTCCCCCCGCATTTCCGCCTTGAAGGCGCAGCCCACGCCGCAATAGGCGCAGGTGGTGACGACGGAATGTTCCGGCTGCCCGATCTCGATGACCGACTTTTCCTGAAGTGTCGCGGTGGGGCAGGCCTGGACACAGGCGCCGCAGGACACGCAGTCGCTGTCCATGAAGGCGTTATGCTGGCCCGGCGACACCCGGCTGTCGAAACCGCGTCCCTCGATGGTCAGCGCGAAGGTTCCCTGCACCTCCTCGCACGCCCGCACGCAGCGGGAGCAGACGATGCATTTGGCGGGGTCGTAGGTGAAATAGGGGTTGCTCTCATCCTTGGGCAGTTTCAGTTTCGACGTGGGCGCGAAATGGTTGGCGCCATCCATGCCATAGCGCACCTCGCGCAGGCCCACGGCACCGGCCATGTCCTGCAATTCGCAATCGCCATTGGCCGCACAGGTCAGGCAGTCCAGCGGATGGTCGGAGATGTAAAGCTCCATCACCCCCTTGCGCAGCTGCTTCAGGCGCGGGGTCTGGGTCTTCACGTTCAGGCCCGGCGCCACGGGCGTGGTGCAGGAAGACGGCGTACCGTTCCGCCCCTCGATCTCCACCAGGCAGAGGCGGCAGGAACCATAGGCATCGACCATGTCGGTGGCGCAGAGCTTGGGGATCTGCGTCCCCATCTCCATGGCCGCCCGCATGATGGAGGTGCCTTCCGGCACGGTGACGCTCTGCCCGTCGATGGTCAGGGTCACCAGCTTTTCCGACCGCGACGCGGGGGTGCCATAGTCAGTTTCGTGCACGAGAGTCATTTGGCCCGCTCCTGATTCAGGGGGGAGGCCGGGCGCTCGCAATCGGGGCCCGACGTGATTGTGGAATTGCTTTTCTCGTCATCCCGGCGAAAGCCGGGACCCAGGGGCCATAAGGGCAAACCTATCCGCTCCCTCGACCGGCGCTGCCGAGAGGTTGGGCGCTTGGCCCCTGGGTCCCGGCTTTCGCCGGGATGACGGTGGATTTTGGCTTTCGCGTTACTGCAAGCAGATAGGCCAAGCCGCGTAGCGCAGGGCTTGCAGGATGTCCTCGCGTTCCAGATACGGATAATCGCCCAGAAGCTCGTAGATTCCGCGTCCGGCGCCAACCTGGGCGACCAGCATGCCCACCGTGACGCGCAGGCCGCGGACGCAGGGCTTGTCGCCCATGACGGACGGATCCTGGGTGATGCGATCAAGCTGGGGCATGGCTTTCCCTTCCGCACGGCGGCGACAGGATCAAGATAGGCCGAAAGTGCGGTTCCGCCAAGCATCCCCGCCCCCTATTCCGCCGCCACGGGCATGGACCCGCGCCGGAAATCCTCGGGGAAATGCTGGATGGCGCTCAACACCGGATAGGGGGTGAAGCCACCCAGGGCGCAGAGGGAGCCGAACTTCATCGTCTGGCAGAGATCCTCCACCAGGGCGATATTGGTCTCCACCTCGACACCGGCCCGGATACGGTCGATCACTTCGGTCCCGCGCGTGGAGCCGATGCGGCAGGGGGTGCATTTGCCGCAAGATTCGATGGCGCAGAATTCCATGGCGAAACGGGCCTGGGCCGCCATGTCCACACTGTCGTCGAACACCACGATGCCGCCATGGCCGATCAGGCCGCCGCGCGCCGTGAACGCCTCGTAATCATAGGCCGTGTCGAACAGGGAGGGGGGGAAATAGGCCCCCAGCGGTCCGCCGCACTGCGCGGCACGGACGGGACGGCCTGTCAGGGTGCCGCCGCCGACCTCGTTGACGATCTCACCCAGGGTGATGCCGAACGCATCCTCGAACAGGCCGCCGAACTTCACATTGCCGGCGATCTGGATGGGCATGGTACCGCGCGACCGTCCCATGCCGTAATTCGCATAGGCTTGCGCGCCATTGGCCAGGATGGTGGGGACGGTGGCCAGCGACAGCAGATTGTTCACCACCGTCGGCCGGCCGAACAGGCCCTTGATGGCGGGCAAAGGCGGCTTGGCCCGGACGACGCCGCGC
The DNA here is from genome assembly GCF_048066115.1 of Niveispirillum sp. KHB5.9. Lineage (NCBI taxonomy): Bacteria > Pseudomonadati > Pseudomonadota > Alphaproteobacteria > Rhodospirillales > Azospirillaceae > Niveispirillum > Niveispirillum sp. KHB5.9. The sequence continues at coordinate 99,154 of NZ_JBLTYX010000010.1, read as the reverse complement.
TTGCCCTCCAGGCTTTCCAGCAGGGCCGTCTCCTCCCCGCAGACATAGGCGCCGGCACCGACGCGCAATTCGATGTCGAAGCCGAAATCGGTGCCCAGGACCGACGGGCCCAGCAGCCCGGCCTTGCGCGCCACATAAAGCGCGCGGTTGAAGACATGGTTGGCGTGGGGATATTCGCTGCGGGAATAAACGTAGCCCTTGTTTGCCCCCACGCCATAGCCGGCGATCACCATGCCCTCGATCAGGGCCAGCGGATCGCCTTCCAGCATCATGCGGTCGGCAAAGGTGCCGCTGTCGCCCTCATCGGCGTTGCAGACGATGTAGCGGCGATCGGCAGCGGCGGCGGCAACCGTGCGCCATTTTACGCCGGTGGGGAAGCCGGCACCGCCACGGCCGCGCAGGCCGGACTTCACCACCTCTTCGATGGTGTTGGCGGGACCCAGGTTCAGCGCGCGGGTGATGCCCTTGAAGCCGTCATGGGTTTTGTAATCGGTGATCGACAGCGGATCGATGATGCCGCAACGAGCGAAGGTCAGGCGGTTCTGGCGGGCCAGCCAGGGGATGTCTTCCGTGGGGCCAAGGCAGAGCGGGTGTTTGGCCCCGGTCAGGAAGCCGGCCGCGAACAGGCCAGGCACGTCGGAGGGCGCCACGGGACCATAGGCGATGCGGCCGGCGGGGGTTTCCACCTCCACCATCGGTTCCAGCCAGAACAGGCCGCGCGAACCGGTGCGGATGATGGTGACCTGATCGCCACCCTGGGCGGCGATGGATTTGGCGACCTTTTCGGCACCCACGGCCAGGGCGGCCACATCCTGGGGAATGAAGATACGGGTCATGACCAGCGCACCTCCTCAACCGCGGCGGCCAGCTTGGCGCCATCCAGCCGTCCCACCGGCTCGCCATCCACCAGGGCGGCGGGCGCGCAGGCGCACAGGCCCAGGCAATAGACGGCCTCTACGGTGACGTTGCCGTCCTTGGTGGTCTCGCCCCAGGCGATGCCCAGCCGTTCCAGCAGGCTGGTGGCGACCTTCTCCCCGCCCACCGATTGGCAGGCCTCCGCCCGGCAGAGTTTGATGACGTGGCGGCCCGCCGGCTGTTGCCGGAAATCGTGATAGAAGGTGACGACGCCATGGATTTCCGCGCGCGACAGGTTCAGCGCATCGGCGATCATCGGCACAACAGGGTCGGGAATAAAGCCGAACGCCTCCTGCAGAGCATGCAGGATCGGGAGGGTCGGTCCCTCCAGATGCAGATGCCGATGAATGATATCGGCTGCGTGGCGCTCGTCCCAAGGCATGAGGGGGGTCATGGGAACTCCAGCGGGCAATCACCTTTGCAGGTTTTGCCGAAAAGCCCCCCATATCAATGGGATTGTTTTGTTGAGCGATTGCACATCCTGATCGAACGGTTGGGATGAGAGAGGTTCACCCACTCCCTATCCAAGCCATTGGCGTGGCATGACTTTCGTGGTGTGCCGCAGGAAACAAGGGGTTTCAGCCACCCGCCCGCCGCATGCGGCGATGCCGTTAACCATGCGCTATCGGTGGTTGCGAATCATTCTCATGGTGCTTATCTCGACTTTTGTCGGGGATATTTTATGGATTTTGAATCAGCGACACCCGCTTGGCGGCCGCGATCATGGCAGTGGCCATGGGGGAATGGGGCTCGCGGTCCATCATCACCATGCCGATCGTATGCTCGATCACCGGATCGACCAGGGGGATGGCCTTCAATTCCACGGGCAGGCCCAGGGCTTCCATTAGCACGGTGGGCATGATGCTGGTCCAGCGGCCGGTGCGGACATGGGCGGCCAGCGCCGTCATGGAATTGCTTTCCACCGCCACCTCCGCCTTCACGCCCACGCGGTGCAGGGCGCGGTCGATGATGCGGCGGTTCTGCATGTCGGGCGACAGAAGGCAGAGCGGCACGCCCTGCAATTCCGCCCAGCGCACTTCCGTTCGTCCGGAGAAGGCGCTGTCCGGCCCGGTGATCAGGTGATAGCGCTCGCGATAGAGCGGGATCTGGATGAAATTGCCGACCGGTTCATTGTCCAGATAGGTCAGGCCGGCATCGATGGCCAGGTTTTCCACCTGCTCCATGATCTTCTGGGAGTTGGATGCCAGGATCAGGAAATCCACGCCCGGATGCCGGTCCAGCACGGAAATGGTCAGCTTGGGCACCATGGCCAGGGCGGTGGGCACGGCGGCCAGGCGGAAATGGCCGCACACCGTCTTGCGCAGCGCGTCGATATCCTGACGCATGGCACGCCAGTCGCCGACCAGCCGGCGCGACCATTCCAGCAGCCGTTCCCCCTCCGCCGTGAAGCCCTGGAAACGCGACCCGCGCACGACCAGCGGCACGCCCAGCATCTCCTCCAGATGCTTGACCCCCGCCGACAAGGTGGGCTGGGACACGCCCGCCTCTTCCGCGGCACGGCCGAAATGGCGGGCGCGGGCCAGGGCCAGGAACAGTTCGAGCTTGTCGATCATGGCGTGGCCTCCCCAGGTTTTTTCGCCATGTCGTCATGGATCGGCGGTGCTGGCAAGGGTTGTGGACCAAAACGGGCCAGCAGTTGCGGATAGATGTCCCACATTGGCAGGGGTTTGCCATTTCCGTCCGGCACCATGCCATCGGCCAGGGACAGACCGTCCAGCCGGTCGAGCAATGCCGCATCGCGTGACAGGATGTGCAGCGGCACCAGATGGTCGCGACCCTCAGAAATCCAGTCCAAAGCCGGGTGGTCGCCCAGGATGAGGATCAGCGCATCCGTCGGGGCCCGCCGCACAAGCCAGTCACCCAGGGCGCGCAGGCTGTAGTCCAGCGACCGCCCATAGGCGCCGGCCATGTCGCGATAATCCGGGCGCAGGTCGGTGTCGGTATAGGAAGCGCCATCGGCTGGCCAGGGCGGAAGCGGTGTCCAGGGGGCGTGGCTGCTGGTCAGCACGATTTCCAGGAACAGGGGGCGTGTGTCGCCGGCCAGCCTTTCCGGCGTCAGGCTGGCGAGCAAGGCTTGGTCTGGCATCGGCGACCAGCCGAAGGTGGGGCCGTCATAGGCGAAGGCGCTACGGTCCAGCACCTGTTCGAACCCCCAGGCGGGGCCTTCCAGCCATTGCATGGACAGGCCGGGCATGGCGGCGATGGTGCGCCATCCGGCGCGGTCGAGGCTGCGCACCAGCCCGCCGCGACCGGCGGCCAGGACCAGTTGCTGGGCCAGGGGTTGATCCTGGCGGATGCCGGCGCGCAGCGTGCCATGGGCCAGCCAGCTGCGCCCGCCGATCACCGGGCTTTCCACCAGGCCCGACCGGCGGCGGAACCCCGCCCCGGCCAGTTCCGTGTCCAGCGCCGCCAGCCGGCTACGGACGATCCCGGCCTGGCGCGGATCGGTCAGGGCGGAGAAGCCGTAGGATTCCACCCAGGCCAGGATGACGGGCCGGCCACGCAGGGCGGCGAACAGGCTGTCCTGCGCGATGCCGGCCGTCGGGTCGTGGGCGAGGACGGTCCGCATCGCCGCCTGCATCCGCTCCGCCTCCTGCCAGCGGTCGGCCTGTTCGGCGATGGCGCCGACAGGTCCGCGGTCCAGGGGCTGCACCAGCGGCAGGCCGGTGAGCGCCGCCAGTGCGCAGCCCAGGCCCAGGGCAAAAAGGGCGGGGCGGCCATGCTTTAGCTCCAAAGGAACCAGTGCCAGCCCGGCCAGCCAACGGCAGAGCAGCAGCAACCCACCCAGCCCGACGATCAGACCGATGCCTAAGGCCAGTCCGCTGGCACCCTTGGCCACCACATCCCAGAGGGCGGGGACCAGGGCTGGGTCGAAGGCGGGTTCGAACCGCCGGCCGGCGGTCATCAGGGCCACCAGATCGGCCAGCCGCAGCAAAAGGATCAACCAGCAGGCGGTCCCCAGCACCCAGGCGACGGCCGGTTGCGGCCGAACCCGCACCAGGGCCAGCACCGCCAGCAGCAAGGGCAGTTCCAGCACCAGCCCGCGATGGTCGGGCGCCAGCATATGGCCGGGAATGGGTGGCAGGCCCAGCAGCAGGGACAGCACCACCAGGGCCGCGAGCGCCGCCAGCCAGGCCCGCGCGTCAGCCGCCATAACGGTGCAGCCGGGCGCCATTGGCGCGCAGCCAGTCGCGATGGTCGTCCACCCCGTCGGTCAGGCTGGCGCACACGGCCCAGAAGCGGGCGGAATGGTTCATCTCCCGCAGATGGGCCACCTCATGCGCGACCACATAGTCGAAGACCGGTTCCGGGGCCATGACCAGCCGCCAGCAATAGGACAGGCGCCCGTCGGGTGAGCAACTGCCCCAGCGGGATCTGGTGTCGCGCACGGTGATGCCGGCGACGCGGACGCCCAGCCGCGCCGCCTTTTCCTGCGACCGCGCGGACAGCAGGCGGCGGGCCTCGGCCTTCAGGTAATCGGCCACGCGGCGGGGCACGAATTCCGCCTCCCCGCCCACGCGCAGCTCATGCGTGCCGTCTGGCAGGGCCAGGCGCTGCGGCGTGCGCCGTCCATCGGGTGCGTGGCGGATGACATGGTCGATGCCAAGGATGGGAACGATTGCGCCGGGGACGAAGGGCACCTTGTCCGGCACCGCCGACAGGCGCTGGCGCAGCCAGTCCATGTGCCTTCCCACGAACAGGTGCAAATCGGCATCGGCAATGCGCGGCGGGGTGGAGACGCGCACGATGTTGCGCGCCGCGTCCACCCGCATGGACAGCCGCCTTGCCCGCGCCGATACCCGCACCTCCACGGGCACCGGCACGCCGGCCACCGCCATCAGGCGCGGCGGCGGCAGGGCCGGGCGCACCCGCTTCTTGGGCTTGGGCGCCACAGGGGCCAGGATCTTGCGCAGGAAATTCAAGGCGGAAACGGGGGCTCCGGGGGATGAGGCTGCCGCATCCTATCCGGTGCCACCGCCCCCCGCCAGCATCAACGCACCAGCACCTCCGCCGCCTGCCTTGTCTTCTCCACGGCATGCGCCACCTCGTCCACGGCACCGGAGATGCCGGTGATGTTGGAGGACACGGTGGTGACGGCCTGGGACATGCGCTGCATGTTGGACGACATGCCGCGCGTCACGGCACTCTGTTCCTCCACGGCCGCGGAAGTGGCGGTGACCAGTTCGTGCACCGAATGCACCGCATCGCGGATGGCATCCAAGGCCGTCGCCACCTCGCGCGACGAACTCTGGATGCCGTCGATCTCCGTGGAAATCTGCTCGGTCGCGCGGGCGGCCTGGTTGGCCAGGTTCTTCACCTCCGACGCCACCACGGCAAAGCCGCGCCCGGCATCGCCGGCCCGCGCCGCCTCGATCGTGGCGTTCAGGGCCAGCAGGTTGATCTGCCCGGCGATGTTCTGAATGATGGCAACGATTCCATTCATGGCCTGGGCCGTGCTGGTCAGGCGGCCGGTACAGGATTCCGCCGCTTCCGCCCTGGCAAAGACGCTGTCGGCGGCGGCACGCGACTTGGCCATGGACTGCGCGATCTCATCCACCGATGCCGCCAGTTCCCCCGCGCCCGAGGCCACGGCGCGCACATTCTCCGCCGCATCGCTCGCGGCACTGTTGGCTTGGGAGGCTTGCGACTTGGACCGCCCGATTTCCGAATTAATCTCCCCGAAATTCTGGTCGATCAGGGATTTGAGGTTGCCCAGCAATTCCACCTGCGCCGTGATGTCGTTGGCGAACTTGACGATCTTGGTGACCTTGCCCTTGTCGTCGAAGATCGGGTTGTACGCGCCTTCGATCCACACGACCTTGCCGTTCTTGCCGATGCGTTTGAACTGCGCGGCCTGGTATTCGCCGCGGCGCAGCTTTTCCCAGAATTCGGCGTAGTCGCGCCCGGCGCGGTATTCGGCCTCCACGAACATGCTGTGAGGCTTGCCTCTCACCTCTTCGCGCGTATAGCCCATGGATTTCAGGAAATTGTCGTTGGCATCGATCAGGTGGCCGTCCACATCCAGTTCCACCACGGCCTGTGAGCGGTGGATGGCCTTCAACTGCGCGGCGTAATCGACATTCAGCAACCGCTCGGCGGCATCCGCCCATTCCACGACATAGCCCACACGCCTGTCGCCATCCGACAGCGGCGTCACCAGCAGGTCGAACACCCGCTTGCCGACATGGATGGTGGCATGGTGCGGCTTGGTCAGCGCCGTCAGCATCCGGCGTTGGTGTTCCGGCTTCTTGTGGAAAATGTCAATGTTGCTGCCGATCAGACGATCGACGCTGAAGTTCGGGAGTTCCTTCTTCAAGTCATCTTCTGCTTCGCGCATCAGCTGGATAACCGAAGAGTTCATGTAGGTGATATTGAATTTCTCATCGGCAATCATGACATTGGTTCGCAACGCATCCAATGCATTTGCCATGTTTATTGTTTTTTGATCCACCCTGCCGAGACCGAACATTTTGTTCCCCCTTCGTTAGTTGAGAGAACTAACTCTGCCTACTAATCCGGCCGACACCAAATGCGAATATGATTATATGACCTTCCGTATATTATGCGTTTCCGACGGGTCTGCGGGTGAAGAAAGACAATGGCGACAGCCTTTACGGGTGCCGCCATGAAATGGAATGGGTGGCGCTTCAACCCTCCAGGCTGCGGGCGATGATCTCGTACACGTCCCGCGACAGGTCTGGCGTGTGGGCCACGCGTTCCAGGGCGACCTTGGCCGCGGCCTGGCGTTCGCCATCATATTTGCGCCAGCGGGCAAACGACTTGGCCATGCGGCTGGCCACCTGCGGGTTCAGCCGATTCAGCTCGATCACCCGGTCGGCCAGGAACTCATAGCCGGAGCCGTCGGCGGCGTGGAACGCCGTGGCATTGCCGGTGAAGCCGCCGACCAGGGCATAGACCTTGTTGGGATTGCGGATGTTGAAGCCGGGATGGGACAGCAGCGCCTGGACATTGACCAGCGTGTCGGCGCGCGAAGAGGCGGCCTGGATCATGAACCACTTGTCCATGACCAGCGCCTCGTCCTTCCATTTCTCGGCAAAGGCGGCGAGCGATGTGGGGCGTTCCGGCATGTCGCTGTCGGCGATCAGGGCAAGGGCCGTGATCACGTCGGTCATGCCCGTGGCGGTGCGGTACTGGTTGAGCGCCAGTTCCTTGCCTTCCGCGTCGTTCGCGGCCAGCAGATAGGCCAGGGAGGCGTTTTTCAGGGCACGGCGGCCGATGGCTTCCGGGCTGACGCTGAATTCACCCTGTTCCTCATTGGCGCGGTATGTCGACAGCAATGCCGCGCGGTGGGTGCGGCCGATGATGGCGCGGACCAGATCGCGGGCGGCATGGATGCCGTCCACATCGATCTCCTCCATCAACTGGCCCAGGTAATTCTCCGACGGCAGGGCCAGGGCCAGGGCGGTGAAGGACGGGTCCTCCGCACCCCGCGCGATGGTGGCGCCGATGGCATCGACGAAGCCCTTGGGCACGACCATGTCACGCCCGGCCGCCCGATCCTCCACAAGACCCAGCAGCAGGCTCGACGCCAGCGTCTGCCCGGCCTCCCAGCGATTGAACGGATCGCTGTCATTGGCCATCAGGAAGGTCAGGTCGGCATCGGTGTAATCGAAGGCCAGCTTGACAGGGGCGGAGAAGCCGCGGAACAGCGACGGTACCGGGGCGGCCGGTACGTCGGTGAAAGTGAAGCTCTGTTCCGCCGTGGTCAGGGCCAGGACGCGGGTGCCGGAAACGGCCTGGCTTTCCCCCTCCAGCCGCGAGGCCAGGTCGGCGCCGTCCGGCCCCACCAGGCCCATTGCCACCGGCACCAGCATGGGCAGTTTCACCGGCTGGCCCGGTGTGGGGGCCAGGGTCTGGCGCAGGGTCAGGCGATAGGTGCGGCTGGCCGCGTCATAGGTACCCTCGCCGCTGACGGTGGGGGTGCCAGCCTGGGCGTACCAACGCTGGAACTGGTTCCAATCCAAGGATACGTCCGGATTGGCATCGCGCATGGCGGCCAGAAAATCGTCCGTGGTCACCGCCTGCCCGTCATGGCGGGCAAAATAGAGATCGATGCCCCGCCGGTACCCCGCCGCACCCAGCAGCGTATGGTACATGCGCAGGACCTCCGCCCCCTTCTCATAGACGGTGGGCGTGTAGAAATTGTTGATCTCGATATAGGTTTCCGGGCGCACCGGGTGGGCGGTCGGCCCCGCATCCTCCGCGAACTGCACTTGGCGCAGGCGGGTGACGTCCTGGATGCGCTTCACAGGCGCCGAGTTCATATCGGCGCTGAACTGCTGATCGCGGAAGACGGTCAGGCCTTCCTTCAGAGACAGCTGGAACCAGTCGCGGCAGGTGACGCGGTTGCCGGTCCAGTTATGGAAATATTCATGCGCCACCACCGCCTCGATCCCCAGGAAATCGGTATCGGTGGCCGTGTCCGGGCGGGCCAGGATGTACTTGGTGTTGAACACGTTCAGCGACTTGTTCTCCATGGCCCCCATGTTGAAGTCGCCGACGGCCACGATGTTGAAAATGTCGAGGTCATATTCCAGGCCATAGACATCCTCGTCCCACTTCATGGATTTGATCAGGCTTTCCATGGCGTGGCCGCACTTGTCCTCGTTCCCCGGCTCCACATAGATGCGCAAGGTCACGTCGCGGCCGGACGTGGTGCGGAAACTGTCCTCGATATGCACCAGCTTGCCGGCGACCAGCGCGAACAGGTAGCAGGGCTTGGGCCAGGGATCCTCCCACAGCGCCCAGTGGCGGCCATCCGCCGCCTCGCCCTGGTCCACCAGATTGCCGTTGGACAGCAGCACGGGATAGAGCGCGCGGTCGCCCTCCACCCGCACCTTGTACCTGGCCATCACGTCGGGACGGTCCTGGAAATAGGTGATCTTGCGGAAGCCTTCCGCCTCGCACTGGGTGCAGTAATTGCCCGACGACTTGTAGAGCCCTTCCAGCGCCGTGTTCTTTTCCGGGTGGATGCGGGTGACGATCTCGATCTCCGCCTGATCACCGGTCAGGCCGGTGAGGGTCAGGTGGTCGGGCGTCAGGGCGTAATCATCGGGACCCAGGGGGCGGTTGCCGACGGTGACAGACAGCAATTCCAGCTCCTGCCCGTCCAGGACCAGGGGGCCGGGGCCGGCATCAAGGTTGCGGCGCAAACCCAGGCGGGAAGTGACGATGGTGCCGCCGTCGCGCAGATCGAACGACAGATCGACGGTTTCGATCCACCAGGCGGGGGCGGCGTAATCCCTCAGCAGGATGGCCCTCGGCGAACCCTTGTCCATGACCTTGTTTCCCTGATTGCTGCGTATGGGGCGGCACTTCGGCACGCGGTTGCGGGCAGGATAGGCCATCGTCCGGTAGCGCAGGTGAAAAATTTCACTGTTCCGCGGCACCCGTCCCCTTATCATCGGTACCGATGTCATGGGGCCGGTCCGGAGGGTGGATGTATCTGGAATTGACCACGTCGGATGTGGTGATCCTGTCGGGGGCCGCCGCCTGCCTTGTGGCCATCGTGCTGCTGGAGATGCTGCGGGTGGTGATCCCGGACGTCTATGAATGGGTGGCCGACCATGACAAGGTCCGGCGCGAGACCAGGGAGGCGCAGGCGGCCCTGGAAAAGCTGATGGCCCATAATCGCGAGCATGCCGCCCACCGCGACCGGCGCAACGCCGAACGGTTCCGAATGAAGTCGCAGCTGTCGCGTCTGGAAATGACTTTGGGGGCCGTGGAGCGTGACCGGGTGGAGGTCTGGCACGAGCTGGGCCGCCAGGGTGTGGCCGACAGCCTTTATACCGGCCGCGTCGCCAACCGGATGCTGGCCGATCAGGCGCAGCGCGACTTCGACAGCGCCCCCACCATCTGGCGCTATACCAACAATGTCCGCGTCTGGGCCCCGGGGGAGCGCAATGCCCGCCAGATGCTGGCCACGGAATTTCCTGCCGATTCGGGCTTCGCGCTGCAGGAACTGACCTTCGTCGGCACCGGCCGTGCCGCGGGGAATGTCTGATGGCCACCTGGATGAACCTGGTCAGCCTGCTGGCGCTGGCCGTGGCGGGGGCCGGCATGGTGATGGCGGCCCGCCGCATCATGCGTGTCATCAAACAGGTGGAACGTAAGCTCGCGCGGGCCGTGGATGAGAAGAATATGGTGGCAGCGGCGTTACGCCATGCCAAGAAGGAGGAGGCCGCCATCCGCCAGGCGCTGGAGGAGGCGGACCGCCATATCGTGCAGATGACCGGCGTCATCACCCTGTCGGAAACCCGGATCGAGAGGCTTCGCGCTTCCCCGCGCCGGATGGTTTCCATGTTGGATCGGCATTGGAACCGATTCGACCGTCTGTGGTGCGTGAAGGTCGGCAATCCGTCGCTGGGCGGCTGGACTGATGGAAAGACACTGTACGGTTTCTCACGATCGGGTGATGATCTAGCCCGACGGGTAGCGGCGGAATATCCGCCGGGTGATGGTTTTGTCATCGGCACGCCCCTGGTTGTCGATCTGTCGGATGACGGGGGTGGGTCTGTCGCGGTAGACCAGTCAAGGGGCGCTTCGGGATGAAGGGCGGGGGCAAGATGGAATTCCAGGTGGCCGGTGAGACGCTGGACAGGGCCGAGCAGGCCCGAATGGCCGCGGAACTGGGCCTGCCGGTGGCCGATGGTGGTCCGCATGCGGAGGCGGCCATCGTGCGTCTGGTGGCCGAAGGGGCGGCGGTGGATCTGATGGCGGCCCTGCGGTCGGGCTGTGCCGCGGTCATCGAGCAGGGCCCGGCCGGCACCCTGCCGACGGAAAAATTGAAGACGGCGCTGGCCGACGGGCATCTGCTGGTGTCGCTGACCACGCGGCTGGCCTGGACACTGGATACGGCGGCGCAGTTCTGTGAAGGGCTGCTGGCGCGGGGGCTGCTGCCGGTGACGGTGCGCCACGATGCCGAACTGTCACTGCATGAGGCCATCATCAATGCCGTCCTGCATGGCAACCTGGCCATGGGCGGGTCGCTGGTCGATGATCCCAGCCAGTTCGACGCCTTCTGCCAGCGGCTGACCGCCACCCTGGCCGATCCGGACCGGGCCAACCGCCGCATCGACCTATCAGCCTGGCTGGAAAACGGGCATCTGCATATCCGCATCGCCGACCAGGGCGGGGGCTACGACCCCGACAGCATCCGCCCACCGGTGAATGTGGAAGCCAAGTCGGGTCGCGGGCTGGAGATCATGCGCGTCATGTCGGCGGGCCTGACCGTCAGCGATGGCGGGCGCACCGCCACGCTGGCCTTCGCGGTTTGAGGTATCAATTGACCGAGTTGCTGGTTCACCAGGGCGACATCACCGCGCTGGATGTGGATGTCGTGGTCAATGCCGCCGCCCCGGGTCTGGGTGGTGGGACCGGCGTGTCGCGGGCCATCCATGAGGCGGCGGGGCCGGCGCTGTTCGCGGCCGCCACGGCGCTGGACCCGGTGGGGCGCGGCGATGCCGGGATCACGCCGGGCTTCAATATGAAGGCCCGCTGGGTGGTGCATGCGGTCGGGCCCGTCTTCATCACCGGCAAGATGGGGGAGGACAAGGTCCTGGCCCGCACCTATCGCCGCGCGCTTGAGTTGGCCGTGGAAAAGGGCGCGCGGTCCATCGCCCTGCCCGCCATTTCCACCGGCGCCTACCGGTTCCCCAAGGAACTGGCGGCCCAGGTGGCCGTTGCCACGGTGCGGGACTTCGTCGCGCAACGGCCGGATGCGCTGGATCGGGTCTTGTTTGTCGCCACGGGTGGGGACAACATCAAGGCGTTGAATGCGGCGCTGGCCGCCTGAGGACCAACGGGACCGGAGGAAACATGCCCACCGTCGTCATCACCGGCGCCAATCGCGGCATCGGCCTGGAGTTCGTGCGCCAGTACGTGGCCGATGGCTGGACCGTCATCGCCACCTGCCGTGATGCGGCCCGGCCCGGCGGGCTGGCCGGGGTGAAGGGGGTGGAGGTGCTGGGCCTGTCGGTGGACGACCCGGCCTCCATCGCCGCCTTCGCGGCAGCGCTGAAGGGGCGGTCGGTCGACCTGCTGATCAACAATGCCGGCATCATGGGGCCGGACCTGTCCGCCCAGTCCAGGGACGGGATCGATGTCGATGGCTGGCTCATGACCCTGAAGGTCAATGCCCTGGCCCCTCTCCTGCTGGCCCAGGCGCTGAAGCCCAATCTGGCCGCGGGCGCCAAGGTGGCCACCGTGTCCAGCCAGCTGGGCTCCGTCGCGGAGAACGAGAGCGGGGGCATGTATGCCTATCGCGCCTCCAAGGCCGCGATCAACATGGGCAATCGCAGCTTGGCCGCCGATTGGCGCGAGGATGGCATCACCTGCATCGTCATGCATCCGGGCTGGGTGCAGACCGACATGGGCGGGCCCAAGGCGCCGGTGACGCCGCCCGACAGCGTGGCCGGCATGCGCCGTGTCATCGCCGGTGCCACCCCGGCCGACAGCGGCGCCTTCTTCGGCTATGATGGACGCCGTATTCCCTGGTGACGGGAGGTTTCGCGATGAGCGCCGCACCCATCGATTTCTATTTCGACTTCGCCTCCCCCTACGCCTATCTGGCGGCCGCCCGCATCGACGCGCTGGCCGAAGGCTGGGGCCGACCCGTGCGCTGGCGGCCCATCCTGCTGGGGGCCGTGTTCAAGGTCACCAGTGCCGTACCCAACCTGAACAAGCCGCTGGCGGGCGATTACCTGCGCCATGACGTGCCGCGCTGCGCCCGGCTGTGGGGTGTGCCCCTGCACCAGCCGCTGCCCCAGGCCTTCGGCTCGCTGGCGGCGGCGCGCGCCTTCTACTGGCTGGACCAGGCAGGCGGGGAGCATAGTCCGGCCGCCTTGGCTCGCGCCATTTTCCACGCCCATTGGGTGGAAGGGCGCGACATGGCCCTGCCGGAAAATGTGCTCGATGTGGCCGCCAGCCTGGGCCTGGAACGCGACGCGGTGGAGGCGGGGATCGCCGAGCCGGGGGTGAAGGATCGGCTGCGCGCGGAAACGGACGAGGCCATCACGCGCGGCGTGTTCGGCGCGCCATTCTTCTTCGTGGACGGGGAGCCCTTCTGGGGGGCCGATCGCATGGAGCAAATGGGGGATTGGCTGCGCCGGGGCGGGTGGTGAGGGGTCTCACCCCACATCCACCCCGTCCAGGTCGTAGAGCAGGCCGAAGCGGGGGCGGGCCCTGGCCCAGTCGTCGGCCAGCATTTCGAACAGATGCACGTCGCGCGGCTGCCCGTTCTTCAGGGCGTGGGCTTTCAGCACGCCGACATGGCGATAGCCCAGCAGCGTCTGGCCCTTCAGCACCTTTTCATTGTCGGCGAAGATCTGGTTCACCACCTTGCGCAGGCCCAGCCGGTGGAAACAATGGTTCAGGACGGGCGCGAAATTCAGGGCGCCGATGCCGGTGCGCCCGCGCCGGTCGCCCATATAGGCGCCGATGCTGCCCACCCCCCAGGCGGGATGGGTGATCGTGATGCTGGTATAGCCGACATCGACCCCATCCACCTGGATGATCCTGTGCAGATAATCGGTCCGCGTGTTGCAGCGGTCGATCCAGGCGCGCTGCTTGTCCAGATCGTCATCCACATCGGTGAAGCTGTTGCCCGTCACCTCCGGCAGGCGCCGCCAGGCCAGCAGCGTGGCGGCATCGCCCGTGGTGGGGGAGCGGAAGGTCATGGCGTGACCGGTCATGCCGTCCGGCCCCCATCCACCACCATCGAGGTGCCGGTGATCCAGCGGGCGGCGTCCGACAGCAGGAAGCAGATGGCGTTGGCCACGTCGTCGGGATGGCCGAAACCCAGCGGCTGGAGCTTTTCCAGATGGCCGATCTGGTCGCCATTCAGCTTTTCGAACCCGCGTTCGATCAGTTCGGTCATCACGATGCTGGGCACCACGCAATTGACGCGGATGGCATCGGGCAGGAGTTCGGCCGACAGGCCCCTGGTGGCGGCGATGATGCCGCCCTTGGCCGCCGCATAGACGACATTGGCGGGTGAGGCGGCCGTGGCGGCGGTGGAGGAGATATAGACCAGGCTGGATTTTTCCGCCTTCACCCCCTTCTGCCGCAGACCCTTGGCCAGGGCCAGGGAGGCGCCCAGGTTGGTGCGCATCACCTCGTCAAAGAAATCGGCTTGGAAGATGCGGATGGGGCGCAGCGTCTGGATGCCGGCGCAATGGGCCAGGCCGTCGATGGGGCCGTTGCCGGATGCTGCCGCCTTCATCCAGCCGGGAATGGCGTCGATGGCGGACAAATCGAAGGCGTCGGCGCGGTGGCCATCGCCCGGAAGGTCGGCCAATGTCGCGGAAAGCCGTGCCTGGTCACGACCGGTAACGGTGACGCGGGCGCCCAGTTTCGCCGCCAATATCGCCGTGGCCCGGCCGATGCCGGCCGATGCGCCGGTCACCAGGATATGGCGGCCCGACAGGTCCATGGGGTTGATGAGGGCGGGCATCGGATCATCCCTTGATGATGCGCGTCAGCGAAGCGACGACACGGTCATGGTCTGCCATGGACATGGCCGGAAACAGCGGCAGCGACAGGCAGCGATCGTACCAGGCCTGCGCACCCGCCAGCACCAGATCGCCATAGAGACGCCGGTAATAGGGCTGGGTGTGGACGGGAATGTAATGCACCTGGCTGCCCACCCCGTCCTGTCGCAGGGCGCCCATGAAGGCCGCCCGGTCCATACCCAGGGCGGTGAAGTCGATCAGGGCGACATAGAGGTGCCAGCCGGCCATTACGCCCGGCTTCTTCCCGGCCGGCCGCAAGACGGGGGCCAGCGGTGCCAGGGCCTGATCATAGGCATCGACCAGCGTCTGGCGGGCGCGGACGAAGGCGTCCAGCTTGGACAGTTGCGACAGGCCCAGGGCCGCCTGGATGTCGGTCATCCGGTAATTGAAGCCGGGTTCCGGCATCTCGTAATACCAGGGGTTGGGCTTGCCGTCGGCGGCGGTCGCGGCCGCCACATCGGCATAATCCGCCGGATCGCGGGTCATGCCGTGCGACACGGCGGCGCGTACGCGCCTGGCCAGCCCGTCATCATTGGTGGTGACCATGCCGCCCTCACCCGTGGCCATGGTTTTCACCGGGTGGAAGGAGAAGCAGGCCAGGTCCGACCGGTCGCAGGCGCCGACAGCGACCAGGGCGCCGTCCGCACCGGCCAGGCGCGTGCCCACGGCATGGGCCGCATCCTCGACAATGGCGAGGTCCCGTTCACGGGCCAGGGCCGCCAGGCCCGCCATGTCGGCCGTCTGTCCGGCCAGGTGCACGGGCGCCAGGGCCCGCACGCGCCAGCCCAGGGCCTCGGCCCGCGCAATCGCGTCTTCCGCATCCTGGCGGCGCATCAGGCCGGTGTCGGGATCGACATCGGCGAAGGCGACCTGGGCGCCGACATAGCGCACGGCATTGGCCGTGGCCAGGAAGGTGACGCTGGGCACCACCACGGCGTCACCTGGCTTCAGGTCCAGCGCCATCATCGATACATGCAGGGCCGCCGTGGCATTGGCACAGGTGACGGCGTGACGTGCCCCCACCTTCTCTGCGAAGGCCCGTTCGAACCAGCCGACCGAGGGGCCTTGCGTCAGCCAGTCGCCGCGCAGCACCTGTTCCACGGCGGCGATATCCGCCTCGTCGATCCATTGCCGCCCATAGGGCAGGAAGCCCCTGGTCACGAAGGCCGCTCCAGCAGGGCCCGCATGGCGTCGTCCGACAGCCATTCCGGATTGGTGTCGCTGCGATAGCTGAACCCGTCACCCACGCCCGTGGCCCCCTGCTTGGCATAGGGGCCGCGGTCCCACCAGTTGAAGGCGGGTTCGATGATGTAGCGGTCGGGCAGTTCCACGGTCTGCCGCGCATCATCCTCGGTGATCATGATCTCATGCAGCTTCTCCCCCGGCCTGATGCCGACGATGCGGTGGGAGAGGTGGGGCGCCATGGTGCGTGCCAGGTCCACGATGCGCATGGACGGGATCTTGGGCACGAAAATCTCCCCCCCCTGCATCATGGTGAAGGAGGAGGCGACGAAATCCACGCCCTTGTTCAGCGTGATCCAGAACCGCGTCATCCGCTCGTCGGTGATGGGCAGTTCCTTCGCCCCCTCCTCGATCAGCTTGCGGAAGAAGGGGACGACGGAACCTCTGGAGCCCACGACATTGCCATAGCGCACGGCGGCGAAACGGGTGCCGACGGAGCCCGACAGGTTGTTGGCTGCCACGAAGATCTTGTCGGATGCCAGCTTGGACGCCCCATAGAGGTTCACGGGGCTGGCGGCCTTGTCCGTGGACAGGGCCACCACCTTCTTCACCTTGTTGGCCAGTGCCGCCTGGACCACGTTTTCCGCGCCATTGATATTGGTGCGGATACATTCGATGGGATTGTATTCCGCCGTGGGCACATGTTTCAGTGCCGCGGCGTGGATGCAGTAATCGACCTCGCGCATGGCCATGGACAGGCGCTGCTGGTCGCGGACATCGCCAATGAAGAAGCGCAGCGCGTCGCGGTTATCCATGTCCGCGAATTGCTGCTGCATCTCATACTGCTTGAACTCGTCGCGCGAGAAGATGACCAGCCGGCGCGGCTTGCCATGTTTCAGCAGGAAACGCGTGAACTGCCGGCCGAAGGAACCGGTGCCGCCGGTGATCAGGACGGACGCGCCCTTGAACAGGGCGGGGGCGCGGGTTGTTTCTGTGGTCATCGATGGTCCGGTCCGCTGGCGGGCAAGGCCTCCATGCTAGCCAGTTTGCGGGGCAGGGTTAAGTATTTCCGGCATTTAGTGCTTTCAGGTGGCGCCATCCGGGTTGGAGTGGGCGTGGTGCATGGGCTAAGGTGGCGCCATCCCGCCCCTCACGGACCCGAAATGGACCGGAAGAAACCGCCCGAAGCCGACTCGCCCGCCCGCCAGCTGGACGCGGCCATGGCCCGCCACCAGCAGGGCGATCTGGCAGGGGCCGTGACCGGTTACAGGCGGTTGCTGCAACGATTGCCGGGCAACACCGATATCTCCCATCTGCTGGGCCTGGCGCTGTGGCAGACGGGGGAGCATGAGGAGGGGCTGCGGCTGGTGCTGGCGGCGGCCAAGGCGGCACCGGGATCGGCCGCCATCCAGAACAATCTGGGTGGCATGCTGATGCAGGACCGGCAGTTCGCGGCGGCGGAGCGGGCCTTCCGCGCCGCGTTGACGGCCAATCCGAAGCTGGTGGATGCTTGGTCCAATCTGGCGGCCGTGCTGCTGGAGCAGAACCGGCCCGATGCGGCGGAAAAGGCGGCACGCCAGGCCCTGGCCGCCGACCCGGCCCGGGCCGACGCCTGGTCCAACCGGGGCGTGGCGCTGCTGGAACTGGGTCGGCTTGACGAGGCGGAGACGTGCCAGCGCAAGGCCCTGGACCTCAACCCCGCCCTGGCCGTGGCCCATGCCAATCTGGGCACGCTGCTGCGCCGGCGCGACGATGCGGCGGCCGTGTCTGCCTTCCGCCGTGCCCTGGACCTGGATGCCGATCAGCCCATCGCCCGGTTCAACCTGTCGCTGGACCATCTGGCCCAGGGACGGCTGCAACAGGGATGGACCGATTACGAGGAACGGTTCCGCGCCCGCCAGCGCCAGCCGCGGCGAAACCTGGACCTGCCCTTCTGGCAGGGGGAGATGCTGGAAGGCCGCCATCTGCTGATCTGGCCGGAACAGGGGCTGGGGGACGAGATATTGTTCGCCAGCGTCTTTCCGGACCTGGCCGGGCTGGACGGACCGGTCACGGTGGAATGCGAGGCGCGCCTGGTTCCCCTGTTCGCCCGGTCCTTTGCGCATCTGCGCGTGGCGGCGGCGGGCACGACGCCGGCGGCCGACCTGCAGATCGCGGCGGGCAGCCTGCCCCGGCTGGCGCGGCCGTCCCTGGGGCGGTTTTCCGGCGCACCCTGGCTGACGCCCGACGCGGCGCGGGTGGAGCATTGGCGGCGGGCACTGGTATTGGATGGCCCGGCGCTGACCGTCGGCTTCTGCTGGCGCAGCGGGTTGAAGGGCGGGGAACGCACGGGGCTTTATCCGCAGCTGGCGGATTTCGCCCCGCTGTTCGCGCTGCCGGGCATCCGCTGGGTGGCGCTGCAATATGATCTGGATGACCCGGCCACGGCGGCGGAGTTGGCGGCCGGCGTGCCGGACGGCTTGGACCTGTTCCGGCCGGCATTGGATTTGCGCGACGATCTGGACGGGGTGGCGGCGCTGATGGCGGCACTGGACCTGGTGGTCAGTGCCGCCACGTCGGTGTCGGAACTGGCCGGCGCGCTGGGCGTGCCGGTCTGGCGGGTGGGTACGGGCGATGACTGGACGCGCCTGGGCGCGGGGGCCCGGCCCTGGTATGGGACCACGCGCTGCTTCGCCCCCGCGCCCGGGCGCGGCTTCCCCGGTCTGCTGGCCGACATGGCAAGGGAACTGGCCCGGCTGCGGACCCGGACGGTGGTGGCGGGCGATGCCGAGACTCTGTTCCGGCAGGGAACAGCCCTGCTGGGTGCCGGACGGGCGGGCGAAGCGGTCGGGCTGCTGGAACAGGCGGTGATGCTGCGGCCCGGCCATGCGCCCGGCCTGTCGCGGCTGGCCGGCGCCCTGCGTGCCGCGGGCAGGCCGGCGGATGCGCGTGCGCGCTACGGCCAGGCGCTGGCCTTGCAGCCCGGCAATCCCGTTCCCCTGGTCAATACCGCCCTGTGCCGGATCGACGAGGGGGACCTGGACGGGGCGGAGGCCGATCTGGCCGCCGTTCTGGCCGCCCATCCCGGCATGGCGCCCGCCCATGACGCACTGGGGCTGGTGCGCCAGGGGCGCGACGATCATGCCGGTGCCGTGGCGGCGCATCGGGCGGCGGTGCAGGCCGATCCCCGCCTGTTGTCGGGCTGGGTCAACCTGGGCGCCGCCCTGCGGGCGTCCCATCGCTTCGGCGAGGCGGTGGCGGCCCTGAAACGGGCGCGCGACATCGATTGCGACCGGGTGGAGGTCTGGGCCGGACTGGGCTATGCCCTGTACCGCACGCTGGACCAGGCCGGGGCGGAGGCGGCGCTGCAACGGGCGCTGGCCCTGGTGCCGGATTATCCGCCGGCCCTGATCGATCTGGCCCGCATCCGGGACCTGCAGGGGCGCGGGGCGGAAGGGCTGGCACTGCTGGACCGGGTGCTGGCGACCGACCCCGGCAATATCCTGGCCCGTTTCAATCGCGGCCACCTGCTGCTGGCCAATGGTCTGACGCAACAGGGCTGGGCCGATTACCGCACGCGCTTCGCGGCGGGGCAATCCACGCCCGACCGGCGCTTCGCCATTCCCGCCTGGCGCGGGGAGGATGTGGCCGGCCGCCGCCTGCTGGTCTGGCGCGAGCAGGGGCTGGGGGACGAGATCCTGTTCGCCGGCCTGATCGGCGACCTGATCCGTGCGGGGGCCGGGGTCATCGTGGAATGCGACCCGCGTCTGGTGGGCCTGATCGCCCGGTCCTTTCCCGGCATCGTGGCGCGGGCGGAGACGGAGGATCCGCGCGATGGGGATTTCCACTGCGCCATGGGCGATCTGGCCGGCCTGCTGCGGCCCGCCCCGTCCCGGTTCGCGGCGGCAACGGCCTGGATGCGGCCCGATCCGGCCCTGGCCGGGACGATGGCGGACCGGCTCGCGACCCTGCCGGCGGGCCTGCGCGTGGGTTTCTGCTGGCGGTCGCGCAACCGGGAGGGCGACCGCGCCAGTTCCTATCTGGAGCTGGCCGATCTGCTGCCGCTGCTCACCCTGCCCGGCATCGTGCCGGTCAGCCTGCAATATGACGGGGCGGAGGCGGAGATCGCGGCGTTGGCCCACCGCACGGGGGCAAGGGTCCATTCCTTTCCCGACATCGATTTGACCGACGACCTGGAAAGTGCGGCCGCCCTGATCGCGGGGCTGGATCTGGTGATCGGTGCCGCCACGGCGGTGGGGGAGATGGCGGGGGCGCTGGGCGTGCCCGTCTGGCGGTTCCAGAACGGGCGGGACTGGAGCGCGCTGGGCATGGCGGTGCGGCCCTGGTTCCCCACCATGCGCCTGTTCACGCAAGCCGAGGCGATCGACACCGTCGCCCCCATGGTCCGGGTCCTCTCGTCCCCGCCGCACCCCGCCGATCGGGAACCGCCGGCATTGCCGGCGATGGTGGAGCGCCATCAGGCGGGCGATCTGGCGGGTGCTGAAGCGGGCTACCGCGCCGTGCTGGCGGCCGTACCCGATGATGTGGACGCGCTGCACCTGCTGTCACAGGTGCTTTTGCAGACCGGGCGCGGACGCGAGGCGCTGCCCTTCATCGACCGGGCGCTGGCGCTGGACCCGGATTTCGCCGCCGCCCACAATACGCGCGGCGGATTGCTGAAGGGGCTGGGCCGGTTCGCCGAGGCGGAGAAGGCCTTCCGCCGGGCCTTGGCCCTGCGCGCGGATTTCGCGGAGGCCTGGACCAACCTGGGGGCCGCGCTGGTGGAACTGCGCCGCTATGCCGAGGCGGAGAAGGCGCATCGCCGGGCCCTGGCGCAGCGGCCCGGTTATCCGCGCGCCCTGGTCAATCTGGGCGTGGCTTTGCGCCATCTCGGCCGCTACGCGGAGGCGGCGCAGAGCCATCGCCAGGCCCTGGCGCTGGCGCCCGGCATGGCCGACGGCTGGAGCGATCTGGGCCTGTGCCTGGGCCATATGGGCGACGGTGCGGAAGCGGTGCGGTGCCAGGAACA
Organism: Niveispirillum sp. KHB5.9; assembly: GCF_048066115.1. Classification (NCBI taxonomy): domain Bacteria; kingdom Pseudomonadati; phylum Pseudomonadota; class Alphaproteobacteria; order Rhodospirillales; family Azospirillaceae; genus Niveispirillum; species Niveispirillum sp. KHB5.9. The sequence continues at coordinate 78,496 of NZ_JBLTYX010000010.1, read as the reverse complement.
GGCCCTGTCCGCCGACCCTGCCTATGCGGAGGCCGCCGTCAACCTGGCGGTGCTGCAGGCGGGCCAGGGCAGGGTGGCGGCGGCGCGCGCGACGCTGGCCCGTGCGCTTGCCATCCGGCCGGACTTCGCCCGCGCCCTGTACAATGACGGGCTGCTGGCCCTGTCGGTGGGCGACCTGGAGGCGGGCTGGGCCGGGCATGAGGCGCGGTTCGCCAGCGGGGAGGTCGCCTGGGGCCATCCGCCCCCCGTTCCGCGCTGGGATGGCGGCCCCCTGGGCGGCCGTCGCCTGCTGGTCTGGCGCGAGCAGGGTCTGGGGGACGAGCTGATGTTCGCCGCCCATTACGGCCGGCTGGCACGGCTGGGCGGGCAGGTGACGCTATGGGCGGAGCCGCGTCTGGTGCCCATCCTGGCCCGCGCCTTCCCCTTTGCCGTGGTCCTGGCGGAGGGGAGCGAGGTCGGGGTGGATTGCCATGTGCCGGCAGGCAGCCTGCCGTCGCTGCTGGCGCCCGCCCTTTCCGGCTGGGACGGCGCGGCCTTCCTGGCGCCACGGCCGGACCTGGCGGCGCTGTGGCGGGACCGGTTGGCCGGGCTGCCGCCGGGCCTGCGGGTCGGCCTGTGCTGGCGCAGCCAGCTGCGCACGGCGGCGCGGGACGCGGGCTATACCCGGCTGACGGACTGGCTGCCCCTGCTGCGCCTGGCCGGCATCCAGGTCGTGTCGCTGCAATATGACGGGGCGGCGGCGGAGATCGATGCGCTGGCGGCGGCGCATGGGGTGGTGCTGCACCGCTGGGACGGGGTGGATCTTCGCGACGATCTGGAGACGGCGCTGGCGCTGACGGCGGGGTTGGACCTGGTGATCACCGTCGGTACGGCGGTGGGGGAGATGGCGGGGGCGCTGGGCGTGCCGGTCTGGCGGCTGTCGGCCGGGATCGACTGGACGGGGCTTGGCGCCGATATCCGTCCCTGGTTCGCCAGCATGCGGCTGTTCACCGCGCCGCCGGGCCAGCGGGCGGCCGGGCAGATACCCGCCATCGTCAAGGCCCTGGCGGGGTTGATGGAGGACGGGGCGCCGGCGGGTGATCCCGACCAATGGCTGGAACGCGCCATCGGGCGGCAGAAGGGCGGGGACCCGGCCGGTGCCATCCCGCTCTACCGCGCCATCCTGGCCCGAATTCCCGAACAGCCCGTGGCGCTGCACCTGCTGGGCCTGGCCCTGCAGCAGACGGGGCGGGCGGCGGCGGGGGAACCCTTCATGGAACGGGCGGTGGCCGCGGCCCCCGATTATGGTGCCGCCTGGGTCAATCTGGGCAATCTGCGCCAGGAACTGGAACGGCCAGGAGCGGCGGAGACGGCCTACCGCCGGGCGCTCGCCCTGCGTCCCGACGATGCCGGCGCCTGGACCAACCTGGGCAACGCCCTGCGTGCACAGGGGCGGCTGGAAGAGGCGGCGAAGGCCCATCGGCGCGCCATCGGTTTCGACCGGGCCAATCCCGTGCCCCATGCCAACCTGGCCACCGTGTGCAAGGAGATGGACCGGCCCGCCGATGCGGTGGCCGCCTATCGCCATGCCCTGGCCCTGGGCGGCGGGGAGGCCGGGCTGCGGGCAGGGCTAGGCGATGCGCTGCGCATGGCGGGCGATGGGGCCGGCGCGCGGGCGGAGCTGGAAGCGGCCCTGGCGCTGGACCCGCAACAGGCGGAAGCCTGGAACAGCCTGGGCCGGCTGGCGGCCGACCCGGCCATGGCGCGCGGGCATTACCGGCGGGCGCTGGCGGCGGAACCGGGGTTGGCCACGGCGCGGTACAATCTGGGCCTGCTGGATCTGGCGGACGGCACGCTGGCGCCCGGCTGGGACGGTTATCGGGCGCGCTTCCAGGGCACGCCGTCGATCCGGGGGCGCACCCTTTCCCTGCCCCTCTGGCGGGGGGAGGATCTGGCGGGCAGGCGGCTGCTGGTCTGGGGGGAGCAGGGGCTGGGCGACCAGCTGATGTTCGCGACCCTCTATCCGGCCCTGCTGGAACGGTGCGGTCATCTGGTGATCGAGGGGGATGCGCGGCTGGTGCCGCTCTTTACCCGTGCCTTCCCGCAGGCGACGGTGCGCGGGCCGACGGCGGACCCGCGTGACGCCGATCTGGCGGTGGCCGCCGGCGACGTGGCGGGCCTGTCGTGGCAGCGGCCGGGCGATATGGCGCCCGCCCCCTATCTGTGTCCGCGTGCCGACCTGCTGACGCATTGGCGGGAGCGGCTGGCCGCACTGGGGCCGGGGTTGAAGGTGGGTGTCTGCTGGCGGTCGGCGCGGATCAATGCCGAACGCTCGCCCTCATACTTCCCGCTGGCCGGTTTGGCATCCGTCGCGGCGTTGCCCGGCGTGACGCTGGTGTCCCTGCAGCGGGGCGACTGGCGGGGGGAATGGGACGCGGCGGATTTCCCGCTTACCCGCTTCGACGACCTGGACCTGGATGACGATCTGGAAGGGCAGGCGGCGCTGATCTCGGCGCTGGACCTGGTGATCACGGCCCCCTCGGCCGTGGGGGAACTGGCGGGGGCATTGGGCGCACCCGTCTGGCGGCTGGGCCCGCCGGACTGGACCCGGCTGGGCACCGGCGCGCGGCCCTGGTTTCCCACCATGCGCCTGATGGACCAGGGGCAGGGCATGACGGCGGCGCTGATCGACATGGCGCGGCGGCTGGCGGACCTCAAATAAGAACGCCGCCGGTCTTGGGAGACCGGCGGCGAGTTTGAGGGGACGCTGAGAGAGACGGGATCAGAACTTGACGTTCACACCGGCGGTGACCGTACGGCCGATGCGGGTTTCGAACAGGGTGTCCTGACGCTTGCTGTCGACATACAGGCGGTTCTGTTCGTCGGTCAGGTTCTGCGCTTCCAGGATCAGCTTGATCTCCGGCGTGACATTGTAGGAGGCGGACGCGTCGACATAGACGGTGGACGCATTGCCCTGCAGATCACTGCCCGGCGAGGCCGGGATGCCGCGGATGAAGCTGTCACGGTAATTGGCCGTGGCGCGGATCGAGAAATCATCATTCTCGTAATAGATCGTGCCCGACATGGTGTTCTTGGACAGGCCCACCAGATCGGCCGTGGTGGTCACGGTGGGCACGCCGCCGGCCGAGGCCAGGATGTAATTGATCTTCGAGGTGACGCGCGTGTAGTTGGCCAGCACGCCGAAATCAGCGAAGAAGCCGTCCAGGAAGGTGAACGGAATCTGGGCGTTGATTTCGAAGCCCTTCAGCGGGCCACCCGGCGTGTTGAACGGACGCGACACCGTGAAGATTTCCGTCGGCGCGGTGTTGGACCCGTCCAGCAGCGCGTTGGGCAGGCCCAGTTCGGTGAAGGGCATCTGCGAGTTCACGTTCTGGATGAAGCTCTTGATGTCCTTGTAGAAATACGCCACCGACAGCAGCGAGCCGGGACGGAAATACCATTCCGCCGCCACGTCGAACGTGTTGGCGCGGATCGGGTCCAGGAACGGGTTGTTGATGTTGCCGATGCGGGTGACCGGGTTGATGCCGCTGGTCGGGGACAGGATGCCCAGTTCGGGCCGTGCCATGACCTTGGCACCGGACAGGCGCAGCAGCACATCGTCGGTGGCTTCCACCACGACATTGGCTGAGGGCAGCCAGTCGTCATAGGAATGATTGACCTCGGAGAACTGGCCGACCACGCCGGTGGGCGAGGTGGTGCCGGCCGGCGGGGCGACGGCGATATAGCCGGACGCCAGCATGTTGGTCTTCACATAGCGCATGCCGACATCGCCGCGCACCGGCATGTCCGCCGCATCCTGCAGGTCGAAGGTGCCCATGACATAGGCGCTCTTCACCCGCTCGCGGATGCGGGTGCGGACACCACCGCAGCTATAGTCGCAATCGCGGATGCCGTCGGTGTCGAACGTGTCCTTGAACTTGTCCAGGTCGATGGCGGCCCAGCTACCCGGCGCGTTCTCACCCCACAGGCTGTCCAGCCCGCTGATGGTCTTGGTGATGGAGGACAGCGTCGTGCCGGTCGGCAAGGCGCGGACGGCGGCGTCGGCCGTGTACTGCCGCACGCCGGTGGACAGGAAGTCGCTTTCGCGGAACTGGCCGCCGGTCTTGACGGTGAAGCCATCGGCGACGGTATAGGCCAGGTTCAACTCGCCGGTCAGGTTGTCGGTGCGGCGACGGACGGGATTGCCCTGCAACGAGAAGCCGCCCAGCACCGTGCCGTCGGCCAGCGACGGGGCATAGGTGAAGTTGGCGGGGTTGGAGACGTCGAAGCCGAAGCCCAGCTTGGGCGTGGTACCGCCATCGCGGAAATCGATGGAGAAATTATCGGTGTCGATGGCGTCCATGAAGGTCTGGAAGCGCTGCTTGCCATCGAACTGCGACCGGTTGAAGCCGACCACGCCGCTCAGCTCGAACTTGTCGCTGAAGCGATGGGCGAAGTCGAGATTGGCCTGCTTGAAGGTGGTGGTGAACTTGTCGACCAGGCCTTCGGAACGGACATCGACGCCGTCGAACAGGCCATAGACCAGCGATCCGTTCTGGTCGAACTGGATGTCGCGGACCGACACCATGGGCTGGCCGTTGTTGGTGATGGTGCGGGCGAACGACACGGCGGCGATGTAATTGTCACGCCGCGTCACGTCGAAGCGGGAATACAGCGTGTCGATCGAGATGTCGGTGTCTTCGTTGGGCTTGTACTGGAAGGTCAGGGTGGCGCCCAGACGCTCCTGGTCCTGTTCGGAATTCATGTAGCGCGGCAGGCGCGGGATGAAGGCGCCGGAGCCGGGTGTTGTCGGCTGGTCGGCGCGGCGCAGGGCCTGGATGGTGTTCCAGGCGGCCACGGTGCCGGTACGCGGATTGTTGGTGGAGCACATCGTGTCCGTCGTGCCCTTGGCGGCGGAGACGGCCGGATAGACCGGCGTCACGCCGATGGGCGCGCAGAACAGGCCGTTGGCGCTGGCCGACAGCAAATCCACGGCGGAATAGCCGACCTCGCGGATGCTGCGCTCCTGATAGGAGAGCGAGCCCAGGACACCGAACTGGCCCTCGTCGCCGAACTTCTGCGACAAGAGGAACGATCCGCGCGGATCGACCTTCTTGGACACGCCGTTATAGACGCCCTTGGCGGTCGCGGTGATGACCGAATCCTCGCGGCTGTCGAAGGGCTTGGGTGCCCGCAGGTCGACGGTCGCACCCAGCGAGCCTTCCTCGACATCGGCCGACGGCGTCTTGCGCACGGCGAGCGAGGAGAAGATCTCGGTGGAGAAGACGTTGAAATCGAAGGAGCGGCCGGAATTGCCCGCACCATAGATGTCGGACGAGCCGGTCTGGGCCGCACCTTCCATGCCGTTGATGCGCACACGGGTGAAGCCGGCGCCCAGGCCGCGCACGGAGATGTTGCGGCCTTCACCGCCATCGCCGCGGGCCAGCGCCACGCCGGGCACGCGCTGCATGCTTTCGGCCAGGTTGCTGTCGGGGAACTTGCCGATATCCTCCGCCACGATGCTGTCGATGGCGGCGGTTTCATTGCGCTTCAGGTTCAGCGCGCTGTTCAGCGAGGCGCGGAAACCGGTGACAACGATCTCTTCAAGAGCGCTGTCGGAGGAAGGGGCCGTCTGGGCGGACACGGGCAGGGTGAAGGCCATGGCGACGCCAAGGGCCAACAGCGACGCTTCCAGGCGCCGGGACGTATAGGCACGTTGCTTGAGCATTTTCATCTTCCCTATGAAAGTTCCTTGTCGCGGCCCCTTTCGGTGGGGCCTTGTTGGGTTTTTTTGGATGCTTGACGCTCCTTGAAATCCACCCTGCGTTGTTACCGGCCGGATGGATGGTGCGCTGGCGGGACCCTTTGCACCCTGTCGGTGCCGGATACCGTCTGCGAAGATGCTGGCCGCCGCCGGGTTCAGCGGTGGGTGGAAAGCCGATGCATGTCGTGGAAAAGCAGGTCCGCGGCGCCCGTGCGCCCATTGCACCCTTGTCGCGGCAACCGTGCCGCCGTCGCCATCCCGGTCACAGCCGCCAGGGCCGGTCCGGTCATGCGCACGCCTCTCCTCCCCATGTGTTCCACTCCCCTGGTTCTTGATCTCGTCGCCTGCCCTATCGGGTCTCTTGCGAACGGATCGGATTATTTGGATCACATATTTGTCTGATTAATCGATCACGGCAGTCGGGTCAACAAGTATTCATGGGCTGAATAAAGCGCCCGCAATCGTTGCAAATGCTGGGATTCTCTATTCTGTATTTTGGGATATGCATGGTTACGCCGGAAAAATACCGGAACGCTATTTTAAATGATTGCGGTAATGCTTCCGGCTAAGTTTCTGCCGGGCATGCCGCCGAAAGGGGATGTGGTTTGGGCCAGAAAAAAGTATGATTAATCACATCCCATATTGTGCGATGTAATATCATATAATATGAGCTGTCAAGGGTGACGTCCGATGGATGCGACGGGACTGGTCCCGTCTGCCATGTCCGCCTGACATAGCCCCGCATGCCGTCATACCACGACGGCTCGTGACGAATGAAAAGGCCGCCCGCATCGATCAGGGACGGCCGGCAACCTTGGGGATTGGAACATGCGCAAGTCTGTTATTGCGGCCGGTTCGGCCTTCTGCCTCGCCATACTGCTTGCTGCCACCGCTGGCAATGCCGGCGAGACGCGGGATTTCAACGCCGGCTGGACCTTCGCCAAGGGCGATATTGCCGGTGCCGAGAGCCGCCAGGGTGCTGCCGCCGACTGGGCGAAGGTGGATCTGCCGCATGACTGGGCCATTGCCGGCCCGTTCGACGTGAACGCGCCGGCCACCGGGTCGGGCGGGTTCCTGCCCACGGGCGTGGCCTGGTACCGCAAAAGCTTCACCCTGCCGGCAGCCGACAAGGGCAAGCGCGTGTTCATCGAACTGGACGGGGTGATGGAACGCGGCGGCGTCTGGATCAACGGCATGCATGTCGGCCACCGCCCCAACGGCTATTCCTCCGTCCGGTACGAGATCACCGACCATCTGAAGGCGGGTGGGGAGAATGTCATCGCCGTGCGGGCCGACACGGCCAACCAGCCGGCCTCGCGCTGGTATGCCGGCGGCGGCATCTATCGTCCTGTCCGTCTGCTGCTGACCGGTGACGTGCATGTCGATGGCTGGGGCACGCGGGTCAGCACGCCGGTGATCACCGATGGGACGGCGCAGGTTTCGGTGGAAAGCGCCATCATCAACCGCAGCAAGGCCGACCGTACCGCCCGGCTGGAGGTGGTGATCATCGGCCCCGACGGGCGCCCGGTGGCGACGACCAAGGGCGAGGCCGTGACATTGCCGGCCGGCCGGGCGGTGAAGCTGTCGGCGGTGACCAGCATCGCCAATCCCGCCCGCTGGGATATCGGCCAGGGCAAGCTTTACCGTGCCGAACTGAAGGTGGTGGGCGATGACGGCACGGTGCTGGAGACCGACAGCACCGCCTTCGGCGTGCGGCAGATGGAATTCCGCGCCGATAGCGGTTTCTGGCTGAACGGCCGCAATGTGAAGCTGAAGGGTGTGGCCATCCATGCCGATGGCGGCGCCTTCGGCATGGCGGTGCCGCTGTCCTTCTATGAACGCCGGTTGCGCGGGATGATGGCGCTGGGCGTGAACGCCATCCGCACCGCCCACCATCCGTTCGGTCCGGAATTCCTCGATCTCTGCGACCGGCTGGGGCTGGTGGTGATGAACGAGGCGTTCGACATGTGGACGGTGGCCAAGAACCCGCAGGATTATCACTTGTTCTTCACCGACTGGTCGTCCCTGGACGCGCGCGATTTCGTCAAGCGTGACCGCAACCATCCGTCGGTGGCCATCTGGTCCATCGGCAATGAAATCCATGACACGCCCTATCCGATCGTCGCCAAATCGATCATCGAACGGCTGAAGGCCATCTTCCATGCCGAGGACCCGACGCGGCCCGTCACCATGGCCTTGTTCCGGCCCAATACTTCGGGTGATTACAAGAACGGCCTGGCCGACATGCTGGACGTGGTGGGGCAGAATTACCGCGAGAACGAGCTGACCCAAGCGCACAAGGACAAGCCGACGCGCATGATCATCGGCACGGAGAATTCCAAGAACCGGGGGTCCTGGCTGGCCGTGCGCGATTATGCGCCCTATGCCGGCATGTTCCTGTGGACGGGTGCCGATTATCTGGGCGAGGCGGATCGCGCCGGCTGGCCCTTCATCTCCAACCCGTCGGGTCTGGTCGACCGTACCGATGTGGTGAAGCCCATCGGCTGGGAACGCGCCTCCTGGTGGGCCCAGACGCCGGTGGTCCGGCTGGCGCGGCGGGTGACGGAAGTGATCGACACGTCCGAACTGCCCACCATGGTCGGCGTGGCCATGCCGCAGCCCAAGGGGCCGGGCGTGCTGGAGGATTGGACGCCTGCCGACAAGGGCACCCATGTGGAGAAGGTGGAGGTGGCGGCCAACACGCCGACCGTGGAACTGTTCCTGAACGGCAAGTCGCTGGGCAAGAAGCCGCGCAACGAAGATGACAGCGCCATCAAGTTCGAGGTGCCGTTCGCACCCGGCACGCTGCGTGCCGTGGGCTATGATGCGGGCGGCCGGAAGGTGGCGGAGCATGAGCTGCGCACGGCCGGGCCGGCGGCGGGCGTGAAGCTGGTGGCGGAGCAGGCGGAACTGGCGCCCGGCTTCGACCATGTCGGCTTCGTGCGGGTGGAAGTGGTGGACGCCAAGGGCAACCGCGTGCCCGATGCGGCCCAGGTTCTGTCGGTCAGTGTGGAAGGGGCGGGGACTCTGGCCGCCTTCGACAATGGCTCCCCCACCGACCACACCGCCTTCGCGTCGGCCCAGCGCAAGGCCTGGAACGGCAGGGCGCTGGTGATGGTGCGGGCCACCGACACCAAGGGTAAGATCAAGGTGACCGTGACCGGCGAGGGGCTGAAGCCGGGTGCGGTGACGATCAAGGCTGGGTCGTGATCTCTACGAACCGTTCCTGAATGCCCCTGCGAAAGTCTGGGCTGTCAGGGTTCCCGCAATATCTACCGTCACCCCGGCGGAGGCCGGGGCCCAGATGACAAGCGCATTGCTCTACGACCTGGGCCCGGTCTCCGCCGGGGTGACGGTGGAGAAAGTGGCAACGAAGGTGCCCAAGACTTTTGCGGGGAAAGCACTGTAGTTCCCGCGGATTACGCTGCGCTAATCCGCGCTACATCTGCCACCGCCCAACCCGGCGCATGGGCCACGGCGTCCCCGACCAGGATCAGGCTGGGAGCGCCTTGGTCGGTCAGGGCGGGGGCGTTGGGCAGGTCCTTGATGGCGGCGAAGCGCACCTCCGCATCCGGTCGGCAGGCATTGGCCACCAGGGCGGCCGGCGTGTCGGGCGGCAGGCCGGCGGCGATCAGGCTGGCGGATATCTCCCCCAGCCGGTCGCGGCCCATATAGAGCGCGAGCGTCGTGCCGGGATCGGCCAGCTTCACCCAGTCGATGGCATCCGTCTCCCCGCTCGTGCGGCAATGGGCGGTGACGACGCGCATCGACCTTGCCACGCCGCGATGGGTCAGCGGCAGGCCCAGCTGGGCGGCGGCCCCCATGGCGGCGGTGATGCCGGGGATCGCGGTGACCGACACGCCGCGATCGCGCAGGAACTCCGCCTCCTCCCCCGCCCGGCCGAAGATGAACGGGTCGCCACCCTTCAGACGCACGACGCGCATGCCCTTGCGGGCGCAGGCCGCCATCAGCCGGTTGGTGAATTCCTGCGGGACGGAGCGGCAGCCGGCGCGCTTGCCCACCGAGACCAGCCGCGTTTCCCGCCGCGCCAGCGACAGGATGCTGTCGGGCACCAGCGCGTCATGCAGGATGATGTCGGCCGACCCGATGGCGCGCGCGGCATGCAGGGTCAGCAGGCCGGGATCGCCGGGGCCAGCACCGACCAGGATGACGGAACCGCCCGCATCGCGGCCACCGGCGATGAAGCGGGACAATTCCGCCTCAATCTCCGTCACCGCTGCATCCCCCTCCATCGCCATCAGCCGTTCGGCCAGGGTTCCGGACAGCACGCGGTCCCAGAAGCGCTGACGGTCGCGGGTGGTGGACAGGGCGTCGCGGACACTGGCGCGGGCATTGGCCGCCGCTTTGGCTAGGCCGGCATAGCCGGCGGGGATGGCCGCTTCCAGCCGCTGGCGGATATTGCGGGCCAGGGCCGGGGCACCGCCGCCGGTGGAGACGGCGACGATGACCGGTGACCGGTCCAGGATGGCCGGTACGGTGAAGTCGCACTGTTCCGGCACATCCACGACATTGACCGGCACATTGCGGGAAAAGGCGGCGGAACGGATACGGTCGGTCAGGTCGGGATCGCCCGACCCGTCGATGGCGATGATCGCCCCGTCCAGCAGGTCTGGGCGGAACGCCTTCTCCCGCCGGCGGATCACACCGGTTTCCAGCAGCTCCGCCATCTCCTCGCACAGGCTGGGGGCGACCAGCAGGATGTCAGCCCCGGCACGGGCCAGCAGGCGGGCCTTGGACGCCGCCGCCTCCCCCCCGCCGGCCAGCAGCACGGTGCGACCGCGCAGGTCCAGGAAGATGGGGAAATAGGGCATCGGGTTCGCCGGATCAGGCCGCGACGACAGGTGCAGCATGGCGCAGGATCTCCTTGATCTCGGGAATGCAGGAACCGCAGCCGGTGCCGGCCCCGGTAAGGCGACCGACATCGGCGACCGAACAGGCCCGGCCCTCGGCCACGGCGCGGACGATCTTGTTACGGCCGACGCAATTGCAGGAACAGACGGTGGGACCTTCATCGGCGCCTTCGGCCTCCGGCGCGCGGCCCGCCAGCAGGCGGGCGCGGTCGCTGGCGGAAAGGGTGGGCTTGGCGAACAGGTCACGCAGCCAGTCGCGCGCGATTTCAGGGCGTTCGGGTGCCCGGAACAGGGCGGCGACCAGCTTACCGTCCTTCAGCCAGGCCTGGCGGGTGATCTCCCGCGCCGGGTCGGTGAATTCCAGGGCCTCGCAATCCGCCAGCCCGTCGAAGGCCGGGGTGGCATCGCCCGCCAGTTCATAGATGCGGCACGGCCCCGCCTCCTGCCGCACCCAATATGGCAGGGCGGAGAGGTCGGGTTTGCGGGTGGTGAAGAACAGGCCCGCCCATTGGGTGATGAACCGTTCCACCCGCACCGGCACATGCTTGCTTTCCGGCTGGCCGGAGATGGGATCGGTATGGGGTGCCACCAGTCTTCCGATCCCGCCTTTGGCCGACAGCGTGTCGGACCAGTGCATGGGGATGAATACCTGCCCGGGCTTCTGCGCGTCGGTGATCGCCACGCGCAGCACCGCCTCACCCTGCAGGCTGATCACCCGGGCCAGCTCGCCCTCCAGCACATCGACGGTGGCGGCATCCTGGGGATGGATTTCCAGCAGCGGTTCCGGCCGGTGGGCCGACAGGCGGGCGGACAGGCCCGTGCGGGTCATCGTGTGCCACTGGTCGCGATAGCGCCCGGTATTGGCGATCAGCGGGAAGCGCAGCGACGCGCGTTCCACCGGCGCCACATGGCGGACGGCCAGCATGCGGGCGCGGCCATTGCCATGGGTATAGCGGCCATCGGCATACATCCGCTCCGTACCCCGCTTGGCCCCCGCCGGCATCGGCCATTGGAAGGGCTGCATGCCGGCATAATCGGCCTCGCGCGACTTGCCCCAGGCGGCGATGTCGAAGGCGCGCAAGCCGTCATTCTCGAACCCGGACAGCAATGCATGCTCACGGAAAATCTCGGCGGGGCTGCGCCAGGCGAAATCCCGCCCGAAGCCCATGGCGGCGGCCACCTTGGACATGATCCACCAGTCGGCCTTGGCCTCCCCCGGTGCCTCGCGGAACGGGCGCTGGCGGGAGATGCGGCGTTCGGAATTGGTGACGGTGCCGTCCTTCTCCCCCCAGCCCAGGGCCGGCAGGCTGATATGGGCGAAATCCAGGCTGTCGGTGCTGCCCACGATGTCGGACACGATCACCGTGGGGCACAGGCGCAGGGCTTCGCGGACGAGGTCCGCTTCCGGCAGGCTGACGGCCGGGTTGGTGGCCATGATCCACAGGGCCTTGATGCGGCCTTCGCGGATGGCGCGGAACATGTCCACGGCCTTCAGCCCCTGGCCACCCTTCAGTGATGGCGCGTTCCAGAAGCGGCGCAGGCGGTCCACGTCCGCCGGATCGTCGGGGTTCATATGGGCGGCCAGCTGGTTGGCCAGCCCGCCCACCTCGCGCCCGCCCATGGCGTTGGGCTGACCGGTAACGGAGAAGGGGCTGGACCCCGGCTTGCCCACCCGGCCCGTGGCCAGATGGCAATTGATGATGGCGTTGACCTTGTCGGTGCCGCGACTGGACTGGTTCACGCCCTGGCTGAACACGGTGACGGTGCGCGCGGTAGCGGTAAACCAGTCATAGAAGGTGGCAAGGTCGGCCGGGTCCAGGCCACAGGTCTCGGCGGTATTGGCCGCATCCTCCCGCGCCGTTTCCAGTGCCGCATCCAGCCCCGTGACATGGCGCATGACATAGGCGCGGTCGATGGCACCGGCCTGGTCCAGATGCGCCAGCAGCCCGTTGAACAGGGCCACGTCGCTGCCGGGCTTGAGTGCCAGATGCAGGTCGGCCAGATCGGAACTGGCCGTGCCGCGCGGGTCGATCAGCACCACTTTGGTGCCCTGGTCGCGCTTGGCGGCGCGCAGGCGCTGGGCCAGCACCGGATGGCACCAGGCGAGGTTGGAGCCGACCAGCACCACCAGATCGGCGATCTCCAGATCCTCATAGCAGCCGGGCACGACATCGGCCCCGAAGGCGCGCTTGTGCCCGGCGACGGTGGACGCCATGCACAGGCGGGAATTGGTGTCGATATGCGGGCTGCCGATGAAGCCCTTCAGCAGCTTGTTGGCGACATAGTAATCCTCCGTCAGCAACTGGCCGGAGACATAGAAGGCCACGGCGTCGGGGCCATGATCGGCGATGGTGGCCGACAGGCGGGTGGCGACCTCGGCAATGGCCTCGTCCCAGGCGACACGCCTTCCGTCTACCAGCGGATACAGCAAGCGGACATCGCCGGCGGCTTCTGCGTTCACCGTGTCGATCAGGGCCGCACCCTTGGAACAGAGGCGGCCCTGATTGGCCGGATGGTCGGGGTCGCCGCCCACCACCCAGCCATCCCGCGCCCGGCTGACGATCAGCCCGCAGCCGACGCCGCAATAGGGGCAGGTGGTGCGGGTTTCAAGGTTGGACATGGGGACTCCTTGAAGCTCTCTACCCGTCATCCCGGCGAAAGCCGGGACCCAGGGGCCACAGGATCAAACCTCTCGGCAGCGTCGATGACCGCCGGTGGAAAGCTCGGGCGATTGGCCCCTGGGTCCCGGCTTTCGCCGGGATGACGAAAAGCGGGGTTACGCCACCAGACCCAGTTGCACCCGACCATCGACCAGCCGTGCCGGGATGCGACCGGTGCAGCCTTCGTCGGCACCGGTGGCGAAACCCGTGGCCAGGTCGATGACCCAGTTATGCAGGGGGCAGGTCACGGCATGGCCATGGACGATGCCTTCCGACAAAGGGCCCTTCTTGTGCGGGCATTCGTCACGCAGGGCGAAGACCTGATCATCCACGGTGCGGAAGACGGCGATGCGGCCTTCCTTGTGTTCGACACGGCGCGCGCCCTGGACCGGGATTTCCGACAGGGGGCCGATATCCTTCCATTCAAGGGGATGGTGCATGGCGGCTTACTCCACGGTCGCGAGGGCTTGGAAATCACGGGCGGCGGTCGTGCCGGGCGCACGCTCGGCCCAGGGATCGACCTGGGCATGGCGCTGGCTCAACAGGAAGCGTTCATGCAGGGTGCGGCGATTGTCAGCATCGTCGACGATGCGGGTCTTCACGAAATCCAGACCCACACGTTCGATCCAGGGGGCGGTGCGCTCCAGGTAATGCGCCTCCTCCCGGTAGAGCTGCATGAAGGCGCCGCAATATTCATGCACCTCGGCTTCGGTGGTCACCTTGGCCAGCAGGTCGCAGCCGCGCAGCTTGATGCCGCCATTGCCGCCGACATACAGGTCGAAGCCGCCATCGGTGGCGACGACGCCGTAATCCTTGATGGTGGCTTCGGCGCAATTGCGGGGGCAGCCGGACACGGCCATCTTGAACTTGTGCGGGGTCCAGGAACCCCAGGTCATGCGCTCCAGATCCACGCCGATCTTCATCGCCGCCTGCGTGCCGAAGCGGCACCATTCGGAGCCCACGCAGGTCTTCACCGTGCGCAGCGACTTGCCATAGGCATGACCGGACACCATGCCCGCGGCGTTCAGGTCGGCCCAGACGGCGGGCAGATCCTGCTTCTTGATGCCCAGCAGGTCGATGCGCTGACCGCCCGTCACCTTCACGGTGGGGATGTCGAACTTGTCCACCACATCGGCGATGGCGCGCAGTTCCTTGGCATTGGTCAGCCCGCCCCACATGCGGGGCACGACGGAATAGGTGCCGTTCTTCTGGATATTGGCATGCACGCGCTCATTCACGAAGCGGCTGGCCGCATGGTCCTGATACTCGCCGGGCCAGTTGGCCAGCAGGTAGAAGTTGAGTGCCGGGCGGCAGGAATGGCAGCCATCGGGCGTCTTCCATTCCAGCGCCTGCATGACGGCCGGGATGGATTTCAGTTCCTGCACGCGGATCAGACGGCGGACCGTGTCATGGTCATGGTCCGTGCATTTGCACATCGGCTTGACGCCGGCGGCTTCATACTCCCCGCCCAGCGTGTGGGCCAGCAGCCCTTCCACCAGACCGGTGCAGGACCCGCAGGAGGCCGACGCCTTGGTCGTGGCCTTGACCTGATCCAGGGTCGTCAGGCCCTTTTCGGTGATGGCCTTGACGATGGTGCCCTTGCAGACGCCGTTGCAGCCGCAGATTTCCGCCGTATCAGGCAGCGCCGCAACGGCGGCGGTAGGGTTTGCGGCACCGCCTTCCTTGGCACCGTACCCTTGCCCGAAGATCAGCGTGTCGCGCAGGCCCGACACATCCTCACCGGCCTTCAGCAACTGGAAATACCAGGCGCCATCGGCAGTATCGCCATACATCACCGCACCCTTGATGCGGCCGTCGGCAAGCACGATGCGCTTATAGACGCCGCGTCCGGCATCGCGGAACACGATATCCTCCGTCCCCGGCCCGCCGGAGAAATCACCGGCGGAGAACACATCCACGCCCGTGACCTTCAGCTTGGTGGAGGTGACGGAGCCGGCATAGCCGGCCACCTGCTTGCCGGCCAGATGGTCGGCCAGGACCTTCGCCATATCGAACAGGGGTTGCACCAGGCCATAGCAATTGCCGCGATGCTGCACGCATTCGCCCACGGCGGTGATGGCCGGGTCGTTGGTGACCATATGGTCATCGACCATGATCCCGCGCCCGACCTCCAGACCCGCCGCCGCCGCCAGCCGCGTGTCGGGGCGGATGCCGACGGCCATGACCACCAGATCGGCGGGAAGGTTGGTGTCGTCCTTCAGCGCCACCCCCGTGACATGGGTGTCGCCCAGGATGGCGGCCGTGTCGGCGCGGGTCAGGACCGTCAGGCCGCGCCGTTCCAATTCCTTGGCCAGGAGATGCCCGGCGGACGGGTCCAGCTGCCGCTCCATCAGATGGCCTGCCAGATGCAGGACGGTGACCTCCATCCCCCGCGCCTTCAGCCCGACCGCAGCTTCCAGCCCCAGCAGCCCGCCACCGATGACCACGGCATGCCCGCCCTTGGCCGATGCCGCCAGCATCGCATCCACATCATCGACGTCGCGGAAGGTGACCACACCCGGCAGCCGCGCGCCCGGAATGGGGATGACGATGGGCATGGAACCGGTGGCGATCAGCAGCCGGTCGTATGGCGTCTCCAGGCCCGACTTGGCCACCACCACCTGCCGTTCCCGGTCGATCCGTTCGATCGCGTCGCCGGCCACCAGCCTCACGCCGTTGGTCGCGTACCAGTCCAGGTCGTTGATGACGATCTCATCGAACGTCTTCTCCCCCGACAGCAGGGGGGACAACATGATGCGGTTGTAGTTCACGCGCGGTTCGGCGCCGAACACAGTGATCTCGTACCGGTCGGGGGCGCGTTGCAGCAGCTCCTCCACGGCGCGGATGCCGGCCATGCCGTTGCCGATGACGACCAGCCGGGGGCGTGCTGATGGGGCCGGTTGGATGGAGATGGGGGTCATGTCTGGCTCTCCAGGCTCTGCGCAAAAAAAGCGCAATAAAAAAGGCGCCCGACCGTGCATCGCCCCGCCTCGCGGGACCGTTACACGTTCGGACGCCATTATCCGGTGGGGCCCGGCCTTGGACCCCTATATGCGCCGCCCCGAAGGACAGGCGTGAGGTGGGGCTCCATCGCCCTGCCTCGCTTTCCCTATAGCGAACGGCGTGCCAACCGCTTAAGTGATTGGTTTTAAATGAATCATGCCCTTTGCGCGGAGGGCGGGACAAGCCATTGTTGCTAAAATTTCAGGCACACCTCTGGGCATGATGCATTTTTGTGCAAATGCGAAGGCCACCTTGGTGGCGGAGCGGCGGAAATCCGCGCCTCCCCCTGCTGGCACGGGCATTGCGAAGGAGGGAACGTCCCGAGGCAGGGATACTCCATCGTCCAACGGCGGACGACCAGGCAGGGCGAGGGCGAAAGCCACCGCCGCAACGCATGGCCGGCCGCGACGGTAACGAAACGGACGGCCCCGGACCCCAAGGGCTTTACACGATGGATATCCGCAACAAGGCCACGCGCATCGACCTGTTCACGCTGAAAAGCGTGCAGATGCGGGCCTTCCATATGACCTGGTTCGCCTTCTTCCTCTGCTTTTTCGGCTGGTTCGGCATCGCCCCGCTGATGGCCGTGGTCCGCGATGATCTGGGCCTGAGCAAGGGGCAGATCGGCAATATCATGATCGCGTCGGTGGCCATCACTGTTGCCGTCCGCCTGATCATCGGGCCGATGTGCGACCGGTTCGGGCCGCGCCGCACCTATACCGGCCTGCTCGCACTGGGTTCGATCCCAGTGATGGCCGTGGGTCAGGCCGACAGTTACGAAACCTTTCTGCTGGCGCGGCTGGCCATTGGCGCCGTCGGTGCCGCCTTCGTCATCACCCAGTATCATACGTCGGTGATGTTCGCGCCCAACGTGGTGGGCACGGCCAATGCCACCACGGCGGGCTGGGGCAATCTGGGCGGCGGCATCACCCAGATGGTGATGCCGCTGGTGCTGGGCGGCATCCTGTTCCTGGGCGTGGACAAGCACCATGCCTGGCGGCTGGCCATGGTGGTGCCGGGTCTGGTGCTGCTGGTCGCGGCACTGGCCTATTGGCGCTTTACCCAGGATTGTCCCGACGGCGATTTCAAGGACCTGCGGGCCGCGGGCCGTCTGCCGCCGGCCGGCGGGGCGCGCGGCAAGGGCGGGTTCCTGGCCGTGCTGCGCGATGTCCGGGTCTGGGCGCTGTTCCTGGCCTATGGTGCCTGTTTCGGGGTGGAACTGACCCTGCACAACATCGCCGCCATTTATTTCTTCGATACGTTCAAGCTGGACCTAGCGACGGCCGGCATCATCGCCGGCCTGTTCGGATCGATGAGCCTGTTTGCCCGCACCTTGGGTGGCTGGCTGTCCGACCGCTGGGCGGGGCAGGCCGGGTTGCAGGCCCGCGTGCGCCTGCTGTTCCTGGTGCTGTTCGCCGAGGGGCTGGCGCTGGTGGTGTTTTCGCAGATGTCGGTGCTGTGGGTGGCGATCGCCGCCATGCTGTTCTTCTCCCTGTTCGTGCAGATGGGCTGTGGCGCCACTTTCGGCATCGTGCCGTTCGTGAACCGCAAGGCGCTGGGGGCGGTATCCGGCGTGGTCGGGGCCGGGGGCAATATGGGGGCGGTGGCCGCCGGCTTCCTGTTCAAGGCGGAAGGGATCAGCTATCAGCAGGGCTTGCTGTATCTGGGCATGGCGGTGACGCTGGCATCGCTGCCCACGCTGCTGATCCGGTTCAACGAGGGTGCGGTGGAAGAGGTGCGGGGCGTGCTTCCCGTGCCGGCGGAGTGAGACCTATTGGCCAATAAC
Organism: Niveispirillum sp. KHB5.9; assembly: GCF_048066115.1. NCBI lineage: Bacteria > Pseudomonadati > Pseudomonadota > Alphaproteobacteria > Rhodospirillales > Azospirillaceae > Niveispirillum > Niveispirillum sp. KHB5.9. The sequence continues at coordinate 60,433 of NZ_JBLTYX010000010.1, read as the reverse complement.
GAACCCAACATCCTGGTCATCGACGGCAATCCCGACCGCGCTTCGGTGGTGGAGCGCGGGCTGGTGGAGGCGGGCTGGGTGCGGGTCAGCACCATCGGCCCGTCGGTCAACCTGCTGGCCCGCATCCAGGCCCTTGCCCCCGATGTCATCATCATCGACCTGGAGAACCCCGACCGCGACACGCTGGAGCAGATGTTCCAGGTCAGCCGCGTGGTGCAGCGGCCCATCGCCATGTTCGTGGACCAGAGTGACAGCCACATGATCCATGCCGCGATCGAGGCCGGCGTTTCCGCCTATGTCGTGGACGGGCTGCGTCAGGACCGGATCAAGCCGATCGTGGAGACGGCCATCACCCGTTTCAACGCCTTCGACCGGCTGCGCCGCGAGCGGGACGACGCACAGGCCAAGCTTCAGGACCGTAAGCAGGTGGAAAAGGCCAAGGGCCTGTTGATGAAGCATCGCGGCTTGTCGGAGGAGGATGCCTACAACCTGATGCGCCGTACCGCCATGAAGCAGAACCGAAAACTGTCCGACATCGCGCAGAGCGTGATCACCGCCTTCGAGATGGAGCTTTAGGAATGGCAGAGATCGTCAAGCTGGGCTTCGCGCCCCTGGTGGATTGCGCCATTCCCGTCGCGGCGGCCGAACGCGGTTTCGCCGTGGCGGAAGGGATCGATCTGGTGCTGGAACGCGCGCCCTCCTGGGCGGCTTTGCGCGACCGGCTGGCCTTCGGGCTGGTCGATGCCGCCCATATCCTGGCGCCACTGGCGCTGGCCCTGCATCAGGGCATTGCCGGGGTGCCGGCCACGGCGTTGCAGGTGCCGGTGTCGCTGGGTCTGGGCAACAATGCCATCACCCTGTCGCTGGACCTGTATGAACGCATGATGGCGGTGGCGCCGGAGGTGATGGCGGGGGCGCCTTCCCTGCGGGCCCGCGCGCTGCGTCCCATCATCGATGCCGACCGCGCGGCTGGCAAACCGCTTCTGTCCTTTGTCACCGTCTTCCATTTCTCCTGCCACCATTACGAGTTGCTGAAATGGCTGGCCGATGGCGGGATCGACGGGCGGTCGGAGGTGAATATCGGCGTCATCGCCCCGCCGCGCATGGTGGAAAGTCTGGCCAGCGGCTGGATCGACGGCTATTGCGCGGGTGAACCCTGGAACCAGCGCGCCATGCAGCGCGGCGTGGGGCAGGTGGTCGTCACCAAGGCCGATATCCGCCCCGACGGGCTGGAGAAGGTGCTGGGCCTGCGCACGGAATGGGCAGAGGAAAACCCGGCCCAGGCGGCGGCGCTGGTGCGGGCGGTGGTCAAGGCCGCCGACTGGTGCGGCGATCCCGCCAACCGGGGGGAACTGGCAAGGCTGCTGGCCGAGGCGCGGCATGTGGGATTGCCGGCGGATCTGATCGAACTGACGCTGAAGGGGGCCATCCCGGCGCCCAACCGCAACCGGCCCGATCCAGCGGATGTGGAAAAGCTGCTCGCGGAGATGGCGGCGGCGGGGCAGTTGGAACTGCCGGAGGCCGAGCGGGCGGGGCTGGCGGCGGCGGTGTGGCGGCCGGACCTGTATGATGAGGCGATGGGTTGCTAACGGAGGGGAGGGGATGGCCCCCTCCCTGCTTTGCCGCCCCCGGATATGGGCTGTGGCGCCGTTTCGCGCTGGAACCAGGAAACGCTTTGATTCAATGGAAAGAAATCAGCCCACGTTGCCAGCGTGGAGTTGAAGATAATTATTTATTAATAATCATGATCGATTGATCAGTGCTATACGCAAGGTCAGATTGACCGTGAACTGCATCCATATGTAGGCTTGAAGTTATGTGGGCAGTATTCCTGGAATTTAGAAAGGAATTTATGCCTTTATGTTCACATATTCTCCTGTCAAATCGCTTTGAGGGCCACAGAAAGGGCGCGCCATGTTTGAATTTCTGAATAACATATCAATCAAATCAAAAATAGGGTTCTCATTTTTTGGTGTTCTCATCGTTATTATGTTGATGGGCGTCTATATCAATACGCAAATATCGATTGTGCGCCTAGCCAGTGACTGGAACACGCATACATATAAGGTGCTTGATAGTGTCGACAGCATCGAATCCGGTATGGTGAATCAGGAAACCGGACTGCGCGGCTATCTCGTCTCTGGCAAGAAGGAGTTCCTTGAACCCTATACCGTCGGCGCCAAGCTGACCGCCGAAAGTTGGGCAACAGCCAAGCAACTGACGGCGGATAATCCCGCTCAGCAGCGGCGTCTGGACGATCTGAAGGTGGCCATCGATCAATGGCAGAAGGATGTCGCCGAACGTGAGATCGCTTTGATGGCCAATACGGCCACCATGCAGGCGGCGCGTGACATGGAGGCTAATGGTGCCGGCAAGTCCGCCTTCGACAGGCTGCGCCGTATCGCGGCGGAGATACGCGATGTTGAAAGCGACCTGCTGGTGGCCAGATCGGCCGAGCAGCAGCAGGCGCTGGACGCTTCCCGACTGGCAACATGGGTCGGTATGGCTGTGGCGGTCGTGCTTTCGTCCTTGCTTGGCCTGGCGGTGGTCCGCGGCGTCAGCACGCCGATCGTCGGTATCACGGATGTGATGCGCAAGCTGGCCGCCAACGATAAGACGGTGGAGGTGCCGTTCCGCCAGCGTAGCGACGAACTTGGCAAGATCGCGGCGGCAGTCCAGGTGTTCAAGGAGAATGCCATTGAAATGGAACGCCTTCAGGCCGAACAGGTGGCATTGAAGGCCAAGGCCGACGCGGACCGTCGCGCGGCGATGCTGAAGCTTGCGGATGCCTTCGAGGCGCGGGTGAAGGGCGTTGTCGAGACCGTGGCGTCGGCGGCCACCGAAATGCAGGCGACCGCATCGGCGATGTCGGGCACGGCGGAAGAGACAAGCCGGCAGGCGATGGTCGTGGCCTCAGCCTCTGAGCAGGCATCCGCCAATGTCCAGACGGTCGCCAGCGCGACGGAAGAACTGGCGTCTTCCATCCAGGAGATCGGACGGCAGGTTTCCAGTTCCACCCAGATCGCCAGTCAAGCCGTGATGGAGACCAGGCGTACCTCCGATACGATGACCATCCTGGTCACGGCGGCGCAGCAGATCGATGATATCATCAAGCTCATCAACGAGATCGCGGGGCAGACCAACCTGCTGGCCCTGAATGCGACGATCGAGGCGGCACGGGCCGGCGACGCCGGCAAGGGATTTGCCGTGGTTGCATCGGAGGTAAAGGCGCTGGCTACCCAAACGGCAAGGGCCACCGAGGATATCCAGTTGAAGGTCAGCGAAATCCAAGCGGCGACAGGTGGAGCCAAGACCGCCGTCGAGGGTGTTGAGAAGACCATCGCCCGCCTGAATGAGATCGCCGGCAACATTGCGGCGGCGATTGAGCAGCAGGGTGCGGCCACGCGTGAAATATCCTCCAACGTCCAGCAGGCGGCCCATGGTACGCAGGAGGTGAACTCCAATATCACGGGCGTGAGCCAAGCTGCTTCGGAGGCCGGTGCCGCCGCCACCCAGGTTCTGGGCTCGGCCAACGGCTTGTCCAAGGAGGCAGAGGTCTTGCGGCGTGAGGTGGAGAGTTTCATCGCCACCGTTCGCGCCGCCTGAGTAAACAGTCCGGTTCACGATGAACAGGGGATGGGGCCTGACAGTTCCATCCCCTTCTTTCTATCTGCGCTTCAAGCCGCCTCAGGCTTCGCATGCCGTTCATACAGGAAACGCAGCACCGACGCCCGGTAGCCGACATACCGCGCATCGTCCGACAGGTCCAACCGCCGCCGGGGACGGGGCAGATCGACCGTCAACACCTCGCCAATAGTGGCGGACGGACCGTTGGTCATCATCACGATCCGGTCGGACAACAGCACCGCCTCATCCACGTCATGGGTGATCATGATGATTGTGCTGTTCAGACGGGTCTGGATCTCCATCACCGTGTCCTGAAGGTGCGCGCGGGTCAGGGCGTCCAGGGCGCCGAACGGTTCGTCCATCAGCAGCACCTTGGGCTCCATGGCCAGCGCCCGGGCGATGCCCACGCGCTGCTTCATGCCGCCCGACAACTCGTCCGGGCGCTTGTCCACTGCATGGTCCATATGGACCAGCCGCAGATTGTGCAGGGTCCAGTCATGGCGCTGGTCGGCACTCTTGGTGGCACCGAACACCTTGTCCACGGCCAGCCGCACATTCTGATACGCGGTCAGCCAGGGCAGCAGGGAATGGTTCTGGAAGACCACGGCCCGGTCGGGGCCGGGGCTGTTGACCTCATGGCCATCCAGGATGACGCCGCCGGCCGTGCAGCGGGTCAGGCCGGCGACGATGTTCAACAGGGTGGATTTGCCGCAGCCGGAATGGCCGATGATGGAGACGTACTGGCCGCGTTCGATGGCCAGGTTGACCTCTGTCACGGCATGGAAGACACGTCCACCGACCGTGAAATCCATGCCGACATTTTCCAGCGAGAGATAGGGAGCGGTCATGACTGTATCCTCTGCTCAGCCGACCTTGCGGCCGGCGACACGGTTGCCGATCAGCGTGATGATGCGGTCCAGGATGAAGCCGACCAGGCCGACATAGACCAAAGCCAGGATGATCTCGCTCATCAGAGAGCTGTTCCAGGCGTCCCAGATGAAGAAGCCGATGCCCACCCCGCCGATCAGCATCTCCGCCGCCACGATGGCCAGCCAGGACAGGCCGATGCCGATCTTCAGACCGGTGAAGATGAAGGGCACGCAGGCCGGCATCATGATGCGGAAGAAGAATTCCAGCGGCGACAGGCGCAGGACGCGGGCGACATTGCGGTAATCCTGCGGGATCTGGCGCACGCCCACGGCGGTGTTCAGGATGATGGGCCAGATCGACGTGATGAAGATCACGAAGATGGCGCTGGGATCAGCATGGCGGAAGGCCGCCAGCGAAATGGGCAGCCAGGCCAGCGGCGGTACGGTGCGCAGCACCTGGAAGATCGGGTCCAGCCCGCGATAGGCCAGGCTGGATTGCCCGATCAGCACGCCCAGCGCGATGCCGGTGACCGATGACAGGGCAAAGCCGATGGCTACCCGCTTCAGGCTGGCGGAAAGGTGCCAGAACAGGCCCTTATCGACGCCGCCATTGTCGAAGAACGGATCGATGATCAGTTCCCAGGTATCGCTCACTACCCGCGACGGCGGCGGCAGTGACGCGCCCGCCCCACGGCAGGCCAGTTCCCAGATGCCCAGCAGCACGACAAGTGCCACCAGCAACGGCACGCTTTCACGGAATTTCGTCCAGGCCTGGACGGGCAGACGTTGCAGGGTGGCGGCAAGGGCGGTGAGCCCGCCGCCACCCTGCACCCGCCCGACGGCGCTATCTTCGCTGATCGTCGACATGTGTTTGTTCCTCCCCAAAACTCAGGCGATACGCTTGATGTCGTGCGAAGCGAGATAGGCCGCCGGGTTGGCGGGATCGAAGGCGCGGCCGTCGAAGAATTTCTCGATGCCGCGCGAGGTGCCGGTAGGAATGTCGGTGGCGCCGGCCGCCTTGGCGGCATCGCGCCACAGATCCTGGCGGTTGACCTTGGCGATCAGGGCCTTGGTATCCAGGTCGGCGGGCAGATAACCCCAGCGCTGATCCTCCGTCAGGAACCAGAGGTCATGGCTCTGGTAGGGGTAGGAGGCATGATCGCGCCAGTATTTCATGATCTCCGGGCTGTCCTTGACCAAGCGCCCGTCGCCATAATCGATGGTGCCCTGGGCGCGGCCCAAGATGTCGTCCACCGGCACCTTGAACCATTCGCGGCCAGAGACGATCTGGCACATCTCGGCCTTGTTCTCCGGCTTGTCGCACCAGATCTGGGCTTCGATCACCGCCGCCAGCAAGGCCTTGGCGGCGTTGGGGCTCTTTTCCACCCAATCGGCGCGCATGGCGAAGCTCTTTTCCGGATGGTCGTGCCACAGTTCGCCGGTGGTCAGGGCGGTGAAGCCGATGCCCTGGTTGACCAGCTGGGCGTTCCAGGGTTCGCCCACGCAGAAGGCCTCCATCGTGTCGACCTTCATATTGGCCACCATCTGCGGCGGCGGCACGACGATGGTGGAGACATCCTTGTCCGGGTCGATGCCGTTGGACGCCAGCCAATAGCGCATCCACAGATCATGCGTGCCGCCGGGGAAGGTGACGGCGCACTTCATCTCCTTGCCCTCGGCCTTGGCCTTGGCGAAGGCCTCCTTCAGGCCCTTGGCCTTGGTGGTGATGCCCAGTTCCTTGTAGCGCGCGGCCACGGAGATGGCCTGCCCGTTGGTGTTCAGTCGGGCCAGGATTGCCATGGGCAGCGGCACGTTGTTCTTGGTGATCTTGCCGGTGGACATCAGGTACGGCATGGGCGTCAGGATATGGGCGCCGTCGATGCCGCCGGCACCGCCGCCCAGTTCCAGATTGTCGCGGGTGGTGCCCCAACTGGCCTGCTTCACCACGTTCACGTCGGGCATGCCGTATTTGTCGAACAGGCCCTTCACCTTGGCCACGATCAGCGGTGCGCTGTCGGTCAGCGCGATGAAGCCCAGCGTGGCGCCCGTCACCTCCGGCCCGGATGCGGCCCAGGCACCACCGCCCGGCAAGGCGGCGCGTGCGGCCGTCAGCAAGGCGGCGGCACCGGCGGCCCGGGCGGTGGTGGTCAGCAGCGAACGGCGGGTCAGGCCGGCGGGGGTTGTGTCGGTCTGGCTCATGATCGTCGGGCTCCTTTTCCGGCCGCGGCCGGGGGTGAAAAACAAAAAGGCGCTCCGACAGCAGGCAGGGCCCGCGAAATGCGGCCATGCTTACCATCGGAGCGCCTTTGCTCCAGGCGGTCCCGCCATGGGAGCCGCGATTTCGGCACACGCGGCCCTGGCTGCTGCCAGCCCGGGAAAGGAGCAGCATCGCCCCGCACCGCGTGTGTAGTCCCTGATTAGCGAAATGCGTGCCAAATGCCGAAAGGTCGGCGGGGCAATGTGGATTGTATGGATTATCAGATGGTTAACCATCATGGGGCGCGGCTGGCCCCGCTATCTGCCCAAGGCAATGGCGCAAAATCCGCCCAAGATGCGGGCGGCGATGGCGCGGATTTGTGCAGTGCGGGGTATTGATGATTTTTTAGGCGCCACGGGCGGCATTCTTGGGGCGCCTTAGGGGGTCCCGGTGCCAAACCTATCCTTTTGCGCTGCAATATACCGGATATGAAAAGGGCGGCCGGGTCGCACCGGCCGCCTTTCAAGGGGTACGGGGAAAGCCCGACAGGGGGATCAGGCCGCCCGCACGCGGGTGACGAACCCTTCCAGCCCGTCGCGCAGACTGTCCACCAGCCGCGACAACTCCCCCGTGGCCGACAGGGCGTTGCCGGTCATGCGGCCGATATGGTCGGCCCCCTGGGCCACATCCTCCACCACACTGTCGATATCGGCGGCACTTTCGGCGACGCTGCGCATATTCTCCTCGATCCGTTCGGTATCCTGGCGCTGGCGCAAAAGGGCGGCTTCGATCCCGGCGATCAGGCCGGCGATGGCTTCGATCTTGGCAGCGGTGGCGCCGATGGCGGTGACGGCGGCACCGGTGGCGGTTTGCATCTCCTCGATCCGGCCGGCGATCTCATCCGTGGCGCGGCCGGTCTGGCTGGCCAGGCTTTTCACCTCTCCCGCCACCACGGCGAAGCCCTTGCCGGCTTCGCCTGCCCGCGCCGCCTCGATCGTGGCGTTCAGCGCCAGCAGGTTGGTCTGGCCGGAGATTTCGCCGATGATCTCCACGATGCGGCCGATATTGCGGGCGGCATCGGTCAGCCCCTCCACGGCGCGGTGGGTTTCCCGCGCCTCCGCCACCGCTTCCGCCGATACGGAGAGGGCCTGGCCGGCCTGGGCATTGATGTCGCGGATGGACAGCGACAGCGATCCGGCGGCTTCCGCCACCGCCTCCACCCCGCCGCGCGTCTGGGAACTGGCGCTGGCCATGGTCAGGGAATGGCGGGCATTGCGGCCGGCCAGATCGGCCATGCTGCGGGCATCACCCTGGATACCGCCGGCATGGTTGGCCATGATCGACAAAGCCTGTTCATGCTGCTGGCTGAACCGGTCGATCACCGCTTCCAGCGCCTCGCGGTTGGCTTCGGCCCATTGGCGCTCGCGCTGCTGCTGGGCGGCGGGCGACAGGTCGGGGTCGATATCACCGGTCACGCTGTCCAGGGCACTGGCCAGCCAGGGTGGCAAATGGCTGCGATCCAGGGTGGACATGCCATCGGCCACCCGTTCCGACCAGTCGCCGGCCCGGCGCAGCCGCCCGCCCAGGGCCCAGGCGAACAGGCGCAGATGCAGGGGCGCCCCGGCGATGGGGGCCGTCAGTTCCTCCGCCAGCTCCGCAATCCGGTCGGTGCACAGGCTTTCCAGATCGGTGATCAACCGGTCCTCCACCTGTTTCAGCCGGTTGATGCGGCCGGTGGCGGCGGCGAACCATTGGCCGGCACTGATGGCGGTGACGGGCCGGTTGGGGCCGGTATCGCGCAACAGGGTGCGCAACGCCTCCACCTGACCACAATCCGGGCCCCGCAGCGTGGCGGCCAGGAACCGGCGCTGGCCGGCATCGGCATGGTCGGTGAACAGGCCCAGCGCCTGCTTCTGCGCCCCTTCCAGCTGTGCCATGCGGCGGAACCGGGTGGCGTCGAACTGGCCTGCTGTCAGGGCGGCGGCCCCCACGGCGCGTTCCTGGCCGGCGAATTCCTTGGCGCGCATGAAATTCAGCAGGGCGGTCAGGGCACGCGACAGGGGGTTGTCGGTGCTGATCCCGGCCACGGCGGTGACCACGGCCAGCAGCGCTTCCACCAGGGCGGAATATGAGAGTGTGGCGGTGCGCAGATCGACTTGCCTTGCCGTGATCCGCGCCCGCAGGTCGGGCAGGTCCAGCAGCGCACGCCGGGCGAAACGCAGGCAGCCGGTCAGCGACCCTTCCCAGCCCAGCGGATCGATCCCGGCCAGTTCCGCCCGCACCCGCTCCATCGCCTGGTCGGTTTCTGTCCGGCGGGCATTCAGATCGGGCAGGGAGCTGTCATCGTGGGCACCCAGATGCAGGTTGGTGGTGCCGCGTTCACGTTGCAGCGCATGCACCAGCCCGCCGATGCCGGTAACCAGCGAACAGAGCCGGGCCAGCCGTTTCAGCCTGTTCAACCTTTGGGCACGGGCGGAGATCAGGAAGCGCAGGGCGGCAAGGCGGGGAAAGTCGGGCATGGCGGATGCTCCTCCGCAAGGAAGCGGACAAGGCGGCCGCCCAGCCACTTGGATGGGCGGCCACGGTGGGATCAGTAGGTGTATTCCAGTGACAGCCAGAATTTCCGGCGATCGGCGAAGGTGCCGTCGCCATCATAATCGGCGTATTTGGTGCTGATGGTGACCTTCGGGCCCAGCTTCACCGATGCTTCCGCATTGACCTCGCTGCCATAGGATCGGTTGATCTTTTCGGCTTCGAAATCATGGTACCAGAGAGCAGCGGAAAAGCCGGTGATACGGCCCCAGTCCAGCTTCGTTTCATAACCGATACGACCATAGGCATCGTCGATGCCATTGGCGGGCGTCGTCAGGAAGACGTCGGCATAGCCCTGGAACTTGTGCAACGTGGCCAGCGGTGTCGCGAAGCCGCGCACCCCGTCGCCTTCCAGGCTTTCATAACCGCCGCCGACCGACAGGCCGGCATAGGTGGCGGTGAGTTCCAGCCCGACATAATCCAGCGAGATATCGCGCGGGTTGTTCTCATAGTCGCTCTGGCGGGCATAGTCGGCGGCATAGGTCAGGGTGACCTTGTCCAGGGCATATTTGCCCGCCACGCGCCCGCCATAGGTGGCGGTGGACAGAAGCGGCTGTTCCTCCAGGTCCAGCAGATAGGCATAGCCGGTGACCTTGGCATAGGGCGCCAGGGTCAGGCCGGCATTGAACAGGTGGCTGTCACCCTCGAACTCGCCCTGGGGGCTCTTGTGCCCGAAGACGCGGTTGACCTGGGCGACATAGGCGTAGGTGAGGTCCAGCTTGTCGATGGCCTGGCTGTTGATCTTCACCGCATCCAGCGTCTGCTCGTTCTGGCGGAAGCCGACGGCGCCGATGAAGCGCTGGTTGTCCAGGTTCAGGCGCTGGCGGCCCACGGTGACCGTGGTCTTGGTGAAGCCGGTATAGTCGACCTGCAGGCGGTTCAGTTCCATGCCGTCGGGATCGGCGACCACCGGCCGGCGGGTCTTGCCGTTCAGGCTGTCATTGAAGGCCTGGTTCATATGGGCGACGGCTTCGGCTTCGGCCAGCAGGGAGAAACCGTTGATCTTGCCGGTCTGGAAGCCGGAACGGACCCGCACCGTATGGGCGGTGGCATCCTCCGGCAGGCCCGCCTGATCGACATTTTCCAGGCGATAGCGGAAATCGACAAGCAACTTGCCATCCTTGACCAGGGCGGCGGCGTCGGACGCCATCGCGGGCAAGGCGGTCAATGACAGGACGGGGGCAAGGATCAGCAGGGACAGGCTGCGCGCGTTTTTCCGCGTCGTCATCTGAGGCTCCAAATAAAAAAGGCGCCTAAACGTCCCGGGGATCATCCCGGGCGTTCAGACGCCATTGTCTGGTGGATCGGGGAACCGATCCTATGAAGGGGAGACCGCCGTTGGCCTCACACCGCGTTAACCATCAGCAATTCCCATGCCGCAGGTGCGAAGCGCTGTTTTCCTTGGCGTATGGGGCTCGCTCGCCCATTTTAGGGGCAGTGCAGCATGGCATTTGCGCGCTCAGGCGCCACAACTCTCGCGCACGATCAGTTCCGTGGGCAGCAGTTCGGCGCGGTGGTCGGTCAGCGGGTCCAGGATCTGGGAGACCAGTTTGCGCCCCGCTTCGCCCGTGTCCTGGCGGATGGTGGTCAGGGCCGGGGTGCTGAGCCGGGCCAGCAGCATGTCGTCATATCCCACGACGGAAACGTCGCGCGGTACCGACAGGCCGTTGCGGCGCAGCGCCCGCATGGCGCCCAGCGCGATCAGGTCGGATGCGGCCACAACGCCGTCGAACTGCACGCCCCGGCGCAGCAGGCGGCCCACGGCGGCCTCGGCAGACTCCAGCTCGAACTCCGCGGCGATATCCAGCTTGGGATCGACCTCCAGCCCGCTTTCGGCCAAAGCTTCCCAATAGCCCTTGCGGCGATGCTGGGCCTCCGGGTCGTTGCCGCCCAGGAACATGATGCGCTTGCGGCCCAGCCGGGCCAGATGCAGCGTGGCGCGGCGCCCGCCCTGCAGATTGTCCGACCCGATGGTGCAATATTCCTGACCGGGCAGCTGTGCGCCCCAGACGGCGAAGCGGGCATTGGTGCCGGCCAAGCGGTTGAACGCCTCATGCAGGGTGCCCTGGCCCAGGAAGATGACGCCGCTGGCCCGGCTGGTGGTCACGGTGGCCACCAGATCGTCAAAACTGGCCGGTGCCACATGGCTGACGGTGAAGTCGCAGTCGCGTGCCCGCGCCGCCTCCCCGATATTGGCCAGCAGTTCCAGGAAGAACGGGTGGGACAAAGGCAGCGGCTTGCCATGCACGAAGGGGGTGACGATGGCGATCGTGCCCTCCGCCCCAATGGGGCTGGCCGGCATGTAATGGCGGAATGGGTAGTCATGCTCGCGCGCCAGCGCCCAGATGCGCTGCTTGGTCCGCGTGCTGATGGTCGGATGGTCGTTCAGCGCGCGCGACACGGTCGCGACGGAAACGCCGGCCAGCTTCGCCAGATCTTCAAGTGTGGTTTTGGAGTTGCCGGATACGGCCATCAGGGTCAAAGCTGCCGGAAAAGGAAAGCGCGGCAGCATAGCGCATGGGAGGGGGCAAATTGCAAGCGAGTGACGAGAACGCCGGGGCCGCCCCCGGTGGCGGCCCGGCCGTGGCCCGGCCGCTGCTGTCCTCCCGCCAGATCTGGAACATGTGCTGCGGCCTGTTCGGGGTGCAGATCGTCTGGGGCCTGCATAATGTCAACACCAGCCGCATCTTCCAGGCGCTGGGTGTCGATATCGCCGATCTGCCGATCCTGTGGATCGCGGCGCCGATCACCGGCCTGCTGGTGCAGCCCATCGTCGGTTACCTGTCGGACCGGACATGGACGCCGCTGGGGCGGCGGCGGCCCTATCTGCTGGCCGGTGCCGTGCTGTCGGCGCTGGCCCTGTGCGCCATGCCCAACGCATCCACGCTCTGGGCTTGTTCGATGACACTCTGGCTGCTCACGGCGGCGATCAACATCGCCATGGAGCCGTTCCGCGCCCTGGTGGCCGACACGCTGCCCGATGAACAGCGCACGCGTGGATTCGCCACCCAGGTGTTTTTCATCGGGGCAGGTGCTGTATTCGCGTCGGTCCTGCCCTGGGTCATGGCCCGCTGGTTCGGGATGAGTGCGCGCGGCGATGGGGAGGCGCTGCCGCCATCGGTGCGCGCGGCGTTTTATGTGGGTGCGCTGTGCCTGCTGGTAGCCGTGGTCTGGACGGTGGTCACCACGCCCGAAAGGCCCTGTGCACGGCCTTTGGCGAAGGTGACCGGGGACGACATGTCCAGCGGCGAACGTGGTTTGCGCGGTGGGGCGCTGTGGATGGTGGGGGGCTTTGCGCTGTTCGCCTTCGCCCTGTCCACGGGGCAGGAGCGGGAAATCCATTTCATCGCCGGGCTGGCGGTCGCTTTCGGTCTGGCCCAGATCGCCGTGGCCTGGGCGCGCCGCCGAGGTGCGGTGTCGCTGGGCATGCTGGAGATCGTGGAGGATATCCTGCATATGCCGGCGATGCTGAAGCGGCTGGCCCTGGTGCAGTTCTTCACCTGGTTCGGGCTGTTCGCCATGTGGATCTATACGGTGCCGGCCGTGGCCGCCCGCCATTACGGCACCAGCGACGCGGCGTCCGCCGCCTATAATGCGGGCGCCGACTGGGTGGGGGTGCTGTTCGCCGGGTATAATGGCGTGGCCGCCCTGGCGGCCTTGGCTCTGCCGGCTTTTGCCGAGCGGGTGGGGCGGCGGGCGTGCCATGCGGTTTGCCTGCTGCTGGGGGCGCTGGGGCTGGCGGGGTTCCGGGTGATCGACGATCCCATGCTGCTGTGGCTGCCGGCGGTGGCGATCGGCATCGCCTGGGCCGCCATCCTGTCCATCCCCTATGCCATGCTGTCCAGCGCCATCCCGCCACAGAAGGCCGGGGTCTATATGGGCATCCACAACATCTTCCTGGTGCTGCCGCAGCTGGTGGCCGCCACCATCCTGGGGCCGCTGGTCGGCCGGGCGTTCGGCGGCCAGGCCATCCATGCGTTGAGCCTGGCGGCCCTGTCGCTGGTGCTGGCGGCGGTTTGCACCCTGGCCATCCCCCGCAGCGAAAAGCCGTAGGTCAGGTCGAGGGCGTAAGCCGGAGCCCTGACAGTTGCTTTCAAGCTTTCCCTGTCAGGGCTCGCCTGCGGCTCGACCTGACCTACGGTCATTTCCTGGAATTGCTGCACGTGCTTACGCAAATTTTGCATTAATTGATGCCGTAATGCGGGGATTCAAGAACAGGAATCGAGCAGCTAATTGCATCAAATCTCAGGAGGGCGGAGAGTTTTTATCATTTTAAAACAAATAGATAATCAAAATCCACATGTCCGCCAAAATTTACCCTTGCACCCAGCGCAAGTTTGCGCAAAATTACGCAAACAAGACGACGGGCTATCCTGACGTGGGATGGTGGGGATCGTCATCTCAGGGTCTGCCGGGTCCGTCGGGATCGGGTGCTAAAAGCCTGAACAGGGGAGGAAACAGGAAGTGAAGGATCACCAGATCAACCGCGGCCGCGGTCTGTGGCTGCGCGGGGGCGTCTCGCTGCTCGCCTTGGCCTTTGCCGGCGCCAGCGGCGCCCAGGCCCAGACGGCGCCCGCCGACGATGCCAAGGTCGAAGCCGCACCGGTGCTGGAGGAAATTGTCGTTGTCGGTGTGCGTGCCGCACTGGAAAGTGCGCTGGACATCAAGCGCAATGCCGGCACGGTGGTGGACAGCATCACCGCCACCGATATCGGCGCCTTCCCCGACAAGTCGGTATCGGAAGCGTTGCAGCGCGTGCCCGGCATCACCGTGTCGCGCCTGCAATCGGCCGATGACAGCACGCATCCCTCGGGTGAGGCGACCAGCGTCCTGATCCGCGGCCTGCCGCAGGTCCGCACCGAATTCAACGGCCGCGACAGCTTCTCCGCCGACAGCTATCGCGGGCTGAATTTCAACGACGTCTCGCCCGAACTGATGGCCGGCGTCGACAGCTACAAGAACCAGACGGCGGACATGATCGAAGGCGGCATCGCCGGCACGGTCAATCTGCGCACCCGGCTGCCGTTCGACAGTGACGGGCTGGCCATCGCCGGCAATATCAAGGGCTCCTACGGCGACAAGTCCAAGAAATGGACGGGCGAATATTCCGGCCTGATCAGCAATGTCTGGGAGACGGATGCCGGCAAGTTCGGCCTGCTGGGCAATTACGCCCATTCCGATGTGGTGACGCGGACCGAAAGCGTCATCATGGACAAGATCAACACCTATTGCTCGGCCGGTGCCACCAATGCCGCCGGCAATGCCAACGTGTCGGCCGATGGCACCGTCGCCTGCACGGCCAACCCGTTCGGCGGCACGGGCTGGGCCTATATGCCCGACGGCGTGCGCTATTCGCTGGTCGATTACGACCGCACGCGTCGCGGCATCTCTGCCGCCGGCCAGTATGAAAGCCCGGATGGCAGCTTCCAGGCTACCGTGCAGTATATGCAGTCCAAATATCACAATGCCTGGCTGGAAAATGCCAGCCACGTGATCCTGGATGGCGGCGCCTATGGCTCGTCCGCCTTCCGGCCGCGCAGCACCAGCATCATCGGCCCGGCCACCGGGTCGCCTGCCCTGAAGTTCGGTGCCGACGGCATGCTGGAAAGCGGCCTGCTGACCCAGGGACATGGGTCCTGGCGCGGATCGTGGGACAGTCTGCAGGATGCGATCAATACCGGCTCCGCCGTTCCCGGCCAGCCGTTTGTGAATTTCTGCGGTGCGGGTGCCAATTGCACCACGTTGCAGGACGGCCTCTATTTCCAGAACGAGGCACGCAATTTCGATCACAAGGAAGGGACCAAGGATCTTTCCTTCAATGTGAAGTGGGACGTTACCGACCGGCTGCACACCACCTTCGACGTACAGCGCATCACGGCGTCGACCACCAATGACGATATCCTGGTGGCCACTGGCTCCATGGCCAACATGCAATATTCCGTCGGCAAGGACGGGGTGCCGCAGGTGGTGATGAGCCCAGGTTCCAACGTGAACTATGCCCAGGGCGGCCTGTCCAACCCGCATAATTACTGGATCCCGTTCATCCAGGCGCATCTGGAGGACAATGACGCCAAGGAGACGGCGTTCCGCGGCGACGCCACTTATGACCTGGACGAAGCCGATGGCTGGCTGCATTCGCTGAAGGTCGGCGTGCGCCATGCCGATCGCAAGCAGACCGTGCGCTATTCCACCTTCAACTGGTCGCCCGTTGCCGCCAGCTGGAACTGCAACGGCCCCGGTTTCAATGCCGACAGCACGGGTGGGGCCTATCCCGCCGGCTGCGGCAATGGCCAGCCCTTCAAGGGCTATGGTGCGGGCATCTGGGACACGGTCGATCTGGGCGACGATTTCTACAATGGCGACGTCTATCCCAATGGCGAGCTGGTCTATCTCAGCCGTGACGTGCTGAAGGATCGTGACCGGCTGGTGAAGTCGCTGTCCGGCCCCAACACCAATTCGCCGATGAGCTGGGCACCGATCTGCGATCGCGCCGGCCTGCCCTCGGGCAGCTGCTTCCTGCCGTCGGAAGTCATGCATGTGCAGGAAAAAACCAATGCCGGCTATGCCATGCTGCGCTTTGGCGGCGGTGACATGACGATCCTGAACGGCATCACCGTGGACGGCAATATCGGTGCCCGCCTGGTGCAGACCAAGATCGACAGCGAGGGCAGCGTCGGCTTCCCCACCAATACCGCCCTGGTGCAGTTGCAGCAGACGCCGTGCGGCGCCACCCTGCCGCCGGGTGCGGTGGTGAACCCCGCCTGTTCCCTGACGCCGGCCATCCTGGCATTTGCAAACGGCGCCGGCACTGCCAACAATTTCAAGACCGACTACACCAACGTCCTGCCCAGCTTCAATGTGCGCTTCGGGCTGGATGACGACCAGTTCATCCGCTTCGCGGCGTCGCGTGCCATGGCGCGTCCGGATTTCGGCCTGCTGCGCAACTTCGTCTCCATCCAGACGCCGGTCATCGACACCACCGCCAGTTCTCCCTACCTGATCAAGAACGCGGCGGGTCAGGTCACAGGCTACAATTTCGTCTTCCGGGCGGAATCCGGCTATGCGGGCCTGCGGCCGCTGAAGGCCGACCAGTTCGATCTGGCGTACGAATATTACCTGGGCAAGAGCGGCCTGTTCTCCTTCGGCGGCTTCTACAAGAAGCTGCGCAATTCCATCTCCTACGGCGAGTTCGTCCGCGAATTCACCAATGGCACCTCCACCCAGACCGTGATCATGCGTGGTCCGCGCAACCAGAAGGGCGGGGGCGAGCTGTACGGGTTCGAAACCGGCTACCAGACCTTCTTCGACTTCCTGCCGGGCCTGTGGAGCGGGCTGGGCATGCAGGTCAACTACACGTACGTGGACCAGTCTGGGATCAACAATTCCAACCTGGTGACCCAGGGCGCGCTCGATGCCGGCGGTACCGGCGGCTTCGGTGCCGGTCTGGACGTGTCGGGTGGGCGTGGTGCGGTGATCGACAGTCACAAGCTGGCCGGCATCTCCAAGCACACCTACAACATTGTCGGCCTGTATGAGCAGGGGCCGATCGGTCTGCGCCTTGCCTATAACTGGCGCTCGCGCTTCCTGACCAACAATCTGGATTGCTGCATCGGCCTGCCGGTGTTCCAGAAGGCGGCCGGGTTCCTTGATGGCTCCATCCGCTACTCCATCAGCGAGAACCTGGAAGTGGCCATCGAAGGGTCGAACCTGCTGGATACCAAGACGGTCTATCAGCAGCAGATCTTTGGTGACAGTGCCGCCACGCCGGGGGCAAAGGCTGTCTACAAGGATGCCAACTGGGGCAAGGCCGACCGCCGCGTCCAGGTCGGTGCCCGCGTGAAATTCTGATCCTCCCCAAGGGGCGCCGCCAAAACTCCCTCCGGCGGCGCCCCCTTTTTTCATAGAATGCGCCCTGACCTGCGGCGGCTTTCACGGGGTGAGGCAGAGATGGCACAGCGTCTGCGGATTGTGGTCGTCGGTGGTGGCACGGCGGGATGGATGATGGCGTCCGGCCTGTCGCGGCTGCTGCCATCCGACCAGTACGACCTGACCCTGATCGAAAGCGACGAGATCGGGACAGTGGGCGTGGGCGAGGCGACGCTGCCCCATATCAAGCAGTTCAACGACCGCCTGGGCATCGACGAGGCGGAGTTCATGCGCGCCACCGGCGCCACCATCAAGCTGGGTATCGAATTTGTCGGCTGGAACAATCCCACCGACCGCTATATCCACCCGTTCGGTGCCTTTGGCGAACCCTGGGCCGGCGTGGATTTTCAGCATCACTGGGCCCGTGCCCGGCTGGCCGGTATCGATGCCGGGTCCTTGCAGGATTATTGCTACGCCATCGAACTGTGCCGGGCGAACGCGTTCGAGCTGCCGGACGCGGACACGGCCTCCATCCGCTCCACCTATTCCTACGCCTATCATTTCGATGCCGGGCTTTATGCCGGCTTTCTGCGTGGCTGGGCCACACGGCGCGGCGCAAAGCGGATCGAAGGGCGGATCACCGATGTGCATCGCGATGCGGAGACGGGCCATGTCCGGAGCCTGACCTTGAAGTCGGGCGAGAGCGTCGAGGGCGATTTCTTCGTGGATTGCAGCGGTTTCCGTTCCCTGCTGGTGGGGGGCGCGTGCCAAGTGCCTTGGTGTGACTGGAGCGAGTGGCTGCCGTGCGACCGGGCGCTGGCTGTGCCGTCGGACCGGGTGGAGCCGCTGACCCCCTTCACCCGCGCCACTGCGGCCAAGGCCGGCTGGACCTGGCGCATCCCGCTTCAGCACCGGATCGGCAATGGCTACGTCTTCTCCAGCCGCTGGTGCGGGGAGGAGGAGGCGCATGACACGCTGATGGCAGCCCTGGACGGGCCGGCGCAGATGGAACCACGCCTGCTGCGCTTTGCCGCCGGCCGGTGGGCACGGGCGTGGGCGGGCAATTGCCTGGCCGTGGGTCTGGCCAGCGGCTTCCTGGAACCGTTGGAAAGCACGTCCATCTTCCTGATCCAGGCGGCCCTGTTCGATCTGGTGGAACTGATGCCCCGGGCCGGCGGCATCGATCCGCGCCTGCCGGCGGAGTTCAACCGGCTGTTCGCGATCCATTACGACCGGGTACGCGACTTCCTGGTCCTGCATTACATGGCCAACAGCCGGCATGGGGAGCCGCTGTGGGACCATGTGCGCACCATGCCCCTGCCCGACAGCCTGATGCACAAGCTGGAGCTGTTCCGCGAGGGGGCGGTGGCGCCGGGATACAAGCTGGGCCTGTTCTCCCGCGACAGCTGGCTGTCGGTGTTCGAGGGGCAGGGCGTGATGCCCGGTGATTATGCGCGGCTGGCCGACAGGCTGCCACTGGCGGAGCTGGAAAAGCGCCTGTCGGACCTGCGCACCCGCATCCGCGATGGTGTCGTCGGCGTGCCCAGCCACGGTGACTTTATCAAGAGACATTGCGCGGCACGCGACGCCGCCGGACAGGGGGAGGCCGCATGAGCCAGCCCATCAACCATCTGGTCATCGTCGGCCGTGATGCGCCGCTATGGCTGGCCGCCTCCACCCTGGCCCGTGCGCTGGCCCCGTCCAGCCTGACGGTCACCGCCGTGGAACTGCCGTCCAAGGCGACTTCGGCCGACCTGCATGCCAGCCTGCCGGCGCTGGAGGCGCTGCATAAACAGTTGCGGCTGGATGAGCGCCGCCTGCTGTCCGCCGTCGGTGGGGCCTATACGCTGGGCTGGAACTTCGCCGATGCGGGCGGGGCGGTCGCCCCCTTCCTGCATCCGTTCGGCGCCTTCGGCTCACCCATCGCCGGTCAGGATTTCTTCCCCCACTGGCTGCGCGCCCGCCGACACGGATTGTCGGTGCCGCTGGAGGATTTCAGCCTGACGGCCGCCGCCGCGCGGCAGGGAAGGCTATTCATTCCGGATACGGAGAGTGAGCGGTACGGGCGCAGCGATTACGGCTACCACCTGCCGGCCCTGGCCTATGCCGGGGTGCTGAAGGATGTGGCGCGTCAGGCCGGGGTGACAATCCTGTCGGCCGCCAGCCTGTCCCCCGTTCGCGACGGGGAAACCGGCCTGATCAATGCGCTGGCGTTGGAGGATGGGCGACGGGTGGAGGGTGACTTCTTCCTGGATGTCACCGGTCCCGACGCGCTGCTGATCGGCGGGCCGGGCAACGGCATGACGAGTTGGGCTTTCCCCGCCGACCGGGTGCTGACGGCGCGCGGGCCGCGACTGACCAGCATTCCCACCTATGCGGAGGTGCGGGGGTTCGCCGATGGCTGGCTGGCCCTGCGCCCGGCCCAGGCCGGCACCTTTATCACCGCCGTGTGGAAGTCCGGGCCGGGGGAGGGCGACGTACTGCGCCGCCTGCCGTCGCTCTGCGGTTTCGCGCCCCAGGATGCCATTGTGCGGTCCAGCAGCCCCGGTCTGCGGGCCCGCGCCTGGGACGGCAATTGTGTGGCGCTGGGGTCGGCCGCCGTGCGGCTTGACCCGCTGCATGACCTGGACCTGTTGTCGGTGCAGCAGGGATTGGTGCATCTGCTGGCGCATTTCCCGCGCACCATGCGCCTCAATGCGGCGCAGGCGGAATATAACCGGGTAACGGCCGGCCATTTCACCCATCTGCGGGATTTCCAGGCCCTGCATTATCACCTTGCCCGCCATCCCGGCGCCTTCTGGGATGCGGCACGGGCGCTGCCTTTGTCGGACGATCTGTTCCACCGTGTCGCCCTGTTCCGGGCGCGCGGCGAACTGGCGCCGTGGGAGGAGGACGATCTGGCCCCCGATAGCTGGCGTGCCTTCCTTGCCGGCCATGGATTGCTGCCCGACAGCCATCCGCCGGGTGTGGACCTGTTGCCACCCGACGATCTGAAAGCCCATCTGCGCCATATGCTGGGCTTCGTGAAGAACCAGGTGCTGCGCCAGCCGGTGCATGACGCCTATCTGCGGGGCGGGTGATGCCGCCGTCTTTCCCACCCGTCCTATCCAGCAAAGAGGCTTGTTCGATGAATTTCCGTTCGCTGACGCTCCTGTCCTCGCTCGTGGCACTCAGCACCGCCAATCCGGCGCTGGCCGCCGACCGGGAATGCGCCCAGTCGCCGGGCAAGCTGATCGAGCTGTGCGTCTTCGTGAAGGACGGTCAGGCCTTTTACGAGGTCAGCCGCAAGGGCGCGCCCGTTCTGGCGCCGGGCGCCCTGGGCCTGGGCTTCAAGGGCGAGGCACCGGTGCGCTACACCGCCATCACAGGCGCCAAGCGGTTGGCCAGCGACAGCAGCTGGGAACAGCCCTGGGGCGAGCAGCGGACGGTGCGCGACAACCACACCGAACTGACCGTGACGCTGGCGGGTGATACGGCGCTGAACGGCAAGGTGGATGTCACCTTCCGCCTGTTCGATGACGGGATCGGCTTCCGCTATGGCTACAACGCCATTCCCGCCGGCCAGGATGTGGAGGTGGTGGCGGAGCGCACGCAGTTCCGGCCGGTCGGTCCGCAAAAGGCCTGGTGGTACCCGGCATTGGGGGAGGAGCGGGACGAGTATCTCTATACCAGGACCGACGCACGCCGCATCACCATCGCCGAAACGCCGCTGACCCTGAAGGGCGACAACGGGCTGCACCTGTCGATCCATGAAGCGGCCCTGGTGGATTTCCCGTCCATGCTGCTGGCGGGTGATGGGGCGGGGACGCTGACGGCCAGGCTGATGCCCTGGCCCGACGGGGTGCTGGCCCGCAAGACGGGGCCGTTCGCCACCCCCTGGCGCACGGTGCTGATCGGCGACAGTGCCGCGGCGCTGGCCGACAGCCGGATTGAGCTGAACCTGAACGAGCCCAACAAGCTGGGCGATGTCTCCTGGTTCAAGCCCGGCAAATATGTCGGCATCTGGTGGGAGATGCATCTGGAGAAATCCACTTGGGGCAGCGGCCCCATCCATGGTGCCAACAATGCCAACGTGAAGCGGTACATGGATTTCGCCGCCAAGTACGGCTTCACCGGCGTGCTGGTCGAAGGGTGGAACAAGGGCTGGGACGGCGACTGGATCGCCAATGGCGACAAGTTCAGCTTCACCGAACCCTATCCGGACTTCGACCTGCCGGCCCTGGCCGCCTATGGCAAGTCGAAGGGCGTCGGGCTGATCGGCCATCATGAGACGGGCGGGGCCGTGGTCAATTACGAGGCCCAGCTTGAAGACGCCATGAAGCTCTATGCCAAGGTCGGCGTGAACACGGTGAAAAGCGGCTATGTGAAGCATAGCGGCACCATTTTGGACGACCAGGGCGGCCAGCAATGGTTCGCCGGCCAGTATCTGGTGCGCCATCACCTGCATGCGGTGGAGGTCGCGGCCCGCAACAAGATTGCCGTCGATACGCATGAACCGGTGAAGGATACCGGCCTGCGCCGGACATATCCCAACTGGGTCAGCCGGGAAGGCGCGCGCGGCCAGGAATTCAACGCCTGGGGCAAGCCCACCAACCCGCCCGAGCATGTGACTATCCTGCCCTTCACCCGGATGCTGGCAGGGCCGATGGACTATACGCCCGGCATCTTCGACCTGGTGCATGGCAAGGTGAAGCTGGAGGCGCGGGTACAGTCGACCTTGGCCACCCAACTGGCGCTTTATGTTGTGCTGTACAGCCCCGTGCAGATGGCCGCCGACCTGCCGGAGAATTACGAGGCGCGGCTGGACGCGTTCCAGTTCATCCGCGACGTGGCGGCGGATTGGGAGGTCTCCAAGACCCTGCAGGCGGAGATCGGCGATTACGTCGTCGTCGCCCGTCAGCAGCGGGGGGCCAAGGACTGGTTCCTGGGTGCGGTGACCGACGAGGAAGCCCGCAAGCTGACCCAAAAGCTGGACTTCCTGCCGGCCGGCAAGCGTTTCGAGGCGCAGATCTATGCCGACGGGGCCGGCGCGGATTACCGTACCAGCCCGACGGCGCTGAAGATCGAAAAGCGAGTGGTGACGTCCAAGGACAGCCTGGACCTGGACATGGCACCGGGCGGCGGCGTAGCCGTGCGGTTCAAGGCGCTGTGAGGAAATTTACCCTCGCCCGCTTGCGGGAGAGGGAGGGAGAGGGAACAACGGCACTGTTCGGCGGCCACCCTCTCCCTCCCACCGCTTCGCGGCGGATACCTCCCTCCCCCATCAAGGGGGAGGGCATGAATAAGCAAGCGGGCTTTACGGGAAGCGGCAGACCTCGCCCGTGACCTCCACGAAGGAACGGGCGCCGGCACCCACGGTCAGGCGCACTTCCTTGTCGGTGGTGATCAGGTTGTGGGTCAGCGGCAGGACGCCATTGACCTCTTCCACCTTGCCGGCGGCGTCGGTGAAGCTGACCTTCACCGGCTTGGTCGGGTCGTACCAGGCTTCGGGGCTGCCGCCCTCGTTGCGGGCGGGCACGCCCTCGCCGGTCACGATGATGGTGCCGTCGGCGAAGGCCACCTGGGTGTTGGAACCCTTGTAGATCGGGGTGGGCAGGACGAAGCGCTTGGTTTCCGGCCGACCGCACGAACGCGGATTGCTGGTCTGCTCGATCACGAAGGCCATGCGTTCGGGGTTCACCCCTTCGGCCAGCTTGCGGGCCACCAGCTCGTTCAGCTTGGCCAACTCACCGCTGGGCACTTCGCGCTGCAGGCGGATATCCAGCTCATTGGCCCGGATTTCCTGGGTCTGGGCGATCTGCTGCAATTGCTGGGCGCGACGTTCGGCCTTGTCCTTGGCCGCAATCATGTTCGCCAGCTCTTCCTGGATCGAACCTTCACGGGATTTCAGCTGCTCCACACCCACCAGATAGGAGAAGCCGGCGACCCCGCCCAACAGGGTCAGCCAGAGGACGGCCTTGCCCACGCGGGCCCAAACGCGACGGCGGTAGCGACGGTGGTTATCGTAAAGGCCGTAGCTCATTTCTTCCCAAGCTTTTCAAGGGGATGGGGCCGGCCCGCCTGTGCGGCTGGCGCTTTCGCCGACCCTACCCAGCCTGTAAGCCAATTACAAGCTCAACCCCTTGGTTTGACGCGCGGTCCCTCAGGCGCCGGGCGCCGCCATTCTCATCGCAGGTTTGATATCAGCCCTTAGGCAGCGCCTTCTCGATGGCCGCCGCCAGTTCGGGGGAATCCGGTGTCACCTTGGAACCGTAAGCCTCGATCAGCTTGCCGTCGGTGCCGATGAGGTATTTGTGGAAGTTCCATTTCGGCTCGCCCTTCTGTTCGGCCAGCCACTTGTACAGCGGATGGGCGTCGGGTCCCTTCACCGGTTCCTTCGTGGTCATGGGGAAGTCGATGGCGAAATTGACGTTGCAGAATTCCTTGATCTCCGCGGCGGAGCCCGGCTCCTGCCCGCCGAAATCATTGGACGGCACGCCCAGGACGACAAGGCCCTTGTCCTTGTACTTGTCCCACAGGGCCTGCAGGCCCTTGTATTGCGGGGTGTAGCCGCACATCGATGCGGTATTGACCACCAGCACGGCCTTGCCGCGATAGCTGTCCAGCTTCAGCGGCCCACCCTCGATGGCGGTGAAACCATAATCATAGGCGCTGGCCGCCTGTGCCGGAACGCTCATGCCCATCACCCCCATCATCGCCAAGCCGCCGGCCAGGGCCAGGACGGCCCGCCGGCCAGCACGCATCGCCATTTCACCCATGATCCACCTTATCGGGAAGGGAAGTCCGGGGGAGAATGCAGCAGAGCCGGGGCCGGCGTCCAGTGATCAAAGCCGGGTCGCCACCTGACGGCCGCCACTATTGCGCGCCAGGCAGTTTTCCAGGGCAGTGGCGCGGGCCGTCTCGGCATCCGTGCCCGGCATGGAAGCCTGGATATAGCTGGCGCAGTTGGCAAAGTGGGGATGTTCGTCCGCCACTTGCAAAGGCGGGCTGACGGTGTCGGGCCCGGCGCAGGCGGAGAGCAGGAACAAGGTCGAGAGAACCAGGATCAAGCGGCCCATCGCCGCCTCCATCATCATGTCGTGGTGAACTGGCCGGACTATCTGCCGTGGCCCCTTGCCGGAAAGTGATCCGCCGCACAGATTGAAGGGCATGGCAGCCCAGAGGAGCCCGCGTGATGACCGACACAGCACCCCCGCAATGGCTGCTGACCACCGACAGCCGGCTGGTCATCATCGATGTGCAGGACCGGCTGCTGGCTGCCATCGACGGAGCCGATGCGGTGGTGGAAAACTGCCTGAAACTGGTGCGCACGGCGCAAAGGCTGGGCGTGCCGGTGGCGGCGACGGAACAGAATCCGGCCGGCATCGGCCCTACCACCGCCCCACTGGCGGCGTTGATCCCGCTGCGCTTCGGCAAGGTGCATTTTTCCGCCGCGCGCCAGGGGGATTTCCTGGCCTGGGCGGCCGGCGGGGGCACGGTGCTGCTGGCCGGAACGGAGGCGCATGTTTGCGTGTTGCAGACCGCCTTGGGCCTCAAGGCGCTGGGTCTGCGGGTGGGCGTGGTGATGGATGCGGCGGGATCGCGCCAGCCCGCCAGCCGTCAGGCCGCCTTCGACCGGTTGCGCGCCCACGGGGTGGAACTGGTCACGGTGGAAATGGTGCTGTTCGAATGGCTGGAACGCTATGACCGGCCGGAATTCAGGGAAGTGCTGCGGCTGATCAAATGATATGGCTTTTCCTGTTCCTCAATCGCCGCCGGAACGGCTTCCGGCTAACCGGAAACCGTTCTAGAACAGTGACAATTGCCGCACCGGTGCCGCCGGCACCCTGAATTTGGAGCAATCCATCTCCCAACGCCGCCGGTCCAGGCCGAGGCGTTTAATGGCCAGCCGGAAACGGCTGCGCAGCAGGTCGGCATAGGCGCCGGTGCCCTTCATCCGCGTGCCGAATTCCGACCGGTACAGCGCCCCGTCGCGTGACTGGCGGATCAGTGACAGCACCCGTTCCGCCCGGTCGGGATAATGCGTGCGCAGCCATTCGCCGAACAGGTCGGCAATCTCCAGCGGCAGGCGCAGCAGGATATAGCTGGCGGCCGTGGCCCCGGCATCGGCCGCCGCCTCCAGAATGGCTTCCATCTCATGATCATTCAGGGCCGGGATCATCGGGCTGGTCAGCACCGCTACCGGCACGCCGGCCCCGGTCAGGGTCCGCACGGCCTCCAGTCGTTTCCCCGGCGTGCTGGCGCGCGGTTCCATGGTGCGGGCCAGATCACGATCCAGGCTGGTGATCGACATCGCCACATGCGCCAGCCCGTCCGCCGCCATGGGCGCCAATATGTCCAGGTCGCGCAGGACATTGGCCGATTTGGTGATGATGCTGACCGGCTGGTTGAAATCGCGGCAGACGGAAAGGATTTCGCGCGTGATCCCTTCCTCCCGCTCCACCGGCTGATAGGGATCGGTATTGGCACCCAGGGCCAGCGTCCGACAGACGTAGGAGCGGGAGCGCAATTCGCGGGCCAGCAGTGCCGCCGCGTCGCGCTTGGCGAACAGCTTCGTCTCGAAATCCAGCCCGGGCGACAGGCCCAGATAGGCATGGGTGGGCCGGGCGAAGCAGTAAACACATCCATGTTCACAGCCGCGATACGGGTTCACCGAACTGTCGAAGGGAATGTCGGGGCTGTCATTGCGGCTGATGATGCTGCGCGCCGCGTCGGCCATGACGATGGTGCGCAGCTTCTCCGGCAGGCCCCCGTCACAGCCCCAGCCATCATCGATCCGCACCCTTTGTTCGCGTTCGAACCGGGAACCGAGATTGCTGACGGCGGCGCGTCCCCTTGTCGGCTGTGGCGACAGTTCATCCACCGTTGCCTCCTGGCCGGAAATGGAACATAAAGTGAACATATCAGGCGGGCGTCGTCCGGCAAAGCGCTTTCGTGACGGGGTGGAGATGGTGCTTGCCCGCCGCCCCGCCGGGCCTATCCTATGCGCCTGATCCACCGGAACCCTGAGGATGGACCCATGAGCTACATGCCCGCCGCCAACCGCTATGAAGGCCAGATGCCCTATCGCCGCTGCGGGAAAAGCGGCATCGACCTGCCGCTGATCTCCCTGGGTCTCTGGCAGAATTTCGGCGGCACGGATATCTATGAGACGGGGCGCGCCATGCTGCGCCGGGCCTTCGACCGCGGCGTCACCCATTTCGACCTGGCCAATAATTACGGCCCCCCGCCCGGTTCAGCGGAGGAGATGTTCGGCCGGGTGCTGGCAAGCGACCTGAAGCCCCATCGCGACGAGCTGATCATCTCCACCAAAGCCGGCTGGGACATGTGGCCCGGCCCCTATGGCGGCATCGGCGGCAGCCGCAAATATCTGGTGGCCAGCCTCGACCAGTCGCTGAAGCGCATGGGGGTGGATTATGTCGACATCTTCTATTCCCACCGCGTCGATCCCAAGACGCCAATGGAAGAGACGATGGGTGCGCTGGCGCATCTGCACCGGCAGGGCAAGGCGCTTTATGTCGGCATTTCCAGCTATTCACCAGAACTGACCCGCAAGGCGGCGGCAATCCTGGCGGCGGAGCGGGTGCCCCTGTTCATCCACCAGCCCAATTATTCGATGCTGAACCGCTGGATCGAGAACGGGCTGCTGGACACGCTGGCCGATCTGGGCACCGGCTGCATCGCCTTCTCCCCCCTGGCGCAGGGGCTGCTGACCGACCGTTACCTGTCGGGCGTGCCGACCGGCAGCCGGGCGGGCAAGGAAGGTTCCTTCAAATCCAGCATGATCAGCCCGGACAATCTGGCCCGCATCCGCGCACTGAACGACATCGCCAAGGCAAGGGGACAGAGCCTGGCGCAGATGGCCATCGTCTGGGCGCTGCGCGATCCGCGCGTCACATCGGCCCTGATCGGCGCGCGCAATGTGGAACAGCTGGACAATTCGCTGGACGCGGTGGGCAACCTGTCCTTCACGGTAGAAGAACTGGCCGCCATAGACACCCATGCCCAGGATGGCGGCACAGACCTGTGGCGGGGGTCTTCGTCATTATAATTTCCCTCGGGCACCCCAGGGCCTATCGACTTTGTAGAATTATATCCCTCGTCATCCCGGCGAAAGCCCATAGGCGCTAACTTAGGCAATTGAGCAGACCAATCCCGCCCTCACTACCGTCACCCCGGCGAAGGCCGGGGCCCAAATCATAGAGCAAAGCGCTTGTCACTTGGGCCCCGGCCTTCGCCGGGGTGACGGTAGAAGGGGCTTCCACGACAGGGCAAACCTCTTAAGTTAGCGCCTATGGGCTTTCGCCGGGATGACGAGGGAAAGGTCAATTCAGGAAACTCACGCCGCAACAGCGGTGATCGCGGCCAGCGTCGCCTTGGCACCGTCGATGGCGGCGGCGCGGGCGTCGGGGCCATAGCCGATCTTTTCCGCATGCACGAAGGTCACATCGGTGACGCCGATGAAACCGAACAGCTGGCGCAGATAGGGTTCCTGGAAGTCGATTTCCTTGGCCGGGCCCTCGCTGTAGAGCCCGCCGCGCGCCTCGATCACGATGGCGTGCTTGCCTTCCAGCAGACCCTTGGGGCCGGCTTCGGAATAGGTGAAGGTCAGGCCGGCGCGCAGCACATGGTCGAACCAGGAGCGCAGGACGGTCGAGACGCCGAAATTATACATGGGCGCGCCGACCAGGATCACATCAGCCGCCTTCAGCTCCGCCACCAGCTTGTCGGACAGGGCGCGGGTGGCCTTTTCCGCCGCCGTCACCGGCTCCCCGCGCAGGCCGGCCAGGTTTTCCGCCGTCACATGCGGGACGGGGTTCAGGCCCAGATCATGGCGGGTCACGTTGGCGGCCGGGTTGGCGGCCAACAGGCCGGCCAGCGCCTCGCCCACCAGCAGCTTGGTGACCGACGCGTCACCGCCGGCCGAGCTTTCAATCACAAGAATGTTGGTCATCTTCGTTTCCGTTCGAAGGAAGGAGTGCATGTGCGATAAGTTGGCGTTGCAGGATCGGCGACACTAGTGGCCAATCCTGGGAAAGACTGTTGCGGAATCGGGAACAGCCATGGTCGAGCTGGATGATGTGCGGGCCTTCGTGGAGGTGGTGGAGGCCGGGGGCTTCAGCCGGGCGGGGGAGCGGCTGGGCATTTCCAAATCCCTGCTGAGCCGGCGGCTGGCGCGGCTGGAAGCGCAGCTGGGCGTGCCACTGCTGGCCCGTACCACGCGCGGCGTGTCGATCACCGATGCCGGCTCCCGGTTCAAGCCGCATGCCGACCGCATGGTGGCGGAGATGCAGGCCGGCATCGATGCCATCACCGCCGGCTGTGGCGCGTCCGGCCTGCTGCGCATCGCCGCCCCGCTCAGCTTCGGGCTGACGCATCTGGCGCCGCTGCTGGCGGAACTGGCCCTGGCCCACCCGCAGCTGGAAATCCGCACCAGCTACAGCGACCGGCATGTCGATATCGTGGGCGAGGGGTACGACGTCGCCGTTCGGCTGGGTCACCTGCCCGACAGTTCGCTGGTGGCGCGGCGCATCGGGCCGGTGCATGGCGTGTTCGTGGCCAGCCCCGCCTATCTGGTCAAGGCCCCGCCCCTGGAGAAGCCGGAAGACCTGGAACGGCACGCGGCCGTGCACCAGGGCGACGAGGTCTGGCGGCTGCGGGATGGGGAGCGGGAGGTCGCGGTGCGTCCGCGCGGCCGGTTCGTGGCCGACAATGGCCAGGCGCTGCTGACCGCCGTGGTGGCGGGCCTGGGCGTGGGCCGCCTGCCGGCCTTCTTGGCGGGTCCCGCCATCGGGCGAGGGGAGCTGGTCTATCTGCTGCCGGGATACCCGATCCCGGAGGCCAGCCTCTATCTGCTGCGCCCACCGCCGGCAGCACAGATGCCCACGAAGATCAGGGTATTGATGGACGCGCTGGTCGAACGGTTCGGCCGCGACCGGAGTTGGGAAGGCTGCCCGAATACGAGGTGAGTTGTAGGTCAGGTCGAGGGCGCAAGCCCGAGCCCTGACATCTGCAAGCCGCACCGTCGCTTGTCAGGGCTCGCCTAAGGCTCGACCTGACCTGCGGCGGATGAGCAGGGTTTAATTATTGATCCGCGCGAATTCGCGGAAGGTCACGGCGATCTTGTCCTCCACGATCGTCACCTCGCCCCGCGCCACCATGCGGCCGGACACGACGATGTCGGACAGATCGTCGATCTTGCGGTCCAGCTCCACGATGGCGCCGCGGCCCAGCTTCAGCAGGTCGCGCACGCGGATGAAGGAGGTGCCGAGCACGACACTCATCTCCACCTCCGTGTCATAGACGGCGGAAATCTCCTGCTGTTCAGGGAGCGAGCGGACGGAACCGCCGCTGGCCATCTCGCCGAACATGGCATCGATATCGTCCTGGTCGGGCATGTCGCTCCATCCCGGTAAGCCTGTACCGGGATTCACCCTAGCACGGGTGCCGGCCTTCGTGCAGCGACAAAGGCGGCCGCTTCCTGCCAGGGCGCGAGTGAGAAGCTGCCCCGCGCCTGACCGGAGGGGGAGGGGAGGACGAACAGGGCGATGCCTTCCCAGTCATCCGTCTGACGCCCCCAGGACAGGGGTGCCTTCGGTCCCAGGAACAGCCGGGCACCGTTCTTGCTGGTAAAGGCGATGGCGGCCGGACGGTGGGCGCGCATCTTGGCGGCAAAGCCGGGAATATCGAACCCGTCCGCCGTCAGGTCGACATCATTGCCGATCTCTACCTTGTTCAGGTCGGTCAGGCCCAGGCCCAGTTCGTTCATGCGGATGAAGTCGGATGCCCGCCAACCGTCGGGCACCAGGCCCGTGCGCGCCAGCGTCGGCCAGAAGGCGTTGCCGGGATTGGCGTAATACGCCCCCTTGGCGGCGGAGACGCGGGACGGGGCCGTACCGCAGAAGACGAGGTGGAGGCCGGGGGCCAGGATATCGGGCAGGATCATGATGGGCGGCAGTATTTGCCGCTCCCGATCATGGCGCAACAGGAAACCGCGGAACTCCGCCATTCCCCGACAGTTGGCACGCCCCTTGCTTTTAGTTCTGGCGAGCAACGGCCCACCGGCCAGCATGAGGAAGTCACCGCGATGGAAAATTCACTCTACATCACCCTGTCCCGCCAGGAAGCCCTGCGCCGGCAGCTGGACGTGGTGTCGAACAACATCGCGAACATGAACACCACCGGCTTCAAGTCGCAGCGCATGCTGTTCCTGGAATATATGGAGCGCCCCGACAAGCAGGGCGACCGGATGAGCTTCGTCCAGGATTACGGCCTGCTGCGCAACACCGAGGCCGGTCCGCTGACCGTCACCAACAATGAGCTGGATGTCGCCTTGCGCGGCGAGGGTTATTTCGCTGTCGAAACGCTGAGCGGCACCCGCTATACCCGTGGCGGCGCCTTCCAGCTGAACAGCAACCGCGAGGTCGTGGACCATTCCGGCCTGCCGCTGATGGACACCAACAACCAGCGCATCGTGGTGCCGGCCGACGCCAAGGACATCCATATCGCCGGCGACGGTTCGGTCGGCACCGAGGCCGGCCCGCTGGGCAAGCTGAAGGTCGTCACCTTCGCCGACCAGCAGAAGATGATGGAACTGGGCGGTGGCCTGTATGAGGCCAACCAGGAAGAAATTGCCGTCGAACAGCCCGAGGTCACCCAGGGTACGATCGAAGGCAGCAACGTGCAGAGCGTGGTGGAGATGACGCAGATGATCGACGTGCTGCGCACCTACCAGAGCGTCCAGAAGATGATCGATACCGAACACGAACGCATCCGCGGCGCCATCGGCAAGCTCGCCCGCGTTCAGTAATCAAGCCAGCAGGAAGGATCAAAACCATGCGCAGCCTCTCCATCGGCGCCACCGGCATGCTGGCCCAGCAGCTGAACGTCGAAACCATCTCCAACAACATCGCCAACATGACGACGACCGGTTACAAGCGTCAGCGGGCCGAATTCCAGGACCTGCTGTACCAGAACCAGCGCCGCGTGGGCTCCACCTCGTCCGACGCCGGCACGATCGTTCCGTCGGGCATCCAGGTGGGTCTGGGTGTGAAGGCCGCCGCCATCTACCGCATCAACGAGCAGGGCAACATCAACCCCACCGGCAACACGCTGGACGTGGCCATCAACGGTCAGGGTTATCTGCAGATCCAGCTGCCCAACGGCGAGACCGCCTATACCCGCGACGGCTCACTGTCGCTGAACGCCGAAGGCACCATCGTCACGGCCGACGGCTACCAGGTGATGCCCGGCGTCGTGGTGCCGCAGAACACCATCGACATCACCATCAACCCGAACGGTGAGGTTCTGGCCAAGATCGACGGCCAGATCGAGCCGCAGAATGTCGGCCAGATCCAGCTGGCGACCTTCCCCAACACCGCCGGCCTGGAAGCCATCGGCGACAATTTGCTGCTGGAAACCCCGGCATCGGGTGCCGCCATCGAAGGCCCGCCGGGCGCCCCCGGTTTCGGCCGCATCATGCAGGGTGCCGTGGAGACGTCCAACGTCAACATCGTGGCCGAGATCACCCAGCTGATCACCGCCCAGCGCGCCTACGAAATGAATTCCCGCGTGATCTCCACCACCGACCAGATGATGCAGTCGGTCAGCCAGCTGCGCTGATTGGTTTTTAAGTTCCTGAAGCGTCGCCGCCGGGGCCTGACGGCCCTGCTAGGACAATTTTGCCCACCCCCGCCCGGAGTCCGTGCCATGACCCGCTTCGCCGCCCTGATGCTCGCCGCCGCCCTGCTGACCGGTACCGCCGCCGGGGCCGCCACGCTGAAGTCGGGCGCGTCGGTGATGGATGGGCAAATTCTGCTGGGCGACCTGTTCGACGGCCTGTCACCGGAACAGGCGGTGCATCCGATCCTGACCGCGCCGGAGCCCGGCCGCCGCGTCAGCCTGGACGCCCCCGCTTTGCAGCGCATCGCGTCGACCAATGGTGTCGACTGGCGTGCGGCGGGTGGTGCCGATCGCATCACCATCGAACGCGCCTCGGTGCAGGTGACCAGCGACGCCATCGTCGCCAGCCTGCGCCAGGCCTTGCGTGAAGCCGGAGCCGGCGACGGGGTGGATGTGCTGCTGGACAACCGCACGCTCAGCCTTTTCCTGCCGGCCGGCAACGATGCCTCCGTGCGCGTGGAAAATCTTGCCTATGATGCCCAGCGCGGTCGGCTGTCGGCGGAAATCGTCGCCCCTGCCACGGGCCAGGAACTGCTGCGCCAGCCGGTCGGCGGCCGTGCCGTGCACATGGTCGAACTGCCGGTCCTGGCCCGCCGGCTGAACACCGGTGAGGTGATCGCCGACGCCGACATCACCTATATCCGCCAGCCGCGCGACCGCGTGCAGGCCGGTGCGGTTACCGATGTATCTGAAATGATTGGCAAAACCGTCCGCCGCGCCGTGGCGCCGAACCAGGCCGTCTATGTGCGGGACGTGCGGGAACCGGTGGTCGTGGCCAAGGGCCAGGCCGTCACCATCCTGCTCCAGAGCAAGGCCATGACCCTGACGGCCTCGGGCAAGGCGCTTTCCGACGGGGCCCAGGGCGAGTTGGTACGGATTGTGAATACGTCCTCCAGCAGAGTGATCGAGGCTGTCGTGGCCGGTCCCAATCTGGTGACCGTCAACCCCGCCGGCCAAGGCATCGCCCCTGTCAGCCATGTGTCGGGCACGTCCAAGAAGGCGGCCCGGTAAGGAGAACCGAGATGTCCGCCCGTACCCTGTCGAGCCGTACCGCTTTCACCCGCACTGGCCGCACCGCCCTGCTGCTGTCGCTGACCGTCCTGCCGCTGACCGGCTGCGTCACCGACAAGCTGGCCGCCGTGGGTCAGACCCCGGCTTTGTCGGGCATCGACGATCCGTCGCGCGATCCCAATTACCGCCCCGTGCGCCTGCCCATGCCGGAAGCGCCGGTGCAGGACCGTCAGGCCAATTCGCTGTGGCGTGCCGGTGCGCGCGCCTTCTTCAAGGATCAGCGCGCCGCCCGCGTCGGCGACATCATGACGGTCAATATCCAGATCAACGACCGTGCCCAGCTTCAGAACAACAGCACCCGGTCGCGCAATGGCAGCGACAGCATGGGCATCCCCAACCTGTTCGGCCTGGAGGCCAGCACCAACAACATCCTGCCTAATACCGTGGACCCGGCCAACCTGCTGTCCACCTCCGGCACGTCGAACAGCACCGGCACCGGCACCATCCAGCGTCAGGAGCAGATCAACATGCAGGTGGCGGCCCTGATCGTGCAGGTCCTGCCCAATGGCAACATGGTGGTGAACGGCAAGCAGGAAATCCGCGTCAATAACGAGGTGCGCGAACTGACCCTGACCGGCATCATCCGGCCGGAGGACATCACGTCGGCCAACACCATTTCGTACGAGAAGATCGCCGAAGCCCGCATCTCCTACGGCGGTCGCGGCCAGATCACCGACGTGCAGGCACCGCGCTGGGGCCAGCAGGTGATCGAGGCGATCAGCCCGTTTTAATTGTTTCGTGTTCCCTCAGGCGCCGGGCGGGCGCATCCGCGCCCTTGGCTTGACGGCCCACGCGGCGCGGGCCGGCGGTCGCCGGCCTGGGTACTGGTTGACAGAAAAGCCCCCGGACACTCACATGTCCGAGGGCTTTCCGTTCCTTCAGGCTTCCTTGCCGCTTACACGTTCAGCAGCAGGTTCTCGCGTTCCCAGCTGCTGATCACGCGCTGGTAGGCGTCGTATTCCGCCTGCTTCACGGCGCTGACGGCAGAGACGAACCGGTCACCCAGGATCTCCTTCAACGGCTTGCAGGCGTTGAACTTGTTCAGCGCGTCGCCCTGGTGGCGGGGGAGCGAGAAGGCCAAGCGGTGGGCGGAGCCCTTGACCGGGTCCGACGGCTCCAACTCCTGGGTCATGCCGATATAGCCGCAGGCCAGCGACGCGGCGAAGGCCAGATACGGGTTGGCGTCGGCACCGGCCACCCGGTTCTCCACACGCCGCGCCTCCGGCGGGCTGACCGGCACGCGGAAGCCCGTGGTGCGGTTGTCGCGGCCCCAATGCACATTGATCGGCGCGTCCGATCCCTGCACCAGACGGCGGTAGGAATTGACGTTGGGCGCCAGCAGCGGCATCGCGTAGGGCAGGTATTTCTGCAGGCCGGCAATGAAGCTCATGAACAGGGGCGTGTCGCTGCCATCGGCATTGGCGAACAGGTTGGTGCCGGTCTTGGCATCCACCAGCGACTGGTGGACATGCATGGCGCTGCCCGGCTCGTTCTGCATGGGCTTGGCCATGAAGGTGGCATAGACCTGATGGCGGATTGCCGCCTCGCGCACCGTGCGCTTGAACAGGAACACCTGGTCGGCCAGTTCCAGCGCCTCGCCATGGTTGAAATTGAGCTCGATCTGGGCGGCACCGGCCTCGTGGCTCATCGTGTCGACGTCGATCTCCTGCTTCTCGCAGAAATCGTAGACATCCTCGAAGATCGGGTCGAATTCGTTGACGGCGTCGATGCCATAGGCCTGCCGGCCGCTTTCCTGCCGGCCGGAACGGCCGATGGGCGGGACCAGCGGATAGTCCGGGTCCTTGTTGACGGCGACCAGGAAGAATTCCAGCTCCGGCGCCACAATGGGCTTCCAGCCGCGCTCGTCATAGAGTGCCAGCACGCGCTTCAGTACGGAGCGGGGCGAGATGTCGACGGTGGAACCGTCAGCATAGAAACAGTCGCAGATGACCTGGGCGGTGGGTTCGCTGTACCAGGGCACGACACGGACGGTGGCGGGGTCGGGCGTCATATAGACGTCCCAGTTCTCCACGCTCGTCACATCCTCGTCCTCGGGATACTCGCCGGTGACGGTCTGGATGAAGATGGATTCCGGCAGGCGCAGGCCACGGTCGCGCAGGATACGCAGGAATTTCTCGGCGGGCACGATCTTGCCGCGTGCGATGCCGGCCATGTCGGGCACCAGGCATTCAACCTCGGTGATGCGCCGCGAACGGATGAATTCTTCCAATGTACTCATGACCACGCCGCGGGTTGGCGGCCCAGATGCACCCGTCGCAGCCGGCATCGCGCCGGCCTTCGGGGCTGGGAAATGAAGCTACGCCCGCAGCCCTCCACGTTGTTTCGGATGGATCAGTATAGGCAGAGGAAAGGGGGGGCAGGCAAGCGCCACCATTGCCGCGATGGGGCCCGGCGTCTTACCGTTCCCGCAAAGGGAGGGACCATGGGCAGTTCGCTTGATCGGGTGGAAGCGCTGTTGCGGCAGCGGATGGCGGTGGCCGGGCGGCGCCCCTTCGTGCTGGGCATCTGTGGGGCGCAGGGCAGTGGCAAATCCACCCTGGCCGACGGGCTGGCGCAGCGGTTGGCGGCAACGGGGCTGCGCGTGGCGGTGCTGTCGCTGGACGATCTCTATCTGACCCGGCCGGAGCGCGATGCGCTGGCCCGCGATGTCCATCCGATGCTGGCCACACGCGGCGTGCCCGGCACGCATGATGTGGCGCTGGGCTTATCGGTGCTGGACGGGCTGACGCAGGCGGGCCCCACCTTGCTGCCCCGTTTCGACAAGGCTGTCGATACCCGTGCCGCGACGAGGGTGCGGGTCGAGGGGCCGGTGGATGTCGTGCTGTTCGAGGGCTGGTGCGTGGGGGCGGTACCGCAGGATGCGGCGGCGCTGTCGGTGCCCGTGAACGCGCTGGAGCGTGACCGGGATGCCGACGGGCGCTGGCGCCGGCATGTCAATCAGTGCCTGGCCGCGGAATACCAGCGCCTGTTCGGCCGTATCGACGCCCTGGTCCTGCTGGCCGCCCCGGATTTCGCCATCGTCCGCGACTGGCGCATCCAGCAGGAGGAAGGGTTGCGCGCAAGGCTGCGGCGGGAGGGCAAGCCTGTCGACGCCACCATGAGCGATGCACAGGTGGCCGCCTTCATCCAGTATTATGAACGGCTGACCCGCCATATCCTGGATGAAATGCCCGGCCGGGCCGATCTGGTGCTGAGGCTGGATGCGGGGCGTGGACTGGCGGGGATATGATCCCCGTCAGCGCTGCGCCGTGGCCAGCTTCACGGCCAAGCCCACGAAGACCAGGGCGGCGATGCGGTTCAGCAGCACCTGTCCCCGGTCCGACGTGCGCAGCCAGCGGCGGATGCCGCCCGCGGCAAAGGCGATGGCGGAGAAAGCGACCAGGGCGCAGGCCATGAATACGCCCCCCAGCACGAACATCTGCACCACCAGCCCGCCGCGGGCCGGATCGGTGAATTGCGGCAGGAAGGCCAGGAAGAAGATGGCCACCTTGGGGTTGGTGACATTCATGATGATGCCGCGCAGATACAGCTTGCCGTACTCCCCCCTCGCTTCCTCCCCATCCGATAGCCTTTCCGGTCCCGCCCGCCAGGCGCCCCAGGCCAGATAGAGCAGGTACAGCGCCCCCACCACCTTCAGGGCGGTAAAGGCCAGCTGCGAGGTCTGGAAGATCACGGCCACGCCCAGGGCCACGGCGGTGGTATGGACGATCAGGCCGGTGCACAGGCCCAGCGTCACCATCACGCCCTTCCACGGTCCCTTCAGGGCCGACTGGGTCAGCACGAAGATATTGTCCGGTCCCGGCGCGAAAGCCAGCAGCAGGGCCGTGACGATGAAGGCGGCCAGCGTGTCGAAGGGGATCGGCATCACATCACCTTATGGAATCGGGGGCGGGGGGTGGAACCCGCCCCCGAATGGTCAGCGCGGGGCCAGACGGATGGCACCGTCCAGACGGAAGCTTTCGGCGTTCAGATAGGTGTTGCGGCAAATCTCCAGCGCCAGGCTGGCATATTCCGCCGGGCGGCCCAGACGCTTGGGGAAGGGAACGGATGCCGACAGGCTGGCCCGGACATTGTCGGCCATGCCGGCCATCATCGGGGTTTCCATGATGCCGGGCAGGATGGAATTGATACGGATGCCCTCGGCAGCCAGATCACGGGCCACGGGCAGGCTGATGCCCAGGATGGCGGCCTTGGACGCCGTATAGGCGGCCTGGCCCATCTGCCCGTCGGTGGCGGCGACCGACGCGGTATTGATGATCACCCCGCGCTCTCCATCCTCCATCGGCTCCGCACCGGCCATGCCGGTGGCGGCGGCCACGATGCAGCGGAAGGTGCCGATCAGGTTCACCTGGATCACCTTCTCGAACAGGGCAAGGGAATGGCCGACGGCGGCACCCGTCTCGCGGTTGCGGCCCACGGTCTTGGCCCCGGCGACGATGCCGGCGCAATTGACCAGGATGCGTTCCTGGCCGTGGGCGGCGCGGGCCGTGGCAAACGCGTTGGCGACGCTGTCCTCGCTGGTCACGTCGACGGACACGAACAGGCCGCCGATCTCCGCCGCCACCTGGGTGCCGCGTTCGGCATTCAGGTCGAACAGTGCCACGCGTACACCCGTGGCGGCGAGCGCCCGGGCCGTTGCCTCGCCCAGGCCGGAGGCGGCGCCGGTGACGATGGCGGCGATATCCTTGTTCAATTGCATGGTTTTCTTCCCGTCCGGTCGGTCTCTGTTGATGGCTTGTCCGGCCCATATCAAGTCCCGGTGATCGTAACCGATCACCGGCCTCAATTGCCGGCGGCGCCATCCGGCGCCTTGGCTACGCCGCACGTGCGGCGTGGGACCGTCACCATCTTCTGCATAACCGTTTCCGGTCGGGGGCCAAAGCGCCGTGATGGCGCACCCGCTCGGTTGGGGGGTGGGTAGGCAAAAGAAAACCCCCGTAGCTGGATGCGCCTACGGGGGTCTCCTCAATACCGAAACCACAAGGACCTATGTCAAAAAGCGGCCTCGGGATGGTTGCTGCGATATATCAAGTAATCGCTAAATCCTGCTGCGGTGGGTCCATGTTTTTACACACCCTCCCAAGCTACGGAACGCAGTTGATCGCCTTCTTTACTTGGCCGCCCACTGCGAAAAGAGCGTTTGGATCATCAAAACCACCCTCCGTATCTTTGTTACGATTTGATGGTGCTCCGATCAGGCATGGGCGTCAAGCGTTTTTGTGTTGGGTGCTCCGGCCCTATCCAGAAGGTCACCGCATGACCATCCGGCTTGCGTATGCCTGCCATTCGTGTGGACGGCCCATCGTGGCGAATGTTCCTCTTGGCATTTAAATAGGAATCCTATATGTTTTTCCCATGAACACGAACCCGCCCAATCCCCCTTCTTGGCCCGCCCCTCTGCCCGACCGGATCGGTGATGGCCTTGCGCGCATCACCGCCGTCCTGCGGTCGCAGGAATGGGATGCCGCCACAAGGCTGGAACTGACGCCGACCCAATTGAACATCTTGGGTTTCCTGGCGGTGCGCGGCGATGCGGGCGTGAAGGTGAAGGAGGTGGCGGCGGAACTGGGCGTGTCGCAGCCGACCGCCACGGACAGTATCAACGCCCTGGAGCGCAAGGGTCATGTGGCCAAGGTGACGGGGGCGGGCGATCGACGGTCGGTCCTGGTGCGTATCGCGCCTTCGGGGCGCGACCTGCTGCGCCAGGCGGAGGCGATGCCCAACCCCACCCAGGATGCCATCGCCGCCCTGGCCCCCCCCGCGCAGGAGGAGATGTTGATGATGCTGGTCGGTGTCATCCGTCACCTGCAGGAGGCCGGCGCCATTCCCATCCAGCGGATGTGCGCGACCTGCCGCCATTTTCGCCCCTTTGCGCATGATGATGCCGACAGGCCGCATCATTGCGCCTTTGTGGACGCCGCCTTCGGCCGCCGGGATTTCCGGGTCGAATGCGCCGACCATGTCACCGCCGATCCCGCGACCAGGGCTGCCACCTGGGCCGCTTTCCACAAGGGATAGGCATTCCCCTCCAGGCAACATCCAAGCATCAGAGAAGGATAGAGATCATGTTCAGGAATTGGCTGGCGGGCGCCATGCTCGCCGCGACGCTGCCCCTTTGCCTGCCTTCCGCCGCAGCGGCGCATACCGTGACCGCCGCCCCCAACCAGGAGGTACTGGCCTCCTTCGACATTGTCGAGACCCGCATCACCGTGGAGAAGGGCGAGGTGCTGTTCGCCACCCGCGTGCGGGGCGAGGCCGGCAAGGATAAGCCCGATGCCACCGGCAAGTTCGAGGGTTCGGAAGTCTATGCCTATGTCTGGCCCACCACGCTGAACAGCGGCGATATCGGGTTCGACAAGGACCAGGGCATCGTGGCCCTGGCGGTGACCTTCCACCCCGATTTCGATGACGCCGCCAAGGGGGCCAAGAACCGCCATGTCTGGCACCCGCACTGGGTGGTCCTGAACGAGGACAAGGCCTGCGGTGCCGGGCTGAAGGTGACGGACATTCCCAAGGGCGCCACGCCCAAGCTGCCGGAAACCTGGCCGGGCGTGCCGCTGCTGATCGACAGCCCGGAATATCCCACGCATTTCTCCGGCGACCTGGTGGAGGTGCGCATTCCGCTGAAGCTGCTGGGTGGTATCGCCGGGGCCTCCTATGACGGGGTGACCAGCGGCCTGAAGGTCAATGGCAATCTGCATGCCCCGCTGCTGTGCGTCTCCAACGTGTTCAAGGTCGCCTCGGGCAATCTCAGCCTGCCGGGCAAGGTCATGGCGCCGAAGTAAGGCGTTAAGTGCAGGCAGCGGCCCTTCCCGGGCCGCTGCAGGCCGGCGACCGCCGGCCCGGCGCACGTGCGCCGTAAGCCAAGCCCGCGGATGCGGGCGCCCGGCGCCTGAGGGAACAGAAAAAGGTTCCGGCCTGTCGACTGCCATCGACAGGCCGGCGGCTTTTCCCCTCCAGGCGAATGGAAAGAGAAGAAGCGGGTCAGGGTTACGCCCGATTTGTGTCTGTTACAATTCAGCTTTTTCCGAACCGGCGTGGCCTGGGTTACCTTGTCGCGCATGCAGCCGGGATCCCCGGCCGTTCGTGAAGGAGCGAGTGCCTTGAAGCGTTTCGGTTTCCTGCTGGCCACCGGTGTGGCGCTGCTGGCCCTGGGCGGGCCGGCTTTTGCCGCCGATGCCCCCGTGCTTCCCCCCGCCGCTGTGAAGACCGCCACTGACATCCAGGGCAAGGCCCTGGCCGGGTCCGGTGCCTTCGGCTTCGTCGAATCGCTGACCGTGCGGGTGGGGCCACGTCTGGCCGGATCGCCCGCCGCCAAGCTGAGCCATCAATGGGCCGAGGCGCGGTTCAAGGAACTGGGCCTGACCAACATCAAGGTGGAACCCTTCACCGTCGATGGCTGGGAGCGTGGCTT
This sequence comes from Niveispirillum sp. KHB5.9, assembly GCF_048066115.1. Taxonomy (NCBI): domain Bacteria; kingdom Pseudomonadati; phylum Pseudomonadota; class Alphaproteobacteria; order Rhodospirillales; family Azospirillaceae; genus Niveispirillum; species Niveispirillum sp. KHB5.9. The sequence continues at coordinate 20,094 of NZ_JBLTYX010000010.1, read as the reverse complement.
GGAGATGGCGTCCATCACCAAGCCTGTTGCCCACCACCTGCATGTCAACGCCCTGGGCCACAGCGTCACTACGCCGCCCGAAGGCATCGAGGCGCCCATCGTGCGTTTCGATACGCTGGAGGACCTGGAAGCGGCACCCGAGGGCAGCCTGAAGGGCAAGATCGCCTTCGTCGACAAGAAGATGAGCCGTTTGCAGGATGGCGGCGGCTATGGCGAGGCCGTGGGCGTGCGCGGCAAGGGGCCGGAGGCCGCGGCCCGCAAGGGGGCGGTGGCCCTGCTGATCCGGTCCATCGGCACCGACAGCCACCGTTTCCCGCACACCGGCATCACCCGCTATGCCGAGGGCGTGACAGCGATCCCGGCTGGCGCCCTGTCCAACCCCGATGCCGACCAGCTGAACCGTGTGCTGGCGCTAGGCCAGCCGGTCAGCATCAAGCTGGTCCTGTCCAGCCAGGCCATGGGCACGCTGAACGACGCCAATGTCCTGGCGGAGATCAAGGGCCGGGAACTGCCGGACGAGATCGTCGTCATCGGCGCGCATCTGGACAGCTGGGACCTGGGCACCGGTGCGCTGGATGACGGGGCCGGGGTGGGCATCGTCCTGGCCACGGCCAAAATCCTGAAATCCCTGCCGCAGGCCCCGCGCCGCACCGTGCGCTTTGTCCTGTTCGGGGCGGAGGAGGTGGGGCTGGTGGGTGCCGAAGCCTATGCCAAGCAGCATGCCGCCGAACTGCCTAAGCATCAGGTGGGGACGGAGGCCGATTTCGGCGCCGGTCCCGTCATCACCTTCAACGCCAATGTCCGGCCGGAAGCCAAACCGGTGATCACCGCCATCGGCAAGATCCTGGCGCCGCTGGGCATCGTGCCCGGCCGTGGCCCCAGCAGCGGCGGACCCGATATCGGCCCGATGACGGCCGAGGGCGTGGCCAGCGCCGGCCTGGGCCTGGATGGCACCGATTATTTCGATTACCACCATACAGCTGATGACACGCTGGACAAGGTGGATCCCAAGAAGCTGGATCAGGCGGTCGCTGCCTATGCCAGCTTCGTCTGGCTGGCGGCCGAATCCCCCGTGGCCTTCGGTCCGGTGGACAAGAAGGACCATTGAAAAGCAGGGGAGCTAACGCGTTTCGGCTCCTCCAACCGTCACCCCGGCGAAAGCCGGGGCCCAGGTGCAGAGCGGCGTCTGCCGCGATATGAGTCATATCGGCGCTAACCGCGCCTTACGCTGGGCCCCGGCTTTCGCCGGGGTGACGGTGGAGCTTGCTAAGCCCCCACAGCCCATAGGAAGTCATCACCTGTCGTTACGACCGCCGTGCCTTCATGGCCCAGACGATGGCGGCCACCGGCACGCCCAGGGTCAGCCAGGACAGGATGTCGTGCCAGCCATCCCCCGCCAGGGCCACGACCAGGCCCACGGTGCTGAGGATGGCGATGATGATGGGGGCTGCGAACACGGCCCACAGGGACTGCCGGCTGCGGCTTGTCGTATCGCGCCGGTTCATTCCGCGGCCTCGGCCATGGGCGCTGCCACCATTCCCGGTTCACGCGCATTGCTGCGCCGGCCCAGCCACAGATACAGGCCGGAACCCAGGATGATGATGGTGATGATGTCCAGGATAGCCCACAGGATTTTCATGGGCAGCCCACCATAATCACCGAAATGTAGCGGCTGCGACATCAGCAGCGCCTGCACATACCAGGGCAGGGGGCGCATCGCCGTCAGCTCACCCGTCTGGGCATCGACCAGGGCGGGGGTCAGCAGCTTTTCCGTCAGGGGCGTGTCGCCCTGCAGGAACACCGCATAATGGTGCTTGCTGCTGAAGGCACCGCCGGGGAAGCCCACGAACTGCACCCGGTTGCCGGGGGCCGCTTGGCGGGCCGCCTCCACCGCCGCATGGATGGAGCCCAGCTTGTCGGGCGCCACGGCATCCTGGCCATTATAGGCGGCTGTCATCTCCGCCAGATCATTGGCCTGCCACAGCTGCACGATCGGCGTGGCCAGGGTGTTGATGACGCCGGTCAGGCCGACGACGCTGACCCAGGCCAGGGTCACGATGCCCAGAAGATTGTGATAGTCCAGCCATTTGACCCGGGTGCTGCGCGTCGTGCGCAGGGTGCCGAAGGCCAGCTTGCGCATGAAGGGGGCGTAGAGCACGACGCCCGACACGGTGGCCACGAAGGCCAGCAAGCCCATCAGCCCCAGGAACAGCATGCCTGGCAGGCCCAGGAACATGTCGATATGCAGCTGCAGGATGAAATGCATGACGCCTTCATCGGTGAAAACACCCACCACCTCACCGGTGCGCATGTCGAAGGACTGGGTGGTCATCAGTTCGCCGGGCACGTCGGGACGCGGGCCGGTGGTGATGTTGGCGACGGGGCGATCCTCATCGAAGCTGAAGAACAGCCCGACCTCGCCCGGCCGCGATGCCAGGGCGATGGCCATCAGTTCATCCAGCGATTTGTTGGGCGCGTCGGTTGCGACCAGGGCCTTCTGACCATCGGTCAGGTGATCGATCTCCTCATGGAAGATCAGCGGCAGACCGGTGATGCAGAGCATCAGCAGGAAGGCCGTACAGATCAGGCTGGACCATTTATGGACCAGGAACCAGACGCGGATCGTCCGGGGCGTCATGGGACTGCTGCCAAGTGTTATTGCGATTAATTCGCAGTTTTATAGATCTCGACTATCGATGCCGCAAGCGATAGTTCGCTCCGGCCCGTCAGCGACAGATGTTGGCCCGGACCAGATATTAGAGCCCGTCAGGCGCTCATAGAAGTGCCTGACGGGCTCTAAGCTTTTGGTTTGTCGTGTGATTCACGGTTTAAATGATTCCATTTAAACCGATCACACTCTAGGTCACACCGCCATGCAGGGATAGTCCTCCGGCAGGTCCACGACTTGCGGCGCCGGGATGGGGCCGATATCGGCCAGGATGGTGCCCCAGGACCAGCCGACCCCGAACCCGGCCATCAGCAGCTTCTTGGTGCCGCCCTCCAGCTCCGCACCCAGGCGGGAACAGATGGCCAGCGGCACCGACGCGCTGCTGGTATTGCCGTACTTTTCCATGTCGATGATGTATTTGGCCGGGTCGCAGCCGATCTTCTTGCGGATATGGTCCAGCATCATCTTGTTGGCCTGGTGCGGCACGACGAAATCCAGGCTGTCGACGGTCACGCCGCCATCGGCCATCGCCTCCTTCAGCAGGCTGGGCACGGCGCGCAGCGTGAAGGTGAAGACCTCCGCCCCGTTCAATTGCAGGCGGGCATCGCGGTAGAGCCGAGCCATCTCCGCTTCCGACCGGGGCGGGTCGGTGGGGATCAGGCAGTCGCGCTTGCCGCCGGCCTTCACGAAGATATGCTTGGCCCCGCCGCCATCGGTACCCAGGCTGACATGCATGGGCGAGGCATTGGGATCGATCTCCAGCGCCGTGGCCGACCCGGCATCGCCGAACAGCGGCAGGGTGGCCTTGTCCTCCGGGTGCAGCCAGCGGGTGGAATTGTCGCCGCACAGGACCAGCGCACGCTTGGCGCTGGACCCGCCCAGCAGACGTGCCGCCATCCAGGTGCCATAGACGAAGCCGGAGCAGCCCAGGGTGACATCGAAGCAGGCGGCGGATGTCGGCAGACCCAGATGGTGTTGCAGCACGGTTGCCGTGGCGGGCAAGACATAATCCACATCCTGGCTGACGAAGATCAGCACGTTGACCGATGCGGGGTCCCAGCCCAGTTGCTGCAACAGCCCTTCCGCCGCCGCCCGGCACATGTCGGACGCGCAATAGGGACGCGGCAGGACGCGGCGTTCATAGACACCGATCCCGGCATGCAGCTTGCGCGCCTCGTCCGGTGCGAAGATGCCCGGTTCCTCGACAAAGGAATGGCGCTGGCGCGGCACCACGGCCCGCACACCGGCGATCCGTACCCCTTCGATGATGGCCTTCATGGCTGCACTGTCCTGACCTTCATGTCGTGCCCCCACTAGAGCATAAAGCGCCCCTCCGATCCAAGCTGGACGGAGGCGGAGGCGGGTGATAGGCATTTTTCTGCCAGACTTTACAACCCTCTGACAGGAGCCGCCTTGATGTCGCGCAACGCGGCGCTGGTCCTGATCCGTGCCGATGCCAGCCCGGCCAAGGGTACGGGGCACATCATGCGCTGCCTGGCCCTGGCCGAGGCATTGCGCGACCAGGGGGCGGAGGTGGCCTTCGCCACGGCGGAGATCACGCCGTCGCTGGCGGGGCGGCTGGCGGATGAGGGCTTCGCGCATCATTCATTGGCGGGTGACGATCCGGCGGAATTGCTGGATTTGGCCCGACGGCTGGGGGCGTCGGGGCTGGTGGTGGACAGCTATTGGCTGGACGCGGACTGGCGGGCGGCCGTGCGGCCGGGATTCCGGGTAGTGCTGGCGCTGGATGATCTGGCCGACCGGGCGCTCTCCGCCGATCTGGTGTGGAACCCGGCACCGGGGGCGGCGGGGCTGCCCTATGGCACCATCGCGCCGGGGGCGGAGTTGCTGGCCGGGGAACCGTACCTGCTGCTGCGGCGGGAGATCAGGCTGGCGGCGGCGGGGCCGTGTTTGGCGTTGGCGGAGCGGGTCAGCATCCTGCTGACTTTCGGCGGGTCGGATCCGGCGGGGCTGACCGTGCCGGTGGTCAAGCGGCTGGCGCCGCTGCTGTCGGTGGGTGTGCGGCTGGATGTGGTGGCCGGCGGCAGCAACCCGGCGCTGGAGTGCATTACCGCCGCCTGCGGGCGGTTTGCCGACAGGGTCCGGCTGCATGTCGACAGCCGGGAAATGGGGGCGCTGATGGCGGCGGCCGGGCTGGCCGTAACGGCGGGTGGTGGTACCGTGGCGGAACTGGCAGCCCTGGGCGTGCCCAGCCTGCTGGCCGTGGTGGCCGACAATCAGGTGCCGGCGGCGGATGATGCCAGGGCCAGGGGATGGGCCGCCGTCATCGAGGCGCGGGGCGACCGGGTGGCGGCTGCCGATGCCATCGTGGCCAAGGCATTGGCATTATGGGCCAATCTGTCGGCGCGGAGCGAACTGGCGCGACGCATCGCGGCCGGCGGCATCGACGGACAGGGGGCGGAACGGGTGGCCAAGGCGTTGTTGAAACGCCTCAGCTGAACGCCTTGAAGGTGATGATGGTGAAGGTGTCCTTCACCCCGTCCAGAGTCTGGAGCTGCCCCGTGACGAAATGGCCGATATCCTCGCCATCCTCCAGGAAGCATTTCATCATCAGGTCGTACTGGCCGGAGACGGAATGCACTTCCGACACTTCCGGCACCGTCTGCACGGCGAGGTCGGCCACGTCATAGGCGCGGCCCAACTCGCATTTCACCTGGACGAAGATCGTCTGCATGCGCCTCAGGCCTCCACGCTCTCCACCACCTCATGGGCCGGCGCCTTGGGCGGGCGGGCGGCACGCAGGATGAAGGCCGGCACGTCGTCGCCGAAGCCGACCACGGGCGGGCCGCGATCATCATCCTCATCCCGGCGGGGGCGGCGGTCGCGACGGTCGTCGCGGTCACGGCGATGCTCGTCCCGGCGGTATTCATCGCGGCGGAACTCGCCACGGCCTTCGTTGCGGCTCTCCGGACGACCCTCGGGGCGTGCTTCCGGCCGGGCTTCGGATCGGTCACGGTTGCGATCGCCACGCGTCTCGTTGCGGTCGCCGCGATGTTCGTGACGGGGACGTTCCTGGCGCTCGGGACGGTCCTGCTTCTGCTGATGCGCCTCGATGGCGGCCTCGGCCGTCTCCGGCTCGACATGAACATGGGCGTGACGCTCGGGGCGGGGGCCACGCTCGCCGCGTTCCCCACGGTCACGGCCACCACGACCAGGCCCGTCCTTGCGCGGCGTGGCGCGGCCACGGCGGCGCGGATCGGCGTCGAATGACAGTTCAGCCGTCGCCAGACCCTCGACAGTGAAGCGCGGGATTTCCTTGCCGATCAGCTTTTCGATGGCCTGCACCAGCTTGCCGTCTTCCGGCGTGGCGATGGTGAAGGCGCGGCCCGACTTGCCGGCACGACCCGTGCGACCGATACGGTGCACGTAATCTTCGGAATGGTGCGGCGTGTCGAAATTGAACACGTGGCTGACATTGGAAATGTCGATGCCGCGCGCCGCCACGTCGGAACAGACCAGCAGATCGATGGTTCCGGCCTTGAAGGCCTCCAGCGTCTCCGTCCGCTTGGACTGCACCATGTCGCCATGCAGGGCGCCGGCATTGAAGCCATGCTTGACCAGCGAGCCATGGACGACGGCGATGTCCTTCTTGCGATTGCAGAAGATGAAGGCGTTCTTCACATCGTCGGTGGCGATCAGGCGGCGCAGCGCCTCGCGCTTGTCCTGCTCGTCCACGACCAGCAGGTGCTGGGCCACGGTGGTGGCGGTGCTGGCCGGCGCGCTGACCGTCACCTCTTCCGGGGTAGTCAGGAACTTGTCGGCCAGACGCTTGATCTCCGGCGGCATGGTGGCGCTGAAGAACAGGGTCTGGCGCTTGCGCGGCAGCAGGCTGACGATACGCTCGATATCCGGGATGAAGCCCATGTCCAGCATGCGGTCGGCTTCGTCGATCACCAGGATCTTGATGTCGGTCAGCAGGATGTTCCCGCGGTCGAACAGGTCCATCATGCGGCCGGGCGTGGCGATCAGCACGTCGACGCCGCGTTCCAGCTTCTTGATCTGGTCGCCGAAGCTTTCACCGCCGATGAGCAGCGCCATGTTCAGTTTGTGGTACTTGCCGTACAGCTCGAAATTCTCGGCCACCTGGGCGGCCAGCTCGCGCGTCGGCTCCAGGATCAGCGAGCGGGGCATGCGGGCCTTGGCACGGCCGCGGCCCAGGATCTCGATCATCGGCAGCGTGAAAGAGGCGGTCTTGCCGGTGCCCGTCTGGGCGCAGCCCAGCACATCCCGGCCCTGGAGGACCCACGGGATGGCTTTTTCCTGGATCGGCGTCGGCGTGGTATAACCGACTTCGTCAACGGCGCGCAGGACTTCGGACCCGAGTCCAAGTTCCGAGAACAGCATTAGGCCTTCATCATTCTGGAGGCGACGTCGAACATAAACACCGTGACGTCGGCGGCGAAAATCGATCGACCGATGGCAATTCCGCATCCCTTCGCATTGGCGATCCGGGGCGCGATGCATTACGGTCGCGCCTTCGATATCAATTTCGGCCTTTGAGAGCAAGGATTTCGGGCGATGACGCACCCCACGCCGCACGCAGGGCAGCCCCTCCTCCTGTTGCCGGGCCTGTTGTGCGACCGGGCGTTGTGGGCCCATCAGATCGAAAACCTGTCCGATATCGCCGATATGAAGGTGCCCGACCTGACCGGACATGACACGATCGGCGCCCTGGCGGCATCGGTGCTGGACAATGCGCCCGACCGCTTCGCCTTGGCTGGCCTGTCGATGGGCGGCTATGTGGCGTTCGAGATTCTGCGCCAGGCGCCGCAACGGGTGACGCGGCTGTGCCTGTGCGATACCTCGGCCCGGCCCGACACGGATGAGCAGCGGCGGCGGCGCGAGGCGATGCTGAAGCTGGCGCGCATCGGCAAGTTCCGGGGCATGTCACCGCGCCTGCTGGCCACCCAGGTGCATCCCGACCATGTGGAGGTGCCGGAGATCGGTGGCGTGGTGCTGGCCATGACGGCGCGCGTGGGCCGCGACGCCTTCTGCCGGCAGCAGGCCGCCATCCTGTCCCGCCCCGACAGCCGGCCGGACCTGCCCGGCATCAAGGTGCCCACCCTGATCATCGTCGGTGCCGACGATGCCCAGACCCCGCCCGACCGGTCGCGGGAGATCATGCAGGCGGTCACCGGCGCGCATCTGCATATCCTGCCGCGCTGCGGCCACCTGTCGCCGCTGGAACAGCCCAAGGCGGTGACGGCGCTGATAAGGGACTGGTTGAGTGCGGCGGTGTGACGGTTGCATCGGCATCGGTGCGCCGTTAGGGTGCGGCGGAATTCGGTTCGGAGGAATTATCATGAGCTTCGCGGGTATCGGCCTGTTCGTCATCGCCAGCGTCCTGGCCGCCCTGTGCATCGCCGCCATCAAGGCGCCGGGAGGCGACGGGGGTCACGGCCATGGCCATCATGGCGGCCACGGGCACCATTGATCCGATCGGTGGCCTGTCGCGCCGCCGGTTGCTTTGCCTGCTGACGGTCCCGGCCCTCGCCGGGGTCGCATCGCCCGCCCATGCCTTGCAAGGTGAACTGACGGCCCGGCCGTCGGGGGTGCCGCCCGCCGATCCGCCCGCCCATGGCCTGCGGCGGTTGGGCGATCTGGGCGTGCTTTACATTCCATCGACAATGCCGGTCGGGCGGCCCGCACCGCTGCTGCTGGCCCTGCATGGGGCGGGGCAGGGTGGCGGACCGCTGGCGCAGGGGCTGCTGCCGCTGGCCGATGAATTGGGCTTGGTCCTGCTTGCCCCCGATTCCGCCGGGCGCACCTGGGACTGGCTGGACCCGATCCGCCAGCAGGGCGGCAGCCGGGTGAGGCCGGGCATGGGACCCGACCTGGGGCGCATCAACCGGGCGCTGGCGGAGGTTTTCACCCTGCTGCCCATCGATGCGGCGCGCATCGCCCTGATGGGCTTTTCCGACGGGGCCACCTTCGGGCTGGATCTGGGCATCCGCAATCCCGACCTGTTCGCCCGCCTGTTCCTGGTGGCACCCAGCACCATTCCCAAGATCACGCGTGGACCGGGGGCGGAAATCCACATCATCCATGGCACGGGCGACCGGGTGCTGCCGGAGAAGGCGACGGCGGAGGTGACGGTACCTGCCTTGCGCCGGCGCGGGTTCACAGTCACCTATGAACCGTTCGAGGGCGGGCACACGATCCCGCTGCCTTTACTGCGACGGGCGATGGGGGCGTGGTTGGGGTAGGGGAAGCCCTTACAGCCTAGACGTTTACGCGGGGCTTTTCCTGTCAAGCATTCGGAGTTGCCAACCCAACTACTCCGACCATGTGAAACATCATGCAACACAAAATCGGTTTCGTTCGGAGTGATGCACACACCCGCTCCGAAAGGTCGGGCGTCTCATCCGGGCACGGCTATGGCGTTGATGGGTGAAGAATAGCAGGAACCGGTTAGGAAGTCTGCAATTACACCCCTTGCTCGCCCCTGGCCTGTCGTACAAGAGGCCACCTTAGCCCTGGACCCGCCGCCCATGCTGCCGTAAACCTGTCGGCAGCCATCCTCTATCTGGTGGCTCCACACATTCGTAACCGCAAGCCATAGCAGTCCATGCCCGACGCCCTCGCCAATGACCTTGCCTTGTCGCCGCTGGAAGCGGCGCAGGATGTGTTGCGCAAGGTCTGGGGCTATCCGGCGTTCCGGGGCATGCAGGCCGACATTGTCGAACATGTCGTGGCCGGCGGGGATGCGCTGGTGCTGATGCCCACCGGCGGGGGCAAGTCGCTCTGCTATCAGATCCCGGCCCTGGTGCGGCCGGGCGTGGCCATCGTCGTCTCACCGCTGATCGCCCTGATGCGCGATCAGGTGGATGCGCTGCGCCAGCTGGGGGTGCGGGCGGCCTATCTGAACTCCACGCTGGACTGGCGGGAGGCGCAGGAGGTGGAGCGGGCGTGCGAGCGGGGCGATCTGGACCTGCTGTATGTGGCGCCCGAACGGCTGGTGACGCCGCGTTTCCTGGAACTGCTGGAACGCTCACGTATCGCGCTGTTCGCCCTGGACGAGGCGCATTGCGTCAGCCAGTGGGGCCATGATTTCCGTCCGGAATATCTCCAGCTGTCCATCCTGCATGAGAAGTTCCCGGAAGTGCCGCGCGTGGCGCTGACGGCGACGGCGGATGCGCAGACCCGGACCGATATCGCCGCCCGCCTGGGGTTGAGCGACGCGCGGCTGTTCCTGGCCAGTTTCGACCGGCCCAACATCGCCTATCGCATCGTGCCGAAGGACCAGGAGCGCCGCCAGCTGGTGGATTTCCTGCGCCGCCGGCCGGAGGATGCGGGCGTGGTCTATTGCCTGTCCCGCGGCAAGGTCGATGCCATCGCCCAGCATCTGGCCGACCAGGGGATCGACGCGCTGCCCTATCATGCCGGGCTGGACCCGCAGACGCGGCAGAACAATCAGGACCGGTTCATCAAGGGCGAAGGCGTGGTGATGGTGGCCACCGTCGCCTTCGGCATGGGTATCGACAAGCCGAACGTGCGGTTCGTCGTGCATATGGACCCGCCGCGTTCGCTGGAAGCCTATTACCAGGAGACGGGGCGCGCCGGGCGCGATGGGCTGCCGGCTGAGGCGCTGATGCTTTACGGCTTCGCCGACGTCGTGCAGATGCGGATGATGGTGGAGGGGTCCGACAGCCCGCCGGCCTTCAAGCGCACGGAGCGGCAGAAGCTGGAAGCGTTGCTGGGTTTCTGCGAGACCGCACGCTGCCGCCGCCAGACCTTGCTGAATTATTTCGGGGAGGAATATCCCAAGCCGTGCGGCAAGTGCGACACCTGCTTCCAGCCGGTGGAGACCTATGACGGCACCGTGATGGCGCAGAAGGCGCTGTCGGCGGTCTATCGCACCGGGCAGCGGTTCGGCGTGGGCCATCTGGTCGATGTGCTGCGCGGCGTGTCCACCGACAAGGTGGTGGAGAAGGGGCACAACAGCCTGAAGACCTTCGGCTGCGGCACCGAACTGGGCAAGCAGGAATGGCACAGCGTGTTCCGCCAACTGGTGGCCAACGGCTTCCTGTGCGCCGATCCGGAGGGCCATGGCGGCCTGATCCTGACGGAGACGGCACCACCTGTCCTGAAGGGGCAGGAGGTCGTGCGCCTGCGCCGCGATCCGGCGGCGGAAGCCAAGGGGCGGGGGCGGTCATCGTCGGGTGGCGGCGGGGCGGCCAAGCCGCGCACATCGACGGCCGACCTGTCACCGGCGGACGATACGCTGTGGCACGCGCTGAAGGCGCTGCGCCTGGAACTGGCGCGCGAACAGGGGGTGCCGCCCTATGTCATCTTCCATGACGCGACGCTGATGGAGATGGTGCGGGAACGGCCGACCGACCTGGACGAGTTGGGCACGCTGCCGGGTGTGGGGTCGCGCAAGCTGGAGCGCTACGGGGAATATTTCCTGGATGTGGTGCTGACACATAGCTGAGGGAGTGACTCTTCCCGAAGATTGTGGGCCCCTTCGTTGCCGTACCCTCAACCGTCACCCCGGCTGAAGCCGGGGCCCAAGTGACAAGCGCTTCGCTCTACGACCTGGGCCCCGGCCTTCGCCGGGGTGACGGTTGATATTTTTGGACGCCCGGCAGCCCAGACTTATCGCAGCCCCTCACCCCGCCTTCTTCTGCTCCGCCTCCAGCTCGTCCAGCAGCGCCTTGCGCGATAGCTTACCGATCATGGTCTTGGGCAGTTCGTCGCGGAACTCGTACAGTTTGGGCTGTTCGATGGTCGACAGCTTGTCATGCAGGAAGGCCTTCATGTCGTCCTTCGACAGCGCGCAGCCCTCGCGCGTCTTGATGTACGCCTTCACGGTCTGGCCGCGATAGGGGTCGGGCACGCCCAGGACGATGCATTCGGCGACGTTGGGATGCTGATAGATCGCCTCTTCCACATTGCGCGGATAGACGTTGTAGCCGCCGGCCAGGATCATGTCCTTGATGCGGTCGACGATGAAGATATAGCCATCCTCGTCGAAATAGCCGACATCGCCGGTATGCAGCATGTCGCCGTCCAGCGTGTCGCGCGTCGCCTCTTCCTTGTTCCAATAGCCCTTCATCACCTGCGGGCCGATGATGCAGATCTCGCCGCGCTCGCCCCGGGGCATCTCCGTTGTGCGGTCCTCCAGGCTGATGATGCGGATCTGGGTGCCGGGAACAGGCAGGCCGATCGAGCCGGCGCGGCTGGCATGGGGCGGGTTGATGGTGGCGATGGGGGAGCTTTCCGACAGGCCGTAGCCTTCCACCAGCTTGCAGCCCGACAGTTTCTCGAACTGTGCCTTCACCTCGACCGGCAGCGGCGCGCCGCCGGAATTGCACAGCTTGATGGAGGACAGGTCGTACTTGCCCACGTCCTTGTGATTATTGATGGCCGTATAGATGGTGGGCACGGCCGGGAACTGGGTCGGCTTCTTCTTGTCGATGACGTCCATGACCTGGTCCAGCTCGAACCGGGGCAGCAGGATGATCTCCCCGCCCTTCATCAGGGTCAGGTTCATCACGCAGGTCATGGCGAAGACATGGAAGAAGGGCAGCACGCCCAGCATGCGCTCCTTGCCATCCTCTGCCTCGTTGAACCAGGTGACGGCCTGGCGGGTGTTGGCGGTGATGTTGAAATGGGTCAGCATCGCGCCCTTGGGCACGCCGGTGGTGCCGCCCGTGTATTGAAGCACGGCGATGTCGTTGACGGCGTCGATGGTGACGGGCGCCGGGCTTCCGTCATTGGCGGTCAGCGCCTTGAAGCGGACATGACGGTCGTCATGGGGGATGTCGGCGACATCCTTGCGCTTGGCGATGGGGAACAGCCAGTTCTTGGGAAACGGCAGGATGTCGGCCATGGGCACGACGATGATCTTCTGCAGGCGGGTCTGGCCGAACATCTTGGCCAGTTTGTCGTACGTGACCTTCAGGTCGAGGCTGACCATCCAGTCGGCCTCGCTGTCATTGATCATGTGGGCGATTTCACGTTCCGCGTAGAGCGGGTTGAAATTCACCACCGTGCCGCCGGCCTTCAGGATGCCGAAGAAACAGATCACCGAATAGGGGGTGTTGGGCAGGAACAGGCCGACCTTCTGCCCCTTTTTCAGGCCCAGCTTCTGCAAGCCCGCCGCGAACCGGTCGACCAGCGAGCCGACCTGGGCATAGGTGTATTTCTTGTCCAGGAAATCCAGGCAGGGATTGTTGGGGAAACGCCGGATGGAGGCGTCCAGCATATCGGGCAGGGATTGCGCCGGCAGATCGATGTCCCAGCTGACACCCGACGGGTAGCTCTTCTCCCAGATGAAGGGGTCGCGCGCGTTCGTCTTGATGGCGGCTTCGGCCATTTTGCCCTCCCGGTATGCTCTTGGCGCGCTCCAGCGTCGCGCCTTTGATTGACCTATATCGGGAGCGAAAACGCAACCTCAAGCGATTAATCCGGGTGACGTTACGGAAGGTTGAAGGTTTTTTTGTTCCCTCAGGCGCCGGGCGCCGACATCCGTCGGCTTGGCTCACGCGCCCATGTGGGCGCGGGCCGGCGGTCGCCGGCCTACAACGGCGAGGGGGCTTGCCGTTGGTTTAATGTTTTCTACCCAACCGTTCGCCCGGATCATCCTTTGTCCCCCGCAACTCGTCGCGCACCGTGCCGGACCAGAGCCGTTCACGGCTGGCATGGATGGCGCGGCCGATCATGTGGGCGGACACAGGCGTGGTCAGCAACAGGAACAGGATGGCGGCGATGACGCGGGCCAGCACATCCACCTGCGGGTGGAACAGGGCGACCCCGGCCAGGATCAGGCCGCAGCCCAGGGTGCCGGCCTTGCTGCTGGCATGCATGCGGGTCAGCGCATCGGGCAGGCGGGCCACGCCGATGGCGGCGATGACGCAGAACAGGGCCCCCAGCACGGCCAGGATGCCGACCAGGGCGTGCCAGGCTTCATTCATCGCCATCCTCCTTGGTCCGGTTGCGGGCGGCCTTGTCCTCCACAAAGCGGGCATAGGCGACGGTGCCGAAGAAGGCGACGAGCGCCAGGGCGATGGCGGCATCCAGGAACACCGCCCGGTCCATCCAGATGGCGAACAAGGCGATCAGGGCCACGGCCAGCACACCGAACAGGTCGATGGCGACGATCCGGTCGCCCCGCGTCGGCCCGCGCAGCACCCGGTATACCGACAGGCACAGCGCCAGGACCAGCAAGGCCAGCGCGATGGTGATGCAAGTGGCCAGGAACGGCGTCATCGCAGCACCTCCAGGATGCGGCGTTCCATGGTCGCCTTGGTCTCTTCCCGCACGGCATCAGGGTCGGATGCGAACATGGCGTGGATATAGAGGGTGCGGCGGTCGGGGGCGATGTCCAGGGTCAGGGTGCCCGGTGTCAGGGTGATGGAGCAGGCGAACAGCGTGATCTCGAAATCACTCTTCGCATCCAGTGGGATGGCGATGATGGCGGGGCGGATGGGATCACCCATACCCAGCACGGCCTTGGCCACCTTCCAGGAGGAGACGAAAATCTCCTTCGCCAGCCACAGTGCATAGGCGCTGCCGCCCCAGAGGCGGCGGAAATAACGCTGGCCGGGATAGAGCGGGCGGGCCAGCCACAGGATCAGGTGGCCCAGGATGAAACCGATGATGAAGCCGGACAGGCTGAAATCGGCATTGATGCCCATCCAGGCCAGCGCCAGCAGCAGATTGATAGCCAGCAGGATCATGGCGCGTCCCCCTGCGGTGGCAGTTCGCCGACCAGGGTCGGCTGGCCCTGGTCGGGGGTGATGCCCAGCACAGCCTCCACATAGGCGCTGGGATCGTACAGGCTGTCGCCCACCCGGCCGGCGGCGGCCAGCAGCCGTTCAGGCTGTACGCCGATGCCGATGGTGATCAGCGACAGCAGAACCAGGGGCAGGATCAGGGCGGTGGTGCGGAAGGTGGGGGGCAGCGGGGTGGGGGCCTCGGCCGGAGCCTTCCACACCATCTCCACCCAGACGCGGCCGACCAGCCAGATGGTCAGCAGGCCGGTGACCAGCAATGCCGCGACCATGATATAATGTTCCGTCTCCAGCCCGGCGCGGACCAGCAGCAGCTTGCCCCAGAAACCCGACAAGGGCGGGAAACCGGCCAGCGATCCCAGCGGCGCGAACACCAGGATGCACAGCCAGGGGGCCGCCTTGAACAGCCCGCCCAGGCTTGCGTAATCTGCCATCCCGCCGGCCAGACGCCGCACGATGCCCGCGCCCAGGAACAGGTTGGTCTTCACCACGATGTCGTGCACCAGATAGAAGGCGGTGGCGGCCAGCGCCAGCGGCGTGCCGATGGCCAGCCCCATGGTCATGGATCCGATATGGGCCACCACCTGCCAGGACCAGGCACGGTTCAGGTCGCGTACCGCCAGCGATCCGAGCGCGCCGAGGATCATGGTGATCCCGGCCAGCCAGAGCAGGATGGAGTGGGTCCAGCCGGTATCGCCGACAAAGATCAGGGTGAAGACCCGCAGCAGGGCATAGACGCCGACCTTGGTCAAAAGCCCGGCGAAGATGGCCTGCACGGAGGCTGCCGGGGTGTGATAGGCGGCGGGCAGCCAGAAGAAGAAGGGGAACAGGGCCGCCTTCATCCCGAACGCGATGATGAACAGCACCGCAATGGCGCTGACCAGCCCCTGGTTGGCGACGTGGGGCAGGCGCTGCGACAGGTCGGCCATGTTCAGCGTGCCGGTGACGCCATAGAGCAAAGCCACGGCCAGCAGCAGGCAGGCGGTCGCCACGAGGTTGATGGCCACGTATTTCACCGCTCCGTCGATCTGTCGCTTTTCCCCGCCGAGCGACAGCAGGACGAAGCTGCTGATCAGCATCACCTCGAACCAGACATAGAGGTTGAACAGGTCGCCGGTGACGAAGGCACCGCAGACGCCGGTCATCAGCACCTGGAACGCGGGGTGGAAGCCGCCGCCCTCCCGCACCGGGTCGATATCGCCCATGGCGTACAGCGCACAGCAGAAACCCATGATGGAGGCGACCAGCACCATCATCGCGGCCAGCGGATCGGCGACCAGGGTGATGCCGAAGGGTGCCGCCCAGGCGCCCATCTGCGCCACCTGCACCCCGTTATCGGTCACACGCGAGATCAGCAGGCCGGCCGGGACCATCAGCGTGAAGCTGCCGGCCAGGGAAAGGGCACGCTGGGCAGCCGGGTGCTTCCAGGCGACCATGCAGAGTGCCGCGGTGGCCAGCGGGGTCAGGATGGGGGCGGTGACCAGCCAGGCACTCACAGGCCGTCCTCCGGTTCCGCCGCGCGCATGGCACCGCTGTCCAGGGTTCCCAACTCCTGATAGGCGCGCCAGCCGAGCGCCAGCGCGAAGGATAGCAAACCGAAACCGATGACGATGGCGGTCAGGATCAGGGCCTGGGGCAGGGGATTGGACACGCCCTGGGCCAGGATCTCCGTGCCCGGGGCGATCAGCGGCGGCTGACCCGGGGTCAGGCGGCCCACGGTCAGGATGGCGACATTGACGGCGTTGGACAGCAAGACCACGCCGAACAGCACGCGCAGGAACTGCCGCGACAGGAACAGATAGACCGCACCGGCGACCATGCCGCCCACGGCCAGGGCCATGATGGTTTCCATCAGCCCGCCCCCTCTTCCATCAGGGCGCGGACCATGGAAAGGATGCCGCCGACCACGACCAGATAGACGCCGATATCGAACAGGACCGGCGTGCCCAGGCCACCCAGCCATTGCGCGGTCATATAGGGCTCACCCGTGGGGACGCCGATGAAGCCGGAGGCGACACCCAGCAGCAGCCCGGCCCCCAGGATGGAGCGCGGATCGGCGCGCAGCAGTTTCACCATGGCATCCACGCCGAAGGCCAGCGCATGCAGGGCGAAACCGACGGCGCAGATCAGCCCGCCCACGAAACCGCCGCCGGGTTCATTATGCCCGCGCCACAGGATGAAGATGCTGAACAGCATCATCAGGGGCAGGAGCAGGCGGACGGATGTGCGCAGGATCAGGCTGTCCATCAGGTCCGCTCCTTCCGCCGTAGCCGTGCCTTCATCAGGGCGAAGACGCCCAGGCCGGCGGTGGCGATCACGGTGATTTCCCCCAGCGTGTCGAAGCCGCGGAAATCCACCAGGATGACATTGACGACGTTGCGCCCATGCGCCTCCAGCAGCGAGGTGTCACCGAAGAAGCGGGTCAGATCCAGCGGCAGCGGCTGGTCTAGCACCGAAAGCATGATCAGGGTGACCACGCCGCCCAGGCCGATGGCGATGAAGGCATGGATGATCTTCGCCGCTGCCGGCCGGTCGCTGCCCGGTGCCAGCAAGGGCAGGCGGCCCAGGACCAGCACCAGGATCATGGCGGTCAGGGTTTCCACCATCAACTGGGTGATGCCGACATCAGGGGCACCATAGAGCAGGAAGAACAGGGCAACCGACATGCCGTTCACCGACAGCGACAGGATGGCGGCCAGCCGCGACCCGGCCCGGATGGCACCGACCGTGCCGGCCAGCATCAGCAGCGCCAGCGCCACGCCCAGAGCGTCACCGGGGGCAAAGCCGGGTGTCAGGCGGGGCAGGCTGCCGCGCATCACCAGCGTGGCGCCCAGCAGGGTGAGCATGCCGGCGAAGATGATGGTGAGATAGTGCGACAGCGCTCCGTTCTGGAACAGGCCGGTGACGGCGCGGGCAAAGCCGTCCAGCAGGGCGAGCTGGCAATCCCAGGCGCGGTCATGGTCGATGCGGGTGATACGCTGTATCCCGGCCAGCAGCGCCTTGACTGGCGCCAGGACCAGGAACAGCCCCACGCCCAGCGCGATGGTCAGGCCTGACAGGCCCAGGGCGGGGGTGAGCCCGTGCCAGAGGTGCATTTCGAGGCCCAGGGGCGCCCCCTTCACGGCGTCGGCGGTGGCCGCCAGCAGGCCCTGTGGCAGCCCGGCCCACAGGCCGAACAGCAGCGACAGGGCGGCCAGCAGCGCGGGGCCGGCCAGCAGGTCGATGCTGCCCTCATGCGCGTGGGCCGTCGCCTTGGCGGGCGACCCCAGGAAGGGCTTCACGAAGACCAGCCCGACGGCGGCCACCATCGTGGCATTGGCCAGGACCAGCACGGCGACGATCCCGATGCTGTCCAGCGTGCCGTCATAGACCAGTTCCTTGGCGATGAAGCCCAGGAAGGGTGGCAGGCCGGCCATGGACAGGGCGGCCAGCGCCACGCACAGGCCGGTCACCGGCATTTTCGGCCAGAGCCCCCCCAGTTCCCCCACCTCGCGCGTGCCGGTGCCATGATCGACCGATCCGGCGGCCATGAACAGCGCCCCCTTGTACAGCGCATGGGCCAGCAGGAAGCCGGCAAAAGCCTTGACCGCACCATCCGTGCCGATGCCGACCAGCAGCACCAGAACGCCCAGCGCCATCAGCGTCGTATAGGCCAGGATCTTCTTCAGGTCTGTGGAACGCAGGGCCACGGCACCGCCCCACAGGGCAGTGACCCCGCCGGCCAGGACCAGTGCCCAGAACCAGGGTTCCGTTCCGCCCAACGTGGGGTTCAGGCGGGCCAGCAGATAGACACCGGCCTTCACCATGGTGGCGGAATGCAGGTACGCGCTGACCGGGGTGGGCGCGTCCATGGCGTTGGGCAGCCAGAAATGGAACGGCACCTGTGCCGACTTGGTGAAGGCGGCCAGCAACAGCAGGACCAGCATCGCGGGATAGAGCGCATGGGTGCGCAGATCGGCGCCCGAGGCGGCGATGGCGGACAGGGTCCATTCGCCCGACGCCAGACCCATCAGCACCAGTCCGGCCAGTAGTGCCATGCCGCCGCTGCCGGTGACCAGCAAGGCCTGCAGGGCGGAGCGGCGGGAGCGGGCGTCTTCATGGTTGAAACCGATCAACATGAAGCTGGTGATGCTGGTCAGTTCCCAGAAAACGAACAGGCTGATGATGTCGTCGGCTGTGACCAGCCCCAGCATGGCCGCCATGAAGGCCAGGATGAACAGCAAAAACCGCCCCTCGTGCGGATGGCCGCGCAGATAGGCGCCGGCATAGAGCGTGATCAGGGTGCCGATGCCGCAGATCAACAGGGCGAACAGTAGCGACAGACCGTCCAGGCGGAAGGACAGCGCCACCCCCAGCGACGGGGCCCAGGACGTAGCCTCCGTCACGGTTGCCCCTGCCGCCACACCCGGCAGCTGCATGGCGAACCCAATGGTCGCCGCCAGCGGCACCAGCGCCAGCAGCCAATGCGACAGGGCGGGGAGCAGGCGGTTCAGAGTGGGGGCAATGAATGCCGCCAGCAGGATGGCGAGGATGGCCGTCAGGATCACGCCGATATCCGCCTTTCCGTGACAGAGGGCCCAGGCATTGCGCCGCTCACAGCTCCAGCAGCTGTTCCCGTGTGATCCAGAACACCTCGCCGAAGGAATGCTCGGTCTCCAGCCACAGGAATTCGGCGTCGGGATAGGCTGCCTCCAGCGCCGGGCGGCCGGTGCCCAGTTCCACCAGCAGGCCGCCGCCGGCATTCAGGTATTTCGGCGCGTCCTTCAGGATGCGGTGGACGATGGCCATGCCGTCATCATCGCCGCCGACCAGGGCCATGCGCGGTTCCGCCTGATATTCCGGCGGCAGATTGTCCATGGCCTCGGCATCGACATAGGGCGGGTTGGAGATGATCAGGTCGTATTTGCGGCCCTTCAGCGGCTTGAACAGGTCGCCATGGAACAGCTGCAGCCGATCCTCCAGCCCATGGTCGGCGACATTGATCTTCGCCACTTCCAGCGCGTCGGGCGACAGGTCGACCGCGTCCACCTTGGCCAGCGGGAAGATGCCGGCGGCCAGGATGGCCAGGCACCCGGACCCGGTGCACAGATCCAGCACGCTTTCAACCTCAGTCACGTCATCGACCAGGGTGAAATCCTGATCGCCACCGAACAGGTCGCCGAACAGCAGCTCCCCGATGAAGGAACGCGGCACGATGACCCGGTCATCGACATAGAAGGGCACGCCCTGGATATAGGTGCGCTTGGTCAGATAGGCGGCGGGTTTGCGGGTCAGGACACGGCTATGGATGATTTCCGCCAGGGCCAGCCGTTCGGCCGGCATCAGCCTGGCATCGAAATAGGGTTCCAGCTGATCGACGGGCAGCTTCAGGGTCTCCAGCACGATGAACGCCGCCTCGTCATAGGCGGTGACGGCCCCATGCCCATGCACCAGCCCGGCGCGGTTGAAGCGGCTAACGGCATAGCGGATGAAATCGCGCACCGTGGACAGTTCCGCCGCCACGGAACTGGTGGCGGGCAGGGACAGGTCGGACATGGGGGCACTTGCTCCGGCTGGAAACGGGGTCGGCGCGCAGGATGGCAGGGTGGATCGGCGGGGGCAAGAAAAGTGCGCCGTAGGTCAGGTCGAGCCGGAGGCGAGCCCTGACAGTATTGCTTTTAATCCGGT
>NZ_JBLTYX010000009.1:0-220064 GCF_048066115.1 Niveispirillum sp. KHB5.9 | reverse complement strand
GCCCCGATCGGTGTGCCCAATACGGATATCGTGGTCACTGATAATATCGGCAAACGAGTCTGTGCGGTTCAAGTTAAGACCCGCACAGAGAAGGGAGCCGATGGTGGTTGGCACATGGGCGTCAAGCACGAAAAGCTTATCGATCCCAATCTATTTTATGTATTTGTCGATTTCGGAAAATCACCGCTGGATACTCCCACTTCCTACATTATTCCCAGTACCATCGTTGCGGATGTCGTGCATCGTGCGCATCTTACTTGGCTGTCGTTGCCAAGTAGGAAAGGGAATATCCGCAAGGACAATGATTTCCGTAGATTTATGCCGAACTACAGCAAGATGGGCATAGAAATCGGGTGCGGCCCTGGCTGGAGCCGTTCAGGGAGCGATGGGAGAACATAACCGTCCGAAAGTCGGAATCGGGTGTGGAGCATTCGGAAACGTAAAACATTTCCCATAATCTGTTGCGCTGCCGCGTTTCCGCCTTATTATCATATTAATCAAATGTTCCATGAGGCGGGTCGGAAGTCACAGCCTGTTGCCGGATCGGTCTGGTAGGCTCGTGCATCTATTGGGGGGAGGGACGGATGGGGACGCGGAAAGGTCTGTTGGCGGCGCTGTCGCTGCTCTCCGCCGTGCCGGCCCTGGCCGAGACGCCGCAGCCGACGATCTTCGCCATCCGCTTCAACAATGTCGCCGCCCCGTCCACGCAATATGTCGGGCCGCTGCCCACCGCACCCGCCGCCACCGTGACGGAGGCGCCCTTGATGGCGTCAGATCCGGTGGAGGGGCGCAAGGCGATGATGGCCACCCTGACCGACTGGATCGGACGGATCTATGACGGGGCGCTGGCCCGGTTCACGGGCGGTACGCCGGCCGTTGCCGGGTCTTCGCCTATCCGTGTCGCCGCCGATCCGCGTGCGTTCCAGGCGGCGGGGCTGAAGGCCGATGCGCAGTTGAAGGCGCTGGGGCTGGACAGCAAGGTCGGCATGCGCATGGGGACGGAGGGCATGCGCCAGACGCTGCGCCTGTCGCGCGGCTGTGATCAGACGTTGCTGCCCAACAGCCTGTCGGGCGACGTGGCCGGCGGTTTCGGCGCCCTGTCGGGCAGTGTGCAGGGCAGTTGGGGCAGTGCGTGCGCCAGCGGCCAGACGGGCTGGCGCCTGACGGCCGGCATGGTGGCGCTGGGGACGGCGGATGCGGGCCCCAATCTGGGCATGGAATACCGGCCGCGCAACGGCAGCCTGGTGGCCGACCTGACCGGCCTGTCGGCGGTGAAGGCGCAGGTCGCCGATACCGGAGGCAGCGTCGGGCTGGAGGCGCCGTTCCCGCTGATCCGCATCGACCGGATGAAGCTGAATGCCGATATGAGCTGGGACGGGCAGGGCGGCACGGCCCTGAAGCTGGCGACGCGGCTGAAGTTCTGAGCTGCCGCGCCGAAAAAACAATCATATACGCTGAAATTGTGACGCCATCTCTCAACTGGATCATGGCGCGCATGCAGAACTGTATATGCTGCGCCGAAAGCCCTGCATTTACCTGGATTTTTCAGTTCCGTATCCCCGGACAGCAATAATTCTGTCGCCCAAACCGCAACTTTACTGTCATCGCCGCCCGGTATCAGCCCCCGATTGAAGTTTAAATCTTCCGGGGGGCATCATGAAACAATCGTTCCGCGGCGCGCTGTTGGCCAGCGCGCTTTGCCTGGGTACGCTGCCGGCGCTGGCGCAATCGGCGACCAGCGTCACCCTGAACGGCACCACCTTCACCAACCAGGGCCTGCAGGGCGTGGGGCGTCTGGCGTCCAATACACGCGACAAGTTCGGTGAGACTGTCGGGTCGATGTCGGCCATGGCCATCGACCTGCGCTCCTGGCACCGCAATGCCGACGGGTCCTATGCCGGCACGCTCTATGCGCTGCCTGACCGCGGCTACAATGTCGCCAGCACCACCAATTACATCCCGCGCTACAATGTCCTGTCGCTGACCTTCAATCCCTATACGGGCACGGGCACGGCACCGCAGACCCAGATCGGCATGAAGCTGGTGGACACGATCCAGTTCACCGACGACAAGGGCGGCTTCTTCAGCGGCCTGGACCCGGCCAGCACGGGTACGGGCCTGACTTATCGCCCGGCGGCGAACGGGTTTCCCAACATGCCGCTGACCGGTACCGGCCGTCTGGCGCTGGATTCCGAAGGGTTCGCGCTGGCGCCCGACGGCAGCATTTGGGTCAGCGATGAATATGGCCCCTACATCTATCATTTCACCCGCGACGGTAAATTGCTGTCCGCCATCGCGCCGCCGGCCAGCTTCCTGCCGCTGCGCAACGGGTCGCTGAACTATGGCGCGACGGAGGCCACCCCGGTCAACCCGACGCGGGGCCGCCAGAACAACCAGGGCCTGGAAGGCCTGTCCATGTCGCCGGACGGCAAGACCCTATGGGTGGCGCTGCAATCGGCCAATGTCCAGGACCTGGATATCGCCAGCACGGCCACGACGCGTCGCAACACCCGCCTGTTCGCCTATGACATCTCCAACAGTGCCGCCCCGGTGCTGAAGGGCGAATATGTCATCCAGCTGCCGATGTTCAACGTCAACGGCACCCCCGGCGGCGCCCTGAACCGCGTGGCGGCGCAGTCGGAACTGCTGGCACTGAACAATACCCAGTTCCTGCTGCTGTCGCGCGACGGCAACGGCTATGGCGCGCTGGCCACGCCCAACAGCAGCCCCACCAGCTTCTACCGCCAGATCGACCTGATCGACATCACCGGCGCCACCAACATCGCCGGCACCGCCTATGATACCGGCACCTCCATCGCGCCCAAGGGCGTGCTGGTCGCCGATATCAAGCCGGTGCAGTTCGCCAGCTTCGTGAATGTGAACGATGTCGCCCAGCTGGCCAGGTTCGGCCTGACCAATGGTGCCAGCAACAATCCGAACTGCCCCAATTCCTGCCTGGCGGAAAAGTGGGAGGCGCTGTCGCTGGTGCCGGCCCTGGACGCGGCCAGGCTGGATGATTTCTTCCTGTTCGTGGGCAATGACAATGATTTCGTCACCCAGGACGGGTTCCAGGTGGGTGCGCCCTACAAGGATGCATCGGGCGTCAACAGCGACACGATGCTGCTGGCCTATCGCCTGACCCTGCCCACCTATGTCGATCCGCTGGCCACGGAAAGCCAGGCGCTGACCGGGCCGGCCATCGGGCAGGCGCTGGGGGAGACCGCGCTGGCGGCGCAGGCGGCGGCATCGTCGGACCTGACGGGGCGGACCCAGGCCATCCGTGCCGGTCTGGCCAAAAGGTCGGAAGGCAGTTTCGAACTGGCGGCCGGTGGCAACTGGTCGGCCTTCGCCGAGGATGACCAGGATGGCAAGCGCCTGTCCAAGCCGGAAAGCTGGTCGGCGGGCGTGGCTGGCGATTATGCGATCTCCGGCACCGTGCGCATCGGTCTGGCCCTGGGCTATGCCGATACGGACAGCGATTTCGGCGCGCTGGGCGGCACCAAGGTCAAGGCCTGGTCGGTTGGTCCCTATGCCACCGTCGCGCTGCCGGGCGGTTTCTATGCCGATGCCAGCTACCGCTATACCGACCTGTCGGTGGAGGATATAAGCCGCAACACGCTGGCCTACAACCTGACCGCCAATGGCGAGACCGACGGCGAGGGGCACCATGTCGGGGTGGAGTTCGGTTCCGTCGCCACGGCGGGTTCCCTGCGCTATGGCCCCATTGTCAGCTTCGACTATAACCGGGTCGAGCTGGATGCCTGGAGCGAGACGGGGGCGCTGCACCTGAACCTGGATCATTCCAAGCTGGCCGAACAGCAGCTCTTGATGAATGTCGGTGGGCAGGTGTCGACCAGCATCGACCTGGGCAATGGCCGCGTGGCGGTGCCGGAACTGCGGTTCGGGTATCAGGAAGACCTGATCAAGGATGATGGCCAGACCTACACCACCGTGCTGTCCAACCGCCGTGAAAGCCCGCTGGGCCGCAACACCGCCATCCTGCCCGACCCGCAGGGTGACGGGTTCCGCGCCGGTCTGGGCCTGGCCGTTGCCGTCAGCGACAATGCCGGCCTGTATGTGAATGGCGATACGCTGTTCGTGGAGGATGACAAGCCGGACTATACGCTGGGTGTGGGCCTGCGCGTCGGGTTCTGATGCATTGGTGGATGATAAGGTGACCTATTATTGACTGCATGATCGGCGTCCATAAAAACAACATACTAACAAGGGGCCAAATTCTTTGGCCCCTTGTTAAATTTTCTTTTTTAGATATTTTTTGTTCTTTGTTTTATACGAGATTTCATTAGGGATTGACATTGGCAGGGGAATGGTGTTACATAATTGTGCACCTGGGAAGCGCACCTCTCGTTTATTCGTGGGGTCAACTGGTGCCCTGAGACAGGCGACTGTCAGCCTTGCGTGACGCAGGTAGTAAGGTGGGTAGGCCGGGCTGGAACGATGCCCGGCCTCCTCCTTTTTAAGAGACGAGAGCGCCGTCGATCCCACATTCTCTTGCAAGAATGGCAATAAACCGGTCTTTGTCGGCCCCGCTAACACGACCTCCACTGCGGACGTAAGCTGATACTACGTCAATTTGAATAGGAAGGCGCGGCTGGGTCGTTCCAAACCTAAAGAACACACAATATGGCTTATTGATACCATCTATCTGATGATTCCAGACCCATTGATCGCCGTCGATATATTCTATGTCAATTTTACTGACATCGGTTTCCAATTTCTTTTTCAAATCTCTCGACAGAAGCCAACGCTTTGGACAAAAAACTCTTTCTTCACCAGGGGAGTCTGGATCCGAAAATCGATGCCGAAAATCCAATGTCTTTTTGGAATCCGTAAAACAGTGATATCCGAAATGAAAAATCACCTGTCTTTTTTGCCCTCTTGAATCCTTTATTACTCTGTTTATTGAGGATAAGTGATGCATTTCGTACTGAATGGTTTCGTAACGACCGGTTGGCCACGGAAAAGGCATAACTTACCTCGATTAACATCTGAGAATGGAATAAATATAGCTAAAATTATAGAATTCCAACTACTTCCTGGTGATGTGAGGACAAGATGGCGTCTCATTAAAAAGCCCAGGCCGGCCTGAGTTAATCTCAAATCTTACCGCCGCAACAGGAACTCGCGGCCCACCTTCACCCGCTTCACCCCGCCATATTCGACGATGTCGGCGGTGGCGTAGGTTTCGGCCCATTTGTCGGGCAGGTAGCTGCCGGTGCCGACCACATCGATCGGGGCCTTGGCGTCGGCCATGACGCGGCATTTCTCCGGGGAGAAGCCGCTGGAGGCCACGATGCGGACCCGGGCGAAGCCGGCTTCGTCCAGTTTTTCGCGCAAGAAGTGGATGGCGGCGGCCGACACGCCGGCGCCGATCAGGTGGCGCAGTTCGGTTTCGTCGCGGTAGCCGCGGATGCTGGCGGGCGCGTGGCGGTCCAGCACGGCGTAGCTGCTGGGCGGGTCCAGCCCTTCCATGAAGCGGCCGCCGGGTGTGTCGATGCGCAAGCTGAGGTCGCCGGCCCCCGCCATGTCGGGGAAGCGGCGGCAGACGGCCAGCGCGTCCGTCACCTCCCGCCCGAAATAATCGACCAGCACGGTCATCGGCTGGCCGGGGAAGGTTTCGGCATACATTTCCGCCGCGCGGACGGTGGAGCCGGCATAACCGATCAGGGCATGGGGCATGGTGCCCAGCCCCTTGTCGCGGCCGAAATAATGCGCTGTGGCGTCGGTGGCATTGCCGACGAAGCCGACGGCCCCGTCGCGCCGCCTTGCGCGGGACGAGCCGACCGAGGCGGCATAGGCCATGATCTCCGCCATTTCCGTGCCGGCACAATGGCGGGCATCCATGGCCAGGAACGCCACCTTGGGCAGGCCGGCGCACATCATATAGGCGTTGTAGGCGGCCACGCAGGCAGGGCCCAGCTTCATCAGGAACAGGGTTTCCAGTTCCACCAGTTGGCTGAACGGGCCAGTGATCCACATCATCGGCTCACCGGCACCGACCCACTTGGTTTCCTCGTAATTCAGCTGGATGTCGGGCGTGAAGCCGCGTTCGGCCGCGACAGCCCGCAGCCAGTCCAGCGCCAGCCGGGGTGCGAAGACCACGGGCCGGCGCATGAACACGGCATAGGTGACGGGCTGGTCGCCGAACTTTTCCACGATGGCGCGGGTGCGCTGGAAATAGACGTCGGTCCAGTCGCTGACGGCATCGGCGGCGGGGGGCGTGTGGGTCATGAGGGCCAGGGTCCGGCATTGACGGTCGGGCCCATCATAGCCTGCCCGTCAGGCCCGGATCAAATCCGGCAATGCGCGCACTTGTTTGGCGTCGGGGAAGATATGTTTGTCGATCTCCGCCGGGGCCAGGCCCAGATGGCCGGACAATATGCCCTTCAGCAGGGCGCGCATGTCGGTAGTGGGGGCCAGGTCGCGGCCTTCGAACAGCTTGTCCTCGCGCAGGCCCGGCCAGTCGCCCAGGACGCGCCCGCCTTCCACCGCACCGCCGGCCAGCAGGGCAACGCCGGCCGTGCCATGGTCGGTACCGCCATTGCCGTTGGGCCGCACGGTACGGCCGAATTCCGTTACCACGGCGATCAGGGTGCGGTCCCAGACACCCGCCATGGCGTTGCGGAGCGTTACCATGGTTTCGGCCAGCTGACCCAGGGCGTTGGGCAGGCGGCCCTGGATCGTGCCCTGGCCGACATGCGTGTCCCAACCGGACAGTTCCAGGGTGGCGACGCGCGGGCCGGCGGGGTCGGACAGCATGCGGCCGGCGGTTTCGGCCAGGATCAGCCGGTCCTTGGCCCCCTCACGCTTCTTGTTGCCATCCATGCCGGCGGCCATGTCGGCGACACCCAGTCCGGCGGCCAGGGCCGGGCCCAGGACGGGGTCCTTGCCGTAAAGCTCGGCGACGCGGTCCATGAAATCCATGGTCGGTTCCGGCAGGGGGGAGGGTGCCCAGCTGGCCACCGGCACCGACCCGCGCAGCACCAGCGGCACGCCCTGGCCCAGCGACAGGCCCAGGCCCTTGCCGCCGCCATCCAGGCGGGCGAGCGCCCGGTTCAGCCAGCCGGTGTCGTCGCCGGCGCGGATGCCGCCGGTATCCAGCAGGTCCTGGGCGTCGAAATGGCTGCGTTCGCGATAGGGGGTGGCGATGGCCTGCACGGCCAGCAGCTGTTTCTGTCCCCACCATTCATGTAGCGGCGCCAGGGATGGATGCAGGCCGAAGCGGCCATCCAGGTCCAGCACCCCGCCCTCCTGCCCCGGTTCGGCCAGGGCCAGGTTGGCGCGGATGGCGCGATAGTCGGGATCGGCATAGGGCACGACGGCGCCCAAGCCATCCATGGCCCCGCGCAGCACGATCAGCACCAGGCGCCGGTCGGTGCCGGCGGCGGCCAGCGACAGACGGGGGGCGGATGCGGCCAGGAGGCAGGCACCCCCGGCGGCGATGAAGTGACGGCGATGCAGATGCATGATCACCTCCGTTGAAAGGCGGGGGAGGACAGGGCCAGACCCAGCGCCTCGGCCGGGCTGGGGGCACGCGCGATGGCCTGGCGCAGACCGTCATCGGCCAGATCGCCGAGCGCGGTATCCAGCAGCAGGCGGGCATCGACCTTGGCCCCTACCCGCTGTCCGAAGGCCAGGGACCAGTCGATGCGGCGCAGGATGGCATCCGGCCCGGTCCAGCCGGCGGCATCATCGGTCCAGCCGGCGGGCGAGGGGGCGGCGAACGGCATCTGGCCCAGCAGGCTGAGCGCGTTCACCAGCTTGTCGTCGGGGATTTCCACGGCACTGGCGCGGAGCGTGGCGGTGACGAAATCATTGGGGCTGCGCATCTTGGCCAGCGGCTGCGCCCAGGCGGCATCCAGGCGGACCAGGGTGCGAGTGACGGCGGCCAGATTGCCGCCGCTGTCGCGGAAGCTTTTGGCCAGGGCGGTCATGGCGGCCGGCGGCGGGTCGTCGGCGATGAAATGCCGGGCCAGCTTGCGGGCCACATGGTTGGCGGTGGCGGGGTGGGCGCACAGCATGTCGATGGCGGCCGGCGCCTCGGCCATGCCGCCATCGGGGATGCGCTGACCCAGGATCAGCTTCTCGCCCGGCTGGTGGCGGCGGTCGATGAAATCGGCGGTGCCGTCCGCCTCGTTCAGGGTCCAGCCGGTCAGGATCAGGGCCATGGCCCGGACATCATCCTGGTGATAGCCGCCATCCACGCCCAGCAGGTGCAGTTCCAGCGCCTCGCGCCCCAGATTCTCGTTCAGGCCCTTGTCGCGGCGCTGCCCGGCCTTGCTGTCGGGGCCGATCGACTGGGCATTGTCCAGATAGATCAGCATGGCGGGGTGCAGGATGGCGGACCGCGCCATGTCGCGGAAACTGCCCAGAATGTGGGGGCGGATGGCCTCGTTCTCATACGCCAGACCCAGGGGGGCGACGACGGGGCGCTGGGTGGAGATGGTGAAATGGTTGGACCAGAACTGTACCAGCCGTTCCTGCAACGGCGCCTCGCTGGTGGCGGCCAGACGGGTGCGCAGTGCGATATCGGCGCGGTAACGCTCGCGCGCCCGTTTCTTGGCCATCTCCTCCGCCTCGCCCTTCGCCTTGCGGGCGGCCAGATAATCGGCGACGCGGATGGCGGAGCCTTCATGGCCGGACAGGGGGCCGGGCCGGGGCCGGGGGGCCAGCTGCGCCTCCACCCAGCCGCGCGGGTCGGACTTCACCTTGTCCAGATCGCCGGGCCCGGCACCGAAGCCGAAGCGCGACAGGGCATGCGCCGCGAGGGCGGTGGTCATGGCGTGATCCTCCCTGTTGCAATCCGTAGGTCAGGGCTCGCCTTCGGCTCGACCTGACCTACGCGCTTTCATTTCCCCGGCGGCGGCTTGTCGTCGGGTTTGCCCTTGCCATGGTCGGGGGGCGGTGGGGGCAGGGTGCCGGCGGCCTGGGCGGCGGACATCCGTTCCACGACGGTGCGGTGCAGCTTTTCCTGGATGCGGCCGGTCTGCAGGCGCAAATCGGTCAGGGCGGCTTCGGCCTGGGCGGCGTCGAAGGGGCGCTGGCGCAGGGCCTCGCCCACCGCACGGCGGGCATCGCGCAGGGCCTGGACCCGCGTCTGCACCTCCTCATCCCGGTTGCGCACCACCGCGTCGATCTCCGGCCGCAGAGGCGGCGGCACCAGACCCATCAGCCGGTCGACGCTGCTGGGCGGACGATCACCGCCGCCACGCATCCAATGGCCGGCGAAGATGCCCAGCACGGCCAGATTGCCCGCGGCCGACAGGACCAGCAGCACCGACAGGATCAGGGTCGACCGTTTCATTCCGCATTCTCCAGATCGACCGCTTCATCATAGGTCGTGTCACCCAGCAGGGAGGCCAGTTCCTCCACCCCCGTCTGTTCCCCCGCCGAGGCCGCGGGCGGTTCCACCAGCTGGCCATAGCCCAGGACGAAGCCGATCAGGCCGGCGGCCGTCACCGTGGCCATGCCCGCCGTCCAGCGTCGCCAGCCCTCGATCAGCAGGCGTGTCAGCGACGGGGTGATGGCGCCACGCGGATGGTCCAGCGGGATATCCAGTACGGAGCGGCGCAATTCCGGCCCGGCGATGGTTTCCGGCAGGCCGGCCAGCGCGTCTTCCAGCACAATTTCGGCCTGCCACAGGGCTTGCAGATCCGCGTCCGTGGCCAGTGCCCGGTCAGCGCGCAGGCGCAAGGGGGCGGGCCAGCGGGCGGGGTCGGCCCCGTACCGGTCCAGAAGATCAAGGAATTCGCGTTTGGTCATGGCAGCCACCCTTGGCCGGTACGTTCAACACAAAGCATGTTCATGTACCCCATCCCGCCAGCTTTTCCCGAAGCGCGCGACGCGCCCGGACCAGCAGGCTTTCCAGGGCCTTGACGCTGACATCCAGCGCCTTGGCGGCTTCCGCATTGGACAGGCCGCCATCATAGGTCAATGTCACCGCCGCCCGCAGCCGGTCGGGCAGGTCGGCGACCGCCGCCGCCACGGCGGCCTTGGTGTGCCGGTCGGCCAGCGACCGTTCCTGGTCCATGGCCGGATCGGCGGGATCGCCCGCCGCCTCCAGCGTCGCCATGGGGGGGCGGCGGGTGCGGTCCAGGCACAGGTTGGTCGTCACCCGGTAGAACCAGGTGGAAAACCGCGCGGCACCGGGGTCGAAACGGTCGGCGTGGCGCCAGAGACGCAAAAACGCCTCCTGCGCCACATCCTCCGCATCGGCCTGATTGTTCAGGATGCGGTGGGCGATGGTGACCGTGCGGTCCAGGTGGCGGTCGACCAGCAGACCATAGGCCCGCCGGTCGCCAGCCGCGACCCTTGCCACCAACGCCTCGTCCGTTTCACCCGCATCGTTCAAGATGACGTCCTGCCTGTCGTGCGCCCACACCCCGACCGTGGGCGCCGTAGCCGTTCCCACCATTCTACGTTTCGACAGGGCGGACGTCATGCTCATCACGCGAGACCCGGTTACTTGTCGCCGGCCTTGCGGTCATGCCGGTGCCCACGCCCCGGATGATCGCCGCGTTCCGGTTTGAAGGCGGCGAATTCCGCCTGGGTGACGGTGCCGTCCTTGTTGGTGTCCATCTTGTCGAACAGGGCCAGCTCACGCTCCTGCTTTGCTGCCTCGCGGGCGGCCTCGGCGGCGGCCGGGAAGTCGGCGCGCTTGACCTTGCCGTCGCCATCCTTGTCCAGCTTCTTGAAATGGTCGGCCTTGATGGCGGCCTTTTCGGTCTCGTCCAGCTTGCCGTCCTTGTTGGCGTCATACTTGGCCAGCATCTCGGCGCGGGGACCGCCCTTGGGGGCGTCGGCCGGGGGAGCGGGCTGGGCGATGACGGTGGTGGCGCCGGCCAGCAACGCCGAAACGGCCATGGCAGCGATGGTGCGGTGGGAGATGGTCATTTCCGAAACTCCGTTTGGGGATCAGCCGCCGGCCTTTCCGGCGGCGGGGGAACGAGGCGGGTAAGGCGCCATTCCGCCTCGTTCAATCCTGATACGGCGGGTTTCCGGAAACCCTGCATCGGGCATTACAGGAAAAAGATGTATCGCTAACGCAATAGTGATAATAACAGAATGTTAACGTTGTCGGCGCAAGTGGCCCGGATCGGGACATTGCCGGCACACACAGGACAACCAGGGCGATGGCGCCGGCGCGGGAGAGCAAGTTGAGGGGGGTCGTCTACGGGCGCAGCCTTGATTTCAGGCCGCTGCCGCCCGACCCGGAGGTTTTGGGTTCGGCCATCAAGCTGACCGATGTGGAAGCCGTGCAACTGCCGCAGCGGGGGTGGCGCGACCATCTGCGCCTGTTCCTGCAATCCTCCGGCCTCACCTCCGTTCCCACCGTGGTCCGCCTGCGCTGGCAGGCGCATGAGGTCATCGACTGGCTGCAATCCTCGCTGCTGGGCAAGGGGCGGGGCAAGCGCGGGTCCATTTCCCACCCTATCCAGCTGATGTCGGCGGTCGAATTCCTGATGTCGATGCCCGGCGAGCTGGAGGCGGAACGGCGGATCATGCACACGCTGATCGGCCGCGCCCTTCTGGAATATCGCAAGCGAATCAGTGCCAACCGCGAACGGCCCATGCAGTTCGTCAAGGAGGCGTCGACGCATTTCTTCGCTGGCTTCAAGGAACAGCAGATGCTGTCCAAGACCAGCACGCCAGGGGAACAGTTCGCCACCGTCCAGCGCATCTATACCAGCTACTATTTCTTCCGTGCCTACTACATCTTCGCCATCCTGTCGCGGGAGCCGCCGGAGAGCGGGGGCAAGCTGTTCTCCAAATTCATGCGCGCCTGTTTCTTCATGTCGACCATCCAGGACGATGGCGCCATCGCGCCGAAACCGTCGTACCGGCAGCTGCCGCCCAAGGAACAGGTGGTGTTCCTGGCCAAGCGCGACGTGGCGTTGCAATCGCGCCTGCGCGAGGATGAGGCGCTGCGGAACGAGCTGCAGAACCTCTTGCGATTCTTCCGCCCCTTGCGGGGGTGACACCGGTTGCTTGTTCCTTCAGGTGTTGGGCGGGCGGTTGCTGGGTTTTTCTGAATTCAGCGAACCACTTCCCCGTCATCCCGGCGAACGCCGGAACCCAGGGGCCACAGGATCAACCCTCAACGCTGCGTCGATCAAAGCTGCTGAAAGGTCGGGCGCTTGGCCCCTGGGTCCCGGCGTTCGCCGGGATGACGGAAAGGGGGGAGGGGCAGTCCTGGTCAGATGGACATTGGCAGCATGCCACCCGCTTCATCAATTGCTTGTCCGGGTGACAAGGCGGTGCTTTTCCTGACCCCATTCCGCCGCCATGATGGCCCCCAATGAGAAACGGGAGGCAGCAGCATGCGGATCGCGGTGGTTTCCGATGTCCATGGCAATCTGGCGGCCCTGGCCGCCGTGCTGGCCGATATCGACCGGCAGGGGCCGGACCTGATCGTCGATCTGGGGGACAAGCTGTCGGGGCCGCTGTTCCCGGCAGAGACGGCCGACATGATGCAGGGCCGCGACATGCTGCATATCGCCGGCAACCATGAACGCCAGCTGCTGACCCATCCGGTGGAACGGATGGGCATGTCCGACCGCCATGCCAACGGCGTGCTGGAGGCCCATCACCGCGACTGGCTGGCCTTGCTGCCGGCGCAGGCGGAACTGGCGGGGGGCGAGGTGCTGCTGTGCCATGGCACGCCGGCATCGGACCTGACCTATTTCCTGGAGGAGGTTGGGGAATGGGGCAGCCGGCCCGCCGGCCATGCCCTGGTGGCCGAACGGGCCGGCGATGGGCCGGCGCGGGTGATCCTGTGCGGGCATTCCCATGTGCAGCGTGCCGTGCGCCTGGGCGACGGGCGGCTGGTGGTCAATCCCGGATCGGTGGGGTTGCAGGCCTATGAGGATGATCATGTCGCCTTGCACCGGAACGAGATGGGCAGCCCGCATGCCCGTTACTGCCTGCTGGACCAGGCGCGGGGGCAATGGGCGGTGACGATGCGCGAGGTCGCCTATGACTGGGATACGGCGGCCGACCTGGCGGCATCGCGCGGGGCTGATGCCTGGGCGCGGGCCCTGCGCACGGGGCGGGTGGGATCGGACTGAGGGCTGGCGCATTCTCCAGGCGCGTGTGTACTATGGCATTCCGCTCATCCAAAGAATGTGTCCGCCATGGTTTCCTGCCTGGAAGAAGCCGAACAGCCCTGGCAACGGGAAACCCGGCTGTCCGGGCTGCTGCTGCATGCGCCGGCCGACATGGCGGTGGATGCGGCGGTGTTGCGGGCGCAATTCCTGGCCCTGTCGCCGCTGATCCATCCCGACATGCCCGGCTATTGCATGGATGGGGGCCGCCAGACGGAATGGTGCATGCTGGGCCTGCTGGCCCGGTCCCCGCCCGGCGATACGGCGCTGCCCGAACCGCTTCCCGGTCTGGCCCATATGCAGCTGGCGGCGACGCTGGCGGCGCGGCCGGGCTGGCAGGTGCTGGGCATGCATGTCGCCCGGCAGCGGCCCGGCGGCGGCCTGCCCTGGCATTGGGACGACCAGGGGCTGCACCGGTCGGAAATCCGCCTGATCATCCCCATCCACACGCCGGCCGGGGCGGTGACGCGCATCGGGCATGAAAGCATCGTCTATCCCGCGGGCCGGGCCTGGACGGCGGATTTCACCCCTGTCCATGAGGTGTGGAACCATGGCAGCGAGGATCGCATCACCCTGGTGCTGGATATCGCCGTGTCACCGATGGTGACGGCCCTGTTCCCGCCCGCACTGGCGGCCGACGCCGACCGGCGCGAGGCACTGGCCCTGCGGACGCGGGAGCATCTGCAGGATGCCTGGGTGGCCCGCCGTGTGCGCGGTGTCGGCGCCTCCCTTCCAGCGGCGGGGGCGATGCGATAGGCTGCCGCCATTCCCTGCCGTCCCGAGGAAAGCCGACGCATGAACCCCCATGTTCCCGAAAGCGACGGCAGTTACCTTTATTATGACAGCGATTATCCCTGGCCGGAGGACATCGCCGCCGATCCGGCCCTGCAGGCGTCGGCCGCACGCCAGGGCATTCTGCATGACGTGTCGCATTATGTCGGGCTGGCACTGGAACTGGCGGAGATGCTGGACCGGGCGCCCCGGATCATGGAATTCGCCTGCGGTACCGGCCGCCTGTCCATCCCGCTGGCCCGTGCCGGGTTTCCGGTCATCGGTGTCGATGCGTCGCCCACCATGCTGGCCGGGTTCGAGCGCCGGCTGACGGTGGAACGGGCGGAGGTGGCGGGACGGGTGGCGACGCACCAGGGCGACGTGCTGGACCTGGATCTGGCGGAGAAGGACAATGACCTGCTGGTCATGGGCTTCAACCTGCTGATGTTGATCGCCGATTTCGACAGCCAATTGGCGGTGCTGGAACGGGCGCGTGATCATCTGGCGCCTGACGGGGTGCTGGCGCTGGATGTGATGAACCCGCTGGTCATGCCGCTGGCCGCCACGCAGGTGCCGGAAACCGCCTATACCCGCACCAACCGCCGCACCGGCAACCTTTATACCAAGTTCGCCATGGTCGGGATGCTGGACGACCGGCAGGTGCAGCGCAACCACGGCTGGTATGATGAGGTGATGCCCGGCGGTGCCGTGCGCCGCACGCATTACCATTTCGACTGGCGGCCTTTGTTCCGGTACGAGCTGGAACTGATGCTGCGGCTGGCCGGGTTCGGCATCGTGCGGGTGGATGGCGATTTCCAGGGATCGCCGTTCGAGGCGGGGTCGACCAAGATGGTGGTGGTGGCGCGGCGTGTGCCGGGGGGTGGCTGATGGCGGGGAACCCGTCGCATAGTTCGTATCGGGATTGAGATTGCTTACCTGAACCTCTTGGGCTCTGTCGTTGCCACTCTCTCCACCGTCACTCTGGCGAAGGCCGGGGCCCAGATCGTAGAGCGAGGCGCTTGTCACTTGGGCCCCGGCCTTCGCCAGAGTGACGGTGGATATTGCGAAGCCCCTACAGCCCAGACTTTTGCGGGAGCCACCGGGAAGGTGCGGCAGGTTCGATTGAAGCCCAAATCCGCGCTAGGCCGACAGCCGCCGCGCCACGGCGCTGTCGATATGCGCCTTCAGGTCGGGGTCGCTGGTGTAGAGGCGGTTGAAGTCGCGCTTGTCCAGCAGCAGCAGCTGGCAATAGGCGATGGCGGTGACGTCGGCGTTGCGCGGCTGGTCCAGGACCAGGGCGATCTCCCCGAAGAAATCGCCGCTGCCCAGGCGGATCGGCGCCTCCAGCCCCGGCACATGCACGGCCACGGCACCGGATGAGACGAAATAGACCGTGTCGCCGCGCTCCCCCTTGCGCACGATGGTCTCACCGGGAAAATAGAGGCGGGGGCGCAGCAGCCGTTCGATGCGGGCCAGACGGTCCGGCGCCAGGCCGCTGAACAAGGGCACGCGGCCGATCAGTTCGTGCGTGGCCAAGCCCAGGTCGAGCTGCGGCGGCTTGCTGACATGCTGCCAGCGGTCGCGCAGGTCGCGTTCCAGATCGTTCAGGATTTCCCGGCTGATCAGCGCCTCTTCGAACAGCGACTGGGTGGACCGTTCCTCCATCCGCAGGCCGGCGCGGATCAGGTATTGCGACTGCACGGCGTCCAGATATGCCGGATATTGCAGGCGGATGCTGTCCAGCGCCTCTTCCACCACCTTCAGGCGGGTGATCAGGCGGGTGCGCACGGCCTCTGCCGCCTGCTTGCCCAGCATGGGGGCCAGCCGGTCCTTGGTGAATTGCGACAGTTCGCGCAGGCAGAAACGCAGGGCCGTCAGCATGGCGTAGCGTTCCGACAGCCGCGCCGATACCGGCCGTTCCCAGCCGAAGCGCCGGTGCAGCCAAAGGGCCAGACGCAGGGCGCGGCCGGGGCGTAGCTGCTTGGCCGCCACCTTTTCATAGGCCGCGGGCCCCCCGGTCTTCAGCGCGTCCTGCAACCGGCCGGCGGCGGCGGCCAGCGTCTGCACCGACAGGCGGGAGATGACGCCATCGCGGAAATAGGACAGGTAGCGCTGTTCCTCGAACCGGGCCAGGGTGGAGAGGCCGATATAGAGACGGTCGTCCAGCGACAGGGCGCCATAGCGGCTTTCCAGATCCAGCTGTTCCTGCGCCAGCTCCGCCCCGCGTTCCATCAGCGGGTCGACGGCGTGGGCCGCGTCCAGGCCGAACCGTTCGGCGACATGTTCCAGGTCGCGGCGCACATTGCTGAGCGACAGGCCCACGGCGCGGTTGCGCAACGCCTGTTCCACCGGGGTCAGCCGGTCCAGCTTCAGCACCCGGATCAGGGGGCGCAGGGTGGTGCCCTGCACGAACAGGGTGAACAGCACGAAGCCGGTCACGACCACGGCCACATGTTCCTGGATATAGTCGGGCAGGGCCTGGTGTTCGGTCACGGCCAGCGCCAGGGCCAGCGACACGGCGCCGCGCAACCCGCCCCAGGTCATGACGATGCGGAACCGGTGGCTGATCCGGTCGGACGCCCCCACCCAGGACAGGACGGGCAGGATGCCGAAGATCACCAGGGCGCGGGCGGTGAGCGCCGCCACGATCAGGGCACCCAGCAATGCGAAATGGCTCCATTTCGCATTCATCAGGGTGGGTGGCACCAGCATGGAGGCGAACAGGAAGATCAGGGAATTGGCCCAGAAGCCCAGCTGGCTCCATACCTGTTCCAGTCCCGACCAGCTTTCCGGGCTGATGCGGGTGCGTCCGGCCGATGCCATGACCAGACCCGCCACCACCACGGCCACCACGCCCGACACATGCAGATAATGTTCGCCCAGGATGAAGGACAGATAGGCGAGTGCCACGGTCAGGGTGATCTCCGACAGGGTCTGGTTGCGCAGCGGCGTGACCACCAGGGCGGTCAGCCAGCCCAATATCCAGCCCACCGCCACCCCGCCCACGAACTTGAACACGAAATCGAAGGCGGCGGCCCCCAGGTCGGGCTCATCCCCCTGGGTCAGCATGCCCAGCAGCAGGGTGAACAGCACGATGGCGGCGGCATCGTTGAACAGGCTTTCGCCCTCCACCAGGATGGTCAGGCGGCGGGGGGCGCCCAGGTCGCGGAAGATACTGACCACGGCGGCGGGGTCGGTGGTGGCGATGATGGCGGCCAGCAGCAGGCAGACGATCAGCGCCTTCTGCGTCTGCATGCCATGCCACAGGCCCCAGACCCACCACATGGCCAGCCCGGCGATCACGGTACAGACCAGCACGGCGACGATGGCCAGCAGCAGGATCGGCCCCAGATCGTCCATCATGCGCCGCACATCCACGCCCAGCGCCGTTTCGAACAAAAGCACGGGCAGGAAGATGTAGAGGAAGGCGGCCGATGTCAGCTCCACCTCCCCGATCGCGTTGATGAAGGCGGTGACCGGTCCTGTGACATCGCGATCCATGCCGCCGCCGGCATGCAGCAGCAGCCCGATGCCCACGCCCAAGGCCGCCAGCACCACCGTGTAGGGCAGGCCAAGGCGTTTGGCCAACGGTGGCAGCAGGCTGACCAGGGCCAGCAGGCCGGCAATGGCCAAGAGCGTGTTGATCAGGGTTTCCATGGAGCACGCTGCCGGGGGCGGGGGGACGGGCGAGAGAATGGCATGGAAGCCCGGCCTTTCGCCAGCACCGGCACCCGGCGTCGGCGGCAGGTCGCCCCTGCGCCGTGCTTGCCGCCATGATGGCGGTGGCGTAGGCTCACGCACTTGATTTATCTATGTTCATAGAAGGCGGCCGTACCCGGGGCGGGACAGGCGGCCCAGGCATGGGAACGGGGGCCTTCGGGTCCCAGGGGGCGACAGGGAATGGCGGAGGACCTGCTGTATTTCGCGGCGGAGCCGGTTTCGGCTCCGGCAGCCCCGCCGGCGCCGCCCTGGCTGGTCCTGATTGTCGATGACGACCCTTCCGTGCATTCCGTGACCAAGCTGGCGCTGCGCGATATGAGCCATGCCGGCCGCAGGTTGCTGTTCCTGTCCGCCTATTCGGCGGCGGAGGCACGCCAGATGCTGGCCGTATATCCTGACATCGCCTTGATCCTGCTGGATGTGGTGATGGAGGCCGAAGATGCCGGCCTGCGCTTCGTCCGCACCGTGCGAGAGGAGCTGCGCAACCATGATGTCCGCATCATCCTGCGCACCGGCCAGCCCGGTCAGGCGCCGGAGCGCGAGGTGGTGGAGCGCTATGACATCAACGACTACCGCGCCAAGGACGAGCTGACGGCGCGGCGGCTATGGACGTCGGTGTTCACGGCCCTGCGCGCGTTCGAACAGATCCGCGAGCTGGACCGCCATCGCGCCGGCCTGACCCATGTGCTGGACGCCACGTCCCGGCTGTTCGGGGAACATGATACGGAGCGGCTGGCCCATGGTGCCGTCGATGCCCTGGCCGGGGTGGCGGGGCCGGGGGCGGGGGTGCTGCTGGTCCGCTGTGATCGATTGCCTGATGCCGTTGCCGGCGAACCGCGCCTCTTAGCCGGGATCGGGGAGGGCGGGGTGGCGATGACGCCCGGCGCGCTCGCCCATCTTGTTCCGGCGGAGATCGGGCAGCAGGTGGCGGCGGCCCTGGTGGCGGGTGCGCCGCAGTCGGGCGATGGCTGGTTCGCGCTGTCGGCCAGCCTGTCGGATGAGGCCGCCATCGTCCTGCACCTGTCGCGCCTGCCGCCCGACCGGCGGCCCGACGCAGGCATGCTGTCGCTGTTCGCGCGCACGGTGGCGGTGGGGTTGGAGAATGCCGGGCTGGTGGCGCAGCTGTCCAAGGACCGTACCCATGACCGGGCCACGGGCCTGCTGAACCGGCTGGGCTTCATCCAGGCGATCGAGGCGCGGCTGTCGCGGATACCGGCGGGCGGGGCGGAAAGCGTGGCCGTGGGCATCATCGACCTGCGCCATTTCCGCGATATCAACCAGGAACTGGGCGTGGCGGCGGGCGACCGGCTGCTGATCACCACGGCGCAGCGTGTGGCGGCGGCGTTGGGGCCGGGGGCGGTGTGCGGGCGCACGGGTGCTGACCAGTTCGCCTTGCTGCTGCCGGGTTCGCCCGACCTGGCGCAAGCCCGCGATCAGGTGCATGCGGTGGCGGCGGCGGTCAGCGAACCGGTGATGCTGGCGGGCCGCGAGGTGCATCCCATGTCCTCTCCGGGTCTGGCTTGGTGCAACTGCACCGGCCGGCATGGGGAGGAGGTGCTGGCCCGTGCGGAGGAGAGCATGCAGGCCTCCAAGCGCGCCTATGGGCGGTTGCAGGAGGTGGTGATCGGCGCCGACCGGGCCGAGGGCGGGCGCATCGGCCTGACCATGGAGCTGGGCACGGCGCTGAAGCAGGGGCAGTTCGAGCTGTATTACCAGCCCATCGTCGATGCCGCGACGCGCGAGGTGGTGGCGTTCGAGGCGCTGGTGCGCTGGAACCACCCGTCGCGCGGCATCGTCATCCCCGCCGCCTTCATCCCCACGGCGGAGGAAACCGGCCTGATCGTGCCCATCGGCACCTGGGTGATGCGCGAGGCGGCCTTGCAGACGGCGGAGTGGACGCGCCGGGCGGGGCGGCCGGTCTGGGTATCGGTCAACATCTCCGCTGCCCAGCTGTCGGAACCGGGTTTCCTGGACAATGTGCAGGAGGTGATCCGCGAGAGCGGGGTCGATCCGACGCTGTTGAAGCTGGAGGTCACGGAAAGCACCATCATCGGCGATCCGGCACATGCGGCAGAAATCCTGTCCGGCCTGCGCGGGCTGGGCATTCGCCTCTGTATGGATGATTTCGGTACGGGTTATTCCAACCTGTCCTATCTCCAGACCCTGCCCTTCGATTTCCTGAAGGTGGACCGGGCCTTTGTGTCCAGCATGATCGACCGGTTCGAAAGCCGCACCATCCTGCGCACCATGCTGGCCCTGGCCCAGCAGCTGGCGCTGGAAGTGGTGGCGGAAGGGGTGGAGACGGATGAACAGGCGGACGAGCTGTCGCGCCTGGGCTGCGGGTTCCTGCAGGGCTATCTCTATGGGCGGCCGATGCCGGCGGCGGATGCGGGGCGGTTCATCGGGGTGGTCTAGGTCAGGTCGGATTAACTGACATTTATCCACCATTTAACAACGTTTTATCTGACATTTATCGACGCATCGGCATAGGATGCGCCCATGTATAAGCCCGATTTCCGCATCACGCCCGGCATTGGCAAAGCCCTCATGGCCATCGAGGCGGCCCGTCAGGCCGTCATGGCGCTGCCGATCGATGTTGAAATGCTGGCGTCGCTTCGCGAGACGGCGCGGCTGGTCGCCACACATTATTCGACGCAGATCGAGGGCAACCGTCTGACCCAGGCCGAAGTGCTGGAAGTGATTGCCGGGGCCTGCTTTCCGGGACGGGAGCGGGATGAAACCGAAGTCCGCAATTACTACCGCGCCATTGAAGAGGTGGAGCGTCTGGCAAGGCAGTCGGCTTCGGTGACGCAAGACGATATTCGACGCATCCATGGGTTGGTCATGGAGGGGCGGGCAAGCCCCACCCCCTATCGCGACGGCCAGAATGTGATACGGGATGGCGCGTCGCGGGGTATCGTCTATATGCCGCC
Source organism: Niveispirillum sp. KHB5.9 (assembly GCF_048066115.1). Taxonomy (NCBI): domain Bacteria; kingdom Pseudomonadati; phylum Pseudomonadota; class Alphaproteobacteria; order Rhodospirillales; family Azospirillaceae; genus Niveispirillum; species Niveispirillum sp. KHB5.9. The sequence continues at coordinate 199,516 of NZ_JBLTYX010000009.1, read as the reverse complement.
GGAGGCTGCGGATGTACCGGGCCTGATGGCGGAACTGGTCGCCTGGGTGGCGGATGCCATGACCCGAGCCGAGCTTCCGGCCCCCATCATCGCGGCCATCGCGCATTACCAGTTCGCGACCATCCACCCATACTATGACGGGAACGGGCGCACGGCCCGGCTGCTGGCAACCTTGCTGTTGCACAAAGCCGGGTATGGGTTGAAAGGCATCTACAGCCTGGAAGAATATTATGCCCGCAATCTCGGGGCCTATTACCAGGCGCTGACGGTTGGCCCATCGCATAATTATTACATGGGCCGGGCCGAAGCCGACATTACCGGGTTCGTCGCCTATTTCTGCGCAGGCATGGCCGATGCCTTCATGGCCGTGCAGGCACAGGCAAACAGGGCGGCGGCTCGCGGTGCCACTGACCAGACGCCATCCTTGCGCCGCCTCGACCCACGGCAACGGCGCGTATGGGAATATCTACGGCACCTGGGCACGGCGACCAGCGCCGACATCGCCGCCCATCTGGGACTGAGCCCGCGCACCCTGGTCGGGCTCTGCCGGCTATGGGTCGCCAGCGGCTTCCTCACCCTACATGATGCCTCGCGCAAGAACCGGTCATACCGGCTTGGCGATGCGTTCGACACGGATGCCGGATAGGCTCACCCGCCCTTGCGCGGAAACGCCACCACGAAGCGGGTGCCTTCGCCGACGCGGCTTTCCACATCGATGCGACCGCCCAGGCGCTGGGTCACCAGATTGTAGACCAGGTGCAGGCCCAGGCCGGAGCCGCCGGCATCGCGGCGGGTGGTGAAGAACGGGTCGAAGATGCGGGGCAGGGTGGCGGCGTCGATGCCGCGGCCGTCATCGGCCACCGCCAGTTCGGCCCAGCCGGCCGTGCCCGGCGAGGGACGCAGGGTGACGCGGATGGTGCCGGGGTCTTCCCGGCCGGTGAAGGCATGGGTCAGGGCGTTCATTACCAGATTGGTGACGATCTGGGCGATGGCGCCGGGGGCGCTGTCCACCACCAGCCCGTCATCCAGGGCCGCATCCAGACGGTGGGGCAGGCGGCGCAGCTGCGGCTGCAAACTGCGCAGCACCTCACCCACATAATCGCCCAGGTCGAAGCGGCGGGCCAGATCGGTGGTCTGGTCCACGGCCACCTGCTTGAAGCTTTGCACCAGATCGGCGGCACGGGTGATGTTGCCCAGGACGAAGCCCATCGCCTCCGTCGCCGAGCCGACATAATCCTCCAGATCGGCGCGGCGCAGGCTGCCGTCGCGGTAGGCATTGGCGAAACGGTCGGTGTCCTGGGCAAACGCGGTGGCGGCGGTCACGGCCACGCCCAGCGGCGTGTTGATCTCATGCGCCACGCCGGCCACCAGGCTGCCCAGGGCCGCCATCTTTTCCGCCTGGATCAGGTCATGCTGGGTGGCGCGTAGCCGTTCCAGGGTGCGGGCCATCTCCTCCGCCGTCAGGCGCATAACGTCGATGCCCTGGCCCATGCCGGCGGAAACGCCATCGGCATTCACCAGCACGAAGCCGCGATGCAGGGCATCGGGCTTGCGTTCCGCGATCAGCAGGTTGAGGGCCGACAGGCCGGTATCCACGGGCACCAGCAGCGGTTCCCGGTCGGCCAGATGGGTGACGGGGCGGCGGGCATAGAGGTCGCGGCCATAGCGCTGGGAGAAATGCAGCAGGAAGGTGGGGCGGTCGGCCAGGGCCACGGGCCGGGACTCGGCGTCCAGCACGATGACGCCTTGCAGGGCGGGGTCGCGCTGGAACAGTTCGGCCACGGCGCCGCAGGTGGTTTGCGGCTTTACCGACGGGACGGGACGGCACAGGCGCGCGGCCGTCCAGGCGGCGTCGCCAGTCTCCGTACCTTTCGCCCGCACCTCGCCCGCATGCCGATCCAAACCCGCCCCCCGGTGACTTGGAAGTGAAATCGAGTTGTCATGCCAGATTGGCGTGAAGGATTGATGAAGCTCCGCCCATTGTCATCCGCCCTTCAGCACGGTCAGTGCCGAATCCCAGTAGGGCACCGGTCCGAACCGCCCGGCCAGGAAGTCGACGAAGGCGCGGACCTTGGGGCTCAAGTGCCGGTTGGCGGGATAGACGGCGTGCACGGCCATGGGCGGCGGCAGCCAGGCATCCAGCACCGGCACCAGCCGCCCGGCCGCCAGCGCATCGCCGACGATGAAGGTGGGCAGCATCACCAGACCCTGGCCATGCAAGGCCGCCTCGCGCAGCGCATCGCCGTTGTTGGCGCGCAGCCGGCCGGTGATGCGGACATTCTGCGTGGTGTCGGCACCCGGTGCCGTGCGGAAGGTCCATTGTTCGGGATTCTGGATGTTGGTGTAGATCAGGCAGGCATGGCTGGCCACGTCGGCCGGGACCAGCGGCGTGCCGTGCTTGGCCAGATAATCCGGGCTGGCGCAGATGACGCCGCGCGACGGGCACAGGCGGCGGGCGACAAGCGAACTGTCCTTCAGCCTTCCGACGCGCACGGCCAGATCATAGCCTTCTTCCACCAGATCGACGAACCGGTCGGACAGGTCCATATCCACCGTGACCTCCGGGTAGAGGCCCATGAAGTCGGCGATGGCACCGGACAGGTGGACGATGCCGAACGACATGGGGGCGGCCAGTTTCAACACGCCGCGCGGGGCGGCATGCTGGCTGGCCACCGACCGTTCCGCCTCCTCCAGCGCGTCCAGGGCCTGGGTGACGCGGGCATGGAAGCCTTCGCCCACCTGGGTCAGGCTGATATGGCGGGTGGTGCGGTTGAACAGTCGGGCCCCCAGCCGCGTCTCCAGCTCCCCGATGCGGCGGCTGGCGGCGGATTTGGACAGGCCCAGCTTGTCGGCGGCCTTGGTGAAGCTCCGCCCCTCCGCCACCAGGGTGAAAAGCCGCAAATCCTCCAACCGGTCCATTGTTCCCTCCGAATTGTCCTGCCCACCGGGACAAAGCTGTTCAGAATTGGACCATTATCGGGAACGGTGCAACGGCCTATCTTCACCTCAACACAGAGACACACCCCGCCGACGGCGGACAGATGATGGAGATGAAGATGAGCAAGGTTCTGGTCCTCTACTATTCCTCCTACGGCCATATCGAGACCATGGCCAAGGCCGTGGCCGAGGGTGCCAAGTCGGTGGCCGGCACGGAAGTGGTGGTCAAGCGGGTTCCGGAACTGGTGCCCGATGATGTGGCCAAGCGTTCCGGCATCAAGCTGGACCAGGAGGCCCCGGTGGCCACGGTCGATGAACTGGTGAACTATGACGCCATCATCTTCGGCACGCCCACCCGCTTTGGCATGATGGCCAGCCAAATGCGCAACTTCCTGGACCAGACCGGCGGTCTGTGGGCCAAGGGCGCGCTGATCGGCAAGGTCGGCTCGGTCTTCGTGTCCACGGCCACCCAGCATGGCGGCCAGGAGGCGACGCTGCTGTCCTTCCATACCAGCCTGCTGCATCACGGCATGGTCATTGCCGGCCTGCCCTACAGCTTCGGTGGCCAGACCCGTCTGGATGAGGTGACGGGCGGCAGCCCCTACGGCGCCACCACCATCGCCGGCGGCGACGGTTCGCGTCAGCCCTCGGAGAACGAGCTGGCCGGTGCGCGCTTCCAGGGTGAGCATGTGGCCCGCCTGGCGGCAAAGCTGTCTGCTTAACGCCTGCTCCCTCAGGCGCCGGGCGCCCACATCCGTGGGCTTGGCTTACGGCGCACGAGCGCCGGGCCGGCGGTCGCCGGCCTCCGAAGGTCATCATCCGATGACCTTCGGTCCTACACCCATGACCAACGGTCCCCGTATCGCCGCCATTCCGGGACGGTACGGGGAGCCAAAGAGGAGAAGTGTCATGATCGAACATCGCCCGTTCAACGGCCTGGGCAAGGCCAACCATGGCTGGCTGCGCGCGAATTTCCACTTCAGCTTCGCAGGCTATCACAATCCGTCGCGGGTCCATTGGGGACCGTTGCGGGTGTGGAATGACGACACGATCGACAGCAATACCGGCTTCGACCCGCATCCCCACCAGGACATGGAAATCATCACCTATGTCCGCAAGGGTGCCATCACCCACCAGGATTTCCTGGGCAATGAGGGCCGGACGGAAGCGGGCGACGTGCAGGTGATGTCGGCCGGTACCGGCATCGTGCATGCGGAATACAACCGCGAGCCGGGTGAGACCACCTTGTTCCAGATCTGGATCATCCCCAACAAGCGTGGCGTGAAGCCCCGCTGGGAAGCCGCGAAGTTCCCCAAGGGCACCGATGCCGATGGCCATCTGCGTGTCCTGGCTTCCGGTCGTGATCAGGACAAGGACAGCGGTGCGCTGTTCATTCATCAGGACGCCGCACTTTTGGGTGGAACCTTGCCCGCCGGTACGGTGTTGACGCATCAGTTGGGTGATCGGCTGGCCTATCTCGTCCCCGCAAGGGGCAAGGTGAAGATCAACGGCATCACCCTGGAGGCCCGCGACGGTGCCGCGGTGAAGGACGAACAGGTCCTGACCATCGAGGTGCTGGAAGAGGCCGAACTGATCCTCGCCGATCTGCCGCGTGCGGCCTGATCGACGGGTGTGAATACCGGGGCCGGCTCTCCCCATCCCCCCCCTGAAGCCGGTTCCGGTTCAAAGGGCGGCGTCCTCCCCCCGGACGCCGCCCATTTTGTTTTTGGGGCTCCTGCGCTGATCCGTCCCTTGGCGTTGATGATGGGTCGTGCCAGCCTTTGGCCACGAACCAGCCGAAGGATGTTGCCAGTGAACAGCACCGATACCCATCCCGTGGCCGACTCCGTGGCCGCCCGGCTGATGCTGCTGGCGGGGCTGTTCGGCGCCATTGCCGTTTCGGCCGGCGCCTATGCCAGCCATGGGCTGGCCGGGGTGCGCGATGGGCATGCGGTGGAATTGTGGAAGACGGCCAGCCAATATCAGATGGTGCATGCGCTGGCGCTGCTGGTGGTGGCGATGCTGCGGCGGGTGCTGCCGGGGCAGGCGCAGTTGCTGGCGGCGTCGGGGCTGGCCTTCGCCATCGGTTGCGTGCTGTTCCCCGGTGCGCTGTACGCGCTGGGCTGGTACGGGCCGTCGGCCATGGGGGCGGTGGCGCCGGTGGGCGGGCTCAGCTTTATCCTGGGCTGGCTGCTGGTCGGGCTGGCCGGGCTGCGGTCGCAGCGTTAATTCCCCTTCGCCGTCAGCCGGTCGCGGCGATATCCCGCCAGGGCTGCCTGTGCGGCGGCGAAGGCGGCGGGAAGCTGTTCGGCGGCGGTCAGGGTGGCCGCGTCATTGCCGCCTTTGGCCGCCGTGTCCGCCGCCTTGGCCAGACCGGCCAGTACCGGCAGGCCCACGGTCAAAGCACCCGAGGCCAGCTTGTGCGCGGCACGGCCCACGGCGGGCACGTCGCGTTGGGCCAGGGCTTCGGCCACCGAGGCCAGGGTGGCGGGCGCGTTGCGGCCGAAACTGTCGATGATCTGCCCCACCCGGTCGGCGCCCAGGATGGACAGATGTTCCTCCAGCACCCGCAGGTCCAGCACGGGTATGGCGTCGGGCGGGGGTGGTTCCACGGGCGACGGGGTGGCGGGCAGTTCCGGTGCCGCCGCCTGCGCCCGGTCTGCCAACAGCGGGCCCAGGGTGCCGGCCAGCGTGTCGGGGGTCACCGGCTTGCCCAGGATCGCGGCCAGACCGGCGCGGCGGCGTTGGCGTTCGCTGATCCGGTCGGCGCGGCCGCGCAGCAGCACGACGGGCGGGCCACCGCCGCGTCTTATGCACCAGGACAGGGCCAGGCCGCTGTGCCGGCCGATGCGGGCTGCCACCAGGGCCACGTCCGGCCCCTCCATCAACGCCATCTCCAGCGCCATCTTGGCGTCGTCGGTTTCCTCCACCCAGTATCCCGCCTGTTCCAGCAGCAGCCTTGTCAGGGTGCGGCCCACGGGGTCGTCATCCACCACCATGGCCGACAGGCCGTTGGGGGCGGCCGGTGCCAGACGCGGGGCGGCAGGCGGCGGGGGCGGGGCGAGGGGCCGGGGCTGAGGCGGTGCGGATGGTGCCGCACTTTCCCCACCGGAAAGGCGCTGACGCACCAGGGACTGCATCCCCGCCACCTCGTTGCGCAGCAGGCGCAGCTGGATGGCCTGGGCCGGACTGACGGAACCGGAGGTCAGACCGTCCAGTTCCAGGGCCATGGAATGCAAACGGCTGTTCAGGCTGTCGGCCGCCAGACGCAGCACGGGCAGGGGCACGCCGTTGCCCGGCGGGGGGACGGGCAGGGTGATCGGGGACGGCGCGCGGGTCAGGTCGCGCAGCAGCGGCGCGGCCAGGGGCAGCAGCAGAAAGCCCGCCAGCGTGCCGCCGGCCAGCGCCGTGGCGCCCACCCCGGCTTCGGCCCAGGCATAGGTTGCGGCCACCTGTCCCGCCACGGTGGCGACCAGCCAGGCCCCGGACAGCCAGCGCGGCGACCGCTTGCCCTGCCACCACCAGGCAGACAGCAGCGCCAGGGCCAGCAGGCGCAGGCCCAGCGGCACGGGGGCGGGTCCCAGCAGCAGCCCGTCCAGCAGCGCCATGATGGACAGCCACGCGCCGCCCGCCAGCGGCAGGTCGGGCGGCGGGGCATTATCCGGGTCGTCCGGCGGGGCCGGGCTGTTTTCGGCGAGGTCGCGGGTCAATTCGGCCTTCGAAAGGACATGATCCACCACCATGTATAGGCTTGCGCGCGGGGCCGGTCCATCATCCGCATCTGCCATGAGGTGATGTCGGTCTTGTCGCCCTTGCCAACGCCCGATAGCGGTGTCATCCCTTTCATGATGCGCCGCACAAGCGGTGTCGGTTCCGATCCATTCCGCCTGAACAGGGGTGCCTGAAAAGTGTCCGCGCCGGTCCGTTCCCGTTCCGCCATCCGTCACCGCCAGAAGGCCCGTGCGGCCCTGCTGGCCATGCTGCTGCTGTCGGCGGCGCCGGCTGTCACAGCGCAGGACCAGCAGCCCAACAGCGCCACCATCCAATGGGCGCAGCAGATCCTGGACCAGCAGGGTTTCTACCAGGGCCGGGCCAGCGGCAAGATGGACAGCGCCACCGCCGCCGCCATCGCCGCCTATCAGAAGAAGCACGGGCTGAAATCCACGGGCCGCCTGGACCAGGGCACGATCGGCCGCATGATGGAAAGCCAGCCGGAACGCAAGGGCGTGGGCAATCTGGCCGACGCCAACAGCCGGGCCAAGGCCAGCCAGCCCATGGGTCTGCGCGAGGCCGACGTGAAGCCGCAGGCCGCCCCGTCGGCCGCCGCCGTTGATCGCGGGCAGGGAACGGAGAGTACGGTGCTGGGCGTGTCGCGCGGCGGGGCCGATCTGGCGACCACCGCACGCACCGCCCCGGTCACCGCCCCGCCGGCCACGGCGGGTGGCACGCTGCCGCCGCCTTCCGCCAGTCCGGCCCCGTCGGTGACCGGTACCGATCCCGCCGCCGCCCCGCGCAGTTCGGTGGAAACGGAAGTGACGCATGAGGCGCCGGTGGGGGAAGGGTTCGATCCGGCCCGCCTGCCCGACTGGGTGCGCTATGGGATTATCGGCGGTATCGGCGCGCTGCTGGTTGGCATGCTGGGTTTCTGGTGGGGCAGTGGGCGGCGGCAGGTGAAGCCGGCTGCCAAGGCTGCCAAGGGGCGTCGTCCTGCCCCTCCGCCGGTGGCGGCTGGCACGGTGCGGCGTGAGCCGACGCTGGGTGGTACCCCGCCCGGCCCCAATGGCCGCCGCGAGCCGGTGTTCAGCGCCCCGGCCCGTGATCCGCGGAGAGTTTAGTTTATTCCCTCAGGCGCCGGGCGCCCGCATCCGCGGGCTTGGCTTGCGCGCCCACGTGGGTGCTAAGCCGGCGGTCGCCGGCCTGCAACGGCACATGCCGTTGCCCCCATCTTCCGTAGACGTCATGTCCGCGAAATAAAAAAATCCGCGCGGGCGTTTGCGCGTGCATTTCGTGCAATCGGTCGCCAAACAACGAAATCGACCTGAAAGCCGGGCCGGCCCTAGACTTCGCCTGTCAAAGCCGCCCGAGAACGAGGTGGCGACAGCGATCCACCGGCCCGGAGGCCCGTCCCCATGCTGTTCGATTTCCCCGATTTCGATAATCACGAACTGGTGCTTTTCGGTCGCGACGCGGCCACGGGCCTGTCGGCGATCATCGCCGTGCATTCCACGGCGCTGGGCCCGGCCTGCGGCGGCTGCCGCATGTGGCCCTATGCCAATGACACGGAGGCCATGCGCGATGCGCTGCGCCTGTCGCGCGGCATGAGCTACAAGAACGCCATGGCCGGGCTGCCGCTGGGCGGCGGCAAGTCGGTGATCATCGGCGACAGCCGCAAGGACAAGTCGAATGAGCTGTTCCGCGCCTTCGGCCGGGTCATCGACAGCCTGGGCGGCAAGTATATCGCGGCGGAGGATGTGGGCATCTCCGTCGCCGACGTGATGATGATGGGCCAGACCACCCGCCATGTCGCCGGCCTGTCGGGCGGGCATGACGCGTCGGGCGACCCGTCGCCGTTCACCGCCTATGGCGTCTATCTGGGCATCAAGGCCGCCGTGCGCCACAAGCTGGGCACCGACAGCCTGAAGGGCGTGCGCGTGGCCGTGCAGGGGCTGGGCAATGTCGGTTCGCATTTGTGCCAGCGGCTGGCCGATGATGGGGCGGTGCTGACCGTCGCCGACATCCATGCCGATGCGGTTTCCCGCGCGGTGGAGAAGTTCGCGGCCCGTGCTGTTGCCCCGGATCAGGTGCATGGCGTCGATGTCGATGTCTATGCGCCCTGTGCGCTGGGTGCCGTCATCAATCCGCGCACGCTGGGTGAGATCAAGGCCAAGGTGGTGGCCGGTGGCGCCAACAACCAGCTGGAAACCGACCCGATGGGCGAGGCGCTGCGGTCGCTGGGCATCCTCTATGCGCCGGACTATGTCATCAATGGCGGCGGCATCATCAATGTCAGCGCCGAGGTGACCCAGGCCTATGATCGCGACAGCGTCCTGCGCCAGGTGGAACGCATTCCCGTGACGCTGACGGAGATTTTCCGCCGTGCTGACCGGGAGAACCGCCCGACCAGTGCCGTGGCCGACCAGATGGCCCGTGAAATCCTGTCCGCCGCCAAGGGCGGGGACAAGAAGCAGGCGGCTTGACAGAAATGGACCCGGCATCCATAGGCCTTATCGTTCTGCATTGATCAGAACAAGTTCTGATCAATGCAGCCCTCAAGCGCCGGGCGCCGCCATCCGGCGGCTTGGCTGGCGCGGGCATGTGCCCGCGGGCGCTCAACGCGCCAACCAAGCCAAGATGAGTTTCACTCACCTTGGCTTGGTATTTGAGCCGCAAGGGAACCGATCATGGATGCCGATGTCTCGCTCGATTGCGCGGGCTTGAAATGCCCGATGCCGGTGCTGCGCGCGGCCAAGGCGTTGCGCGGCATGCAGGACGGACAAGTGCTGGAGGTCATGGTCACCGACAAGGTGGCGCCCAAGGATTTCCAGACCTTCTGTCGCGAGGGCGGGCATGCGTTGCTTGCCACCGAGGTCCTGGGTGACACACCCCATGGGCAATTGGTACGGTTGCGTATCCGCCGGGGCGGTTGATCTGTCGCACTGACAGGCACATCCCCGGCGCCCATGATGGATATTGGCCACGACCGGCGCTTCAAGAACCGGCGGGCCAGTGAGGGAATGACCGGGGACGTGGCACCGCATGAATACTCTGCTTTTCTCCCACCATGACTGCCTGGAACATGACACGGGCTATGGCCATCCCGAATGTGCCGACCGGCTGCGCGTCGTGCTGTCGGCGCTGGAGGATGAGGCCTTCATGTTCCTGGACCGGCGGGACGCGCCGCTGGCGACACGGGAACAACTGGAGCGGGTGCATCCGCCCGCCCATGTGACGGCCCTGCTGGGCGCCATTCCCGACAGCGGCCATGGCAGCATCGATGCCGATACCGTGCTGTCGCCGGGCACGGGGCAGGCGGCCTTACGGGCCGCCGGGGCCGTGGTGGCCGCCGTGGATGCCGTGTGTCGGGGGGAGGCGCGCAATGCCTTCTGTGCCGTGCGTCCGCCGGGGCACCATGCGGAGCCGGACCAGGCCATGGGGTTCTGCCTGTTCAACAATGTCGCGGTGGGGGCGGCGCATGCGCGGGCCACGCACCGGGTACGCCGTGTGGCCATCGTGGATTTCGACGTGCATCACGGCAATGGCACCCAGACCTTTTGCCAGCATGATCCGGACCTGTTCTATGGTTCCACCCATCAATGGCCGCTTTATCCCGGTACCGGATCGATCCGGGAGAAGGGGGATTTCGGCAATGTGGTCAATGCCTGTCTGCCGCCCATGGCCGGCAGCCCGGAATTCCGCCATGCCATCCAGAACCAGCTGATCCCGGCCCTGGACGCGTTCCGCCCCGACCTGCTGATGATCTCCGCCGGGTTCGACGCGCATATGCGCGATCCGGTGGGCGGGCTGGACCTGACGGAGGAGGATTTCACCTGGGTCACGCAGAAGCTGATCGAGGTGGCGGACCGCCATGCCAAGGGGCGGATCGTTTCGGTTCTGGAAGGCGGCTATGACCTGCGCGCCCTGGCCAACAGCACGGCGGCGCATGTGAAGACATTAATGGTCGCCTGAATGAATCCCGTGTTTCCGGCAAGGCCACCGGCATTGGCGACTGGTATGTCCCCCTCATCCCTGCGTGGTACTTGAACGCCAGGGCCGGGGGACATACAGTCCGCCCTTCCGAGAAACAGTGCCGATGCCATGACCGACCAGACCCTGCCCCCCGATATCGCCGCCCTCAGCTTCGAGGACGCGCTTGCCGAGCTGGAGCGGATCGTCCGCCAGTTGGAGGAAGGCAAGGCCAAGCTGGATGACGCCATCCAGTCATACGAGCGTGGCACCTGGCTGAAGCGCCATTGCGAGGCGAAGCTGCGCGAGGCGCAGGCCAAGGTCGACCGCATCACCATCGCCGCCGACGGTACCATCGGTGCCGAGCCCGCCCGCCTGGATTGAGGCCCGAACGCCCATGCCGTCTTTGCCCAAGACCCTGACCGCCGCCATGGCCGATACCGTGGAACAGGTGGAAGCCGCCATCGAGGTGCTGCTGCCGCGCACCAACCTGATGGAGGCGCGCCTGTTCGACGCCATGCGTTACGGCTGCCTGGGCGGCGGCAAGCGGCTGCGGCCCTTCCTGGTGATGGAAAGTGCCCGGATGTTCGGGGTCAGCCCGGCCTGCGCGCTGCGCACCGCGGCGGCGGTGGAGTTCATCCATTGCTACAGCCTGATCCATGACGACCTGCCGGCCATGGATGACAGCGACCTGCGCCGCGGGCGCAAGACCGTGCATCTGGAATTCGACGAGGCGACGGCCATCCTGGCCGGCGACGGCTTGTTGACCCAGGCGTTCGAGATTCTGGCCGATCACGAGACGCATGAGGACCCGCAGGTGCGCTGCAAGCTGGTGGCGGCCCTGGCCAAGGCCGCTGGCCCGCGCGGCATGGTCGGCGGGCAGATGCTGGACCTGATCGCGGAGACGACACCGCTGGATATCGGCGCCATCACCCGGTTGCAGCGCCTGAAGACCGGCGAGATGATCGCCTTTTCCGCCGTGGCCGGTGCCATCCTGGGCAAGGCGGGCGCGCCGCAGCATCATGCGCTGCAGGCCTATGCCCATGATCTGGGTCTGGCCTTCCAGATTGCCGACGATCTGCTGGATGTCGAAGGCACGCAGGACGAGGTCGGTAAACCGGTGGGCCGTGACGACGTCGCTGGAAAAGCCACATTCGTCTCCATCCTGGGTCCGGAGCGGGCGCGTGATCAGGCGCGCCGGCTTGCCGGTCAGGCCGCCCAGCACCTGGAGATTTTCGGGGACCGGGCCGACATGCTGCGCCAGGTGGCGCATTATGTCGTTGAGCGGCGCACATAAAAACGAAGTAAGAGGTGGGGACGATGTCCCAGTCGAAGACGCCGTTGCTGGACCAGGTCAAGATCCCCGCCGATCTGCGGCGGTTGCAGCCCGCACAATTGCGCCAGTTGGCCGATGAGTTGCGCAATGAGACCATCGACGCCGTCTCCGTGACGGGCGGCCATCTGGGTGCTGGTCTGGGCGTGGTGGAACTGACCGTCGCCATCCATTATTGCTTCGACACGCCGGACGACCGGTTGATCTGGGATGTGGGGCATCAAGCCTATCCGCACAAGATCCTGACTGGGCGCCGCGACCGGATTCGCACCCTGCGCATGGGTGGCGGCCTGTCGGGCTTCACGAAAAGGTCGGAGAGCGAGTACGACCCGTTCGGCACGGCCCACAGCTCCACCTCCATCTCCGCCGGCTTGGGCATGGCGGCGGCGCGCGACCTAGCCGGGCGCACCAACAATGTCGTGGCGGTGATCGGTGACGGGGCGCTTTCGGCCGGCATGGCCTATGAGGCGATGAACAATGCCGGGGCGCTGCAATCACGCCTTGTCGTCATCCTGAACGACAATGACATGTCGATCGCCCCGCCGGTGGGGGCGCTGTCGGCCTATCTGTCGCGGCTGATTTCCTCCAAATCCTATCGGGGTTTCCGTGATTTCTCCAAACAGGTGGCCGAGCATCTGCCGCGCCCGCTGCTGAACGCCGCGCGGCGGGCGGAGGAATATGCCCGTGGCATGGTGACCGGCGGGACGCTGTTCGAGGAACTGGGCTTCTATTATGTCGGTCCCATCGACGGGCATAATCTGGATCATCTGCTGCCCGTGCTGGCGAATGTCCGCGACGATCCGCGCGGCGGGCCGGTGCTGGTGCATGTCGTCACGCAGAAGGGCAAGGGCTATGCCCCGGCCGAGGCATCGGCCGACAAGCTGCATGCTGTCGGCAAGTTCGACGTGATCACCGGCACCCAGGCCAAGCCCAAGGCCAATGCGCCCTCCTATACCCGCGTCTTCGCCGACAGCCTGATCAAGGAGGCGGAAAAGGACGAGAAGGTGGTGGCGATCACGGCGGCGATGCCGTCGGGCACCGGCCTGGACCTGTTCGAACAGAAATTCCCCAAGCGCAGCTTCGACGTGGCCATCGCCGAACAGCATGCGGTGACGTTTGCGGCCGGCATGGCGACGGAAGGGTACAAGCCGTTCTGCGCCATCTATTCCACCTTCCTGCAGCGCGGGTATGACCAGCTGGTGCATGACGTGGCGTTGCAGAACCTGCCCGTGCGCTTCGCCATCGACCGCGCCGGGCTGGTGGGGGCCGATGGCGCCACCCATGCCGGCGCCTTCGACGTCGCCTATCTCGCCTGCCTGCCCAACATGGTGGTGATGGCGGCGGCCGATGAGGCGGAGCTGGTGCATATGGTGGCGACCTGTGCCGCCTATGATGCCGGCCCTATCGCCGTGCGCTATCCGCGGGGCGAGGGCGTGGGTGTGGAAATGCCGGAACAGGGCGAGCCGCTGCCCATCGGCAAGGGCCGCGTTGTGCGCGAAGGTACCAAGGTCGCCATCCTGTCGCTGGGCGCGCGTCTGGCGGAGGCGTCGAAGGCGGCGGAGGATCTGGCGGCGCTGGGCCTGTCCACCACGGTGGCCGATGCCCGCTTCGCCAAGCCCATCGATATGGGGCTGGTGGAGCGGCTGGTGCGTGGGCACGAGGTGCTGATCACCATCGAGGAAGGGTCCATCGGTGGCTTCGGCAGCCATGTGCTGCATCATCTGGCGGTGGAAGGCCTGCTGGATATCGGCTGCAAGGTCCGGCCGATGGTGCTGCCCGACACCTACCAGGACCATGACAGCCCGGTGAAGCAGTACGAGCAGGCGGGGCTGCAGGCCCGCGACATCGTCAATACGGCGCTGAAGGCGCTGGGCGTGGAGGGGAGGGCGGCGGTGGGGGCGTGAGGTGACGCTCTGCAGCGATGTACACGACAGCTGCAGCCAGAAGCCCATCTAATCAAGTCCAGCCTTCCGTTTAGCGCGTCGCATCACAAGTTTGCGTGTACAATTTATTTGTTGACGCCGGCAGCTTTATGAGGCTAAATGCACCTATCGGTTCATGTTTCGTGAGCCGTTTTTTGAATTAAATTAGCACCAAATTTGGTTCACTTTACGTCCGCGTTATAGCGGAGGTAAAGATGCAATCCGGTGAGAAACGCCTGCCCGTGCAGTTCTGTGCACTGAGTAGCGGGGCGGAGCCGGTACATGACTGGCTGCTAACATTCAGCAAGGAGGATCGTGCTCAGATTGGTGAAGACCTGAGCGTGATTGAGTTTGGCTGGCCGATCGGAATGCCAACCTGTCGCCCGATGGGTGGCGGGATTTTTGAAGTGCGCACGCATCTCAGGAACCGCATCGTGCGGATTTTGTTTTGCGTGCATGAAGGGCGGATGGTCCTGCTTCATGGCTTCATCAAGAAGACCGAGAAGACGCCGCAGGCCGATCTTGATCTGGCCAAGGATAGAATGAAGAGACTTTGATGCAGAGGCTTGTGCCCCCTGCGTCACGACGTGAGGGCAGAGCGATGGAAGAGAACCGTACATATGTCGGGTCGTCGTTGGACGACCTTCTGGCTGAAGACGGTACCCTGGAGCGTGTGAAAGCCCGCGCTCTGAAGCGGGTGATCGCTTGGCAGCTCTCTCAGGCCATGGAAAGCCGGAACCTGACCAAGACGGAGATGTCGGAGCGCATGGGGACCAGCCGCACGGCCGTGGACCGGCTGCTTGATCCGACCAACGGCTCCGTGACGTTGCTGACCCTGGAACGCGCAGCCAGCGCCGTTGGCAAGCGGTTGCGCGTTGAACTGGTGGATGGTTGACGCAGTGCCGTAGGTCAGGTCGAGCAAAGCGAGCCCTGACACCCACCGGCGCCGTCGCTTGTCAGGGCTCGCTTTGCTCGACCTGACCTACACCCGTTGGGGTTGCTCTTTCCTCACGTCATCCCGGCGCATGCCGGGACCCAGGGGCCAAACGCCCGACCTGTCAGCAGCTTTGATCGACGCCGCGTATAGGTTTGATCCTGTGGCCCCTGGGTCCCGGCTTTCGCCGGGATGACGAAAAGGGGGCTGTTTCCGGTCAACCGCAAACCGGCCTCAATGCGCCTCCGCCCACGAAGCCCCCACACCGGCCTCGGCCACCAGCGGGATGCCGATATCGGCGGCACCTTCCATCACCTTGCGCACCAGGGCAGAGGTCGCCTCCACCTCGGCTTCCGGCACTTCGAACAGCAGTTCGTCATGCACCTGGAGCAGCATGCGGGCCTTCAGGCCGGCATCCGTCAGGGCGCCGGGCAGCTGGATCATGGCGCGCTTGATGATGTCGGCGGCCGTGCCCTGGATAGGGGCGTTGATGGCCTGGCGCTCGGCATAGGCCTTGCGCGCACCCTTCTCCTGGATGCCGGGGATCCAGCATTTGCGGCCCAGCAGGGTGCGGACGAAACCGTCGCGCGCCGCCTCGGCCTTGGTCTTTTCCATATAGGCCTGCAATTCCGGGAACCGTTCGAAATAGGCCTTTATGAAGGCCCCGGCCTCGCCCGGTGCGATGCCAAGCTGGCGGGACAGGCCGAAGCTGGAGATACCGTAGATGATGCCGAAATTGATGGCCTTGGCCCGGCGGCGGATTTCAGAGGTCATCTGGTCCATCGGCACGCTGAACACTTGGGACGCCGTCATGGCGTGGATGTCGATGCCGTCGCGGAAGGCCTTTTGCAGGGCCGGGATGCCCGCCATCTCCGCCACCAGCCGCAATTCGATCTGGCTGTAATCCACCGACATGATGCGGTGGCCGGGGGCGGCCACGAAGGCGCGGCGGATCTTGCGCCCTTCCTCCGTGCGGATCGGGATGTTCTGCAGGTTGGGGTCGGTGGAGGACAGGCGCCCCGTTGAGGTGGCGGCCAGCGCGAAGCTGGTATGGACGCGACCCGTCTCGGGGTTGATCTGTTCGCCCAGCGTGTCGGTATAGGTGGATTTCAGCTTGGCGAATTGCCGCCAGTCCATGACCTTCTGACAGATGGGAATGCCCAGGTCGGCCAGTTCCTCCAGTACGGAGCTGTCGGTGGACCAGGCGCCGGTCTTGCTGCTTTTCTTGCCGCCCGACAGTTTCATCTCGTCGAACAGGATCTCGCCCAGCTGCTTGGGGCTGCCGACATTGAAGGAACGGCCGGCCAGAACGTGGATTTCCGCTTCCAGCTCCACCAGGCGCTTGGCGAAGTCGGTGGACAGTTCCTTCAGGACATGGCGGTCGACCAGCACGCCTTCCATCTCCATCCGCGCCACCACCTGCACCAAGGGGCGCTCGATGGTCTCGTAAACCGTGACCATGCGGTCGGCCAGCACGTCATGGCGCAGCACGTGCCAGAGGCGCAGGGTGATGTCGGCATCCTCCGCCGCATACGCCGTGGCCTTGTCCAGCGGCACGCGGTCGAAGGTGATGCGCGCCTTGCCGGTGCCCGTCACCTCATCGAACGAAATGGTGGTCACGCCCAGATGGCGCTGGGCCAGTTCGTCCATGCCATGGCCATGCTTGCCGCCGCCGATGACATAGGAGCGCAGCATCGTGTCGTCGATGGGGGTGACGGTGACGCCATGCTTGGCGAACATCTGCCAGTCGAACTTGATATTGTGCCCGACCTTCAGCACGCCGGGATGTTCCAGCAGCGGCTTCAGAAGTTCCAGGGCACGGGCCAGCGGCACCTGTTTGGGCGGCGGGGCGCTGTCGCCGAAATCCAGGCCGCCTGTCGATCCCTCCTTGGGCGTGGACGGGTCGATATGGGCGACGGGGATGTAGCAGGCACGGCCGGGACGGGTGGCCAGCGAGATGCCCACCAGACCGGCGCGCATCGGGGTCAGACCGTCGGTTTCCGTATCCACGGCGACCACCCCGGCCTCGATCCCCTCCGCCACCCAGGCGGCCAAAGCCTCCTCGGTATCGACCAGGATATGCTCGACCTTGTCCGGGCGCGGCACATGGGCGTCGGCGCGCACCTCCGTGGTGACGGCGGAGGGGGCGTAGGAACGGCCGTCCAGCGCGGCGCGCAGGTCGCGGCGGTTGACTTCCGACACGGTACCCGTGGCGGCGCTGATGGCGGCGCCATCGGCCAGGGTGCCGTCGGCCGCGATCTCTGCCTTGACCTTGGCGATGATGGAGCGGAAACCCTGCACGCCCAGCCAGGACAGCAGGCGGGCCGTGTCCGGCTCCCGCACCTTCAGCTCGTCGACCGGTACCGGGACGGGGGCGTTTTCGTCCAGCTTCACCAGCCGCTTGGAGATGCGGGCCAGATCGGCATTTTCCAAGAGCTTCTGCCGGCGCCCGGCCTGCTTGATCTCCCCGGCGCGTTCCAGCAGTGCTTCCAGCGAGCCATATTCGGTGATCAGCTGGGCGGCGGTCTTGATGCCGATGCCGGGCACGCCGGGGACATTGTCGACGCTGTCGCCGGCCAGGGCCTGGACATCGACCACGCGGTCGGGCGCCACGCCGAACTTCTCGAACACCTCGTCCGGGCCGATCATGCGGTTCTTCATCGGGTCCAGCATGCGGATGCCGTCATCGACCAGCTGCATCAAATCCTTGTCGGACGACACGATGGTGACGGGCCGGCCCTGGGCGCGGGCCTGACGGGCATATGTCGCGATCAGATCGTCGGCCTCGAACCCTTCCAGCTCGATGCAGGGCAGGTTGAAGGCTTCCACCGCCTCGCGGATGATGGCGAATTGCGGACGCAGATCCTCCGGCGGGTCGGGACGGTGGGCCTTGTAGTCCGGATAGAATTCATTGCGGAAATTCAGGCGCTTGCTGTCGAAGATGATGGCGACAGCATCGGCCTTCAGTTCCGCCAGCAGGCGCATCAGCATATTGGTGAAGCCCATCACGGCATTCACCGGCGTGCCGTCCGGCCGGTTCAGCGGCGGCAGCGCGTGGTATGCCCGGAAGATGAAGCCGGAGCCATCCACCAGATAAAGCGGGGTGCCATCGGCCGGGGGCAGGGCAGGGCTGGCGGCGTTATCGGTCGGCATGGGGCGGCCTGTCGTTCCGGCTGTGTTCTCAGGCTCGGAACATGGCGCAACGGGGCCAGGATGTCGAGGGGATGGTGGGGGGGGAGCGGTTGCATCCGATGAAGTTTGGGCACCGTCGTTACCGCCCCTCCAACCGTCACCCCGGCGGAAGCCGGGGCCCAGGCGCTGAGCGGCGTCTGCCGCGATATGGAGTCATATCAGCGCTGACCGCGCCTTACACTGGGCCCCGGCTTTCGCCGGGGTGACGGTAGAGAGTGTGAGCAATCTCGCGGCCCACCCACCATCCCCGCTCAATACCGCTTGAACCGGTCCAGCAGCCGGTCGATGTAATCGCGCTCGGCCTTGGGGCGGTTCTGTTCCCCGGCACGGCGGCGCAGTTCCTCCAGGATTTCGCGGGCACGCTGCATGTCGGCCTCGGCAGGGATCTTCACCTCCTCGCCATTCAGGGTGCCGGAGCCGGGCAGGGGGCGGCCCAGTGGGTCGCGGCCCTGCTGGCGGCCGGTGCGCGAGGGCTGGCCGCCGGCCTGACCAGGGCTGGACCGGGCCATCTGTTCCTGCATCGACTGCATGGTCTGCTGAAGCTGTTCCAGCGCCTCGCCCTGCGACGCCACGGCCTGATCGGGGGCCCCGCCGCGCAGCGCCTCGGCGGCGTCCTTCATGGCGCGTTCGGCCCGGCCCAGGGGGCGGGGGATTTCGCCGCCGATCTCTCCCAGTTTCCGCATGATCTCGCCCAGCTCGCCCCGCAGGTCATCCTGCTGGCCGGCCATGGCCTGACCGGGCTGTCCGCCCTTGGCCCCCTGGCCCGTCTGCGGCTGCCCGTTGGGGGAACGGTTCTGGCGGTTGGGCATGCCCATGCCGGGCATCTGGTTGGGGGGCATCTCCTCCGCCCGGTCGAACTGTTCCTGCTGATGGCTGAAGGTCTCGTCCATCAGCTTCTGCTGCTGCTTTTGCAGCTCCCGCAGCTTCTGGGTCAGTTCTGCCAGGGCCTGGCCCTGCTGGTTGGCCTGTTGGTTCTGCTGCTGTTGCTGCGGCTGGCCATTCTGCAACCCCTCCATCATCTGCTGGAGCTGCGACAGCATCTGGCGCGCGGCCTCGTGGTTGCCGGACTGGGCCAGGTCGCGCATCTGGCGGACCATGGCCTCCACTTCCTCGCGCGTCATGGCCTGGGTGTTGGGGTCGGCTTCGCCCTGCTGGGGCTGGGCCTGCCGTTGCTGCGTCTGCTGGGCCTCCTGCTGCTCCAGCGCGTTCATGAATTCCTGCATGGCCTGTTCCAGGCGCTGCATGGCCTGGTCGATCTCATCGGCCGGGGCATTGCGGTCCAGCGCGTCCATCAGCGCCTTCTGCGCGTCGCGCAGCTCGCGTTCGGCCAGCGACAGGTTGCCATCCTCGATCCGCAGGGCCACGTCCCACAGCATGCCGATGGTGCTGGGGATCGTGTCGGGCCCGGCATTGCGCATCAGGCGGCCCACGGCGGAACGCAGGGCCAGGAAGGCAAGCGGATCGCCGCCATAGCCATCCAGGTTGACCGACAGATCGTGCAGGGCCCGGCCGACCATGGGCCGCACCACCTCACCCATCAGGATCAGGGTCTTGCGCTGTTCGATGACGGCCTTGGCGACCGGATGGTTGAAATGGCGTTCGGGCAGGGGGATCTGCTGTTCCGCACTCTGCGACACCTGTCCCGCACCGTCGGTGGCGCGCAGGCGGATGGTCACCGGCATGCCGGCCCAGGGGTGGCCCGACAGGTCGTGGAAGCCGGTGCCCGTGATCTCCCGCTTGTTCTTCGACGGGACGGGCAGGGGCAGGTCGATGGGCGTGCGGTCGATGGCGCCGGGTAGGTCGGTGGCGAGCGTCACCGTGGCGGTGACGGCATGGATGCCGTAATCATCGGCGGCGGTGTAATCGATGCGCAGGGCATTGCGCTCCGTCCCCTTGGGCGGGGTGCGGAAGGCGATGCCCGGCGGCTGGTCCGGCACCAGCCGGATGGGCCAGGAGGCAACCTCGCGCCCGAACTGCCGCACGGTGACGCCCTCACCCGCCGTCAGGGCCAGTTCCACCTGATGGCCACCGCCGGCCACGGGCTGGAAATCCAGCTCCTGGCCATTGGCCAGCAGCACGGGCGTGCCATAGCCGCCGTCCAGCCGCACCACCAGCTTGGTCCCGGTGGGCAGGAACAGCGGCTTTTCCTCCGTCTCTTCCGCGCCAGCGGGCTTCTTCGCGGTCAGGAAGACGGGCGGCTGGCCGGTATAGTCGGGCGGGGTGGCCCAGGCATCCAGGCGGGTCGGGGTCAGCAGGCCGCCCATGCCCAGCGGCGGGAATAGGGCGCCGGCCGTGCGGTGGCCCAGATCGCCCCAGCCGATCGTCGCCCCCACCACCATCAGCAGGCATGCGGCCACGCGCAGGGCCCAGGGGTCGCGGGCGGGCAGGCGGCTGTCGGGCAGGTCCAGGCGCAGGCCGGTGGCCTGCTGCTTCGCCCGCTCCTGCGCCAGCCGCCACAAAGCATGGGCCAGCGGGTCGCCGGCGCCGCCGGCGATACCGTCCTGCAATTGCGCCAGGGGGCGGTGGGAAAGCCGGCTGTCCTGTTCCAGGCGGCGGCGGGCGTCACCCTCCGTCGGCTTGCGGAAGGTGCGGAACCCCTGCCAGGACAGAAAGCCGATTCCCCCCAGGATGGCCAGCAGCAGCGGCACATGCAGCCAGGGGGACATATGGATGAACAGGCCGGCCCAGGCGGCGGCCAGGAACAGGCCCAGCAGCGACAAAGGCCGCCACAGCGCGGGCCACAAAGCCTCCCACCACAGGACGGCGCGGGCCAGCTTCAGCGGCCGGCTGTCGGCATCGCCGGGCAGGGGGGCGCGGCCCGGCAGGCTGCTGCCCGGCACGGAGCCCACGCGGTAGCGCGACAGCACCGCCCGCAGCCTGGCCGCCAGGGTCCGGGCCGGCGCGGGGCCGGCCGAACGGGGGCGGGGATTGCTGGACGGGGCGGGGCGGGGCGGCATCTGTCGTTCAAACCTTAGCAGTTCGCCCGACAGCCTACCCCGCTTTCGCCGTTCAGGGGGAGAGCCAATCGGGCATGGCCTCGAATGCCAGGCTGTCCTCGAAGCTCGGGCGGCGGCGAACCACGTCGAACCTGTCCCCGGTCACCAGCACCTCGGCCACCAGGGGACGCGAATTATATGTCGAAGACATGGCGGCGCCATAGGCTCCGGCCGTCAGGAAGGCCAGCAGCTCACCCGGCGCCACCGGCGGCATGGGGCGCAGGCGGGCGAACGTGTCGCCCGTCTCGCATACCGGGCCGACAATGTCGGCATCAGCCAGCACCGCGTCGGCGGCGGGTTGGGCCACGGGCACGATTGTGTGCCAGGCCTCATACATGGCCGGGCGGATCAGGTCGTTCATGGCGGCATCGACGATCAGAAAGCGGCGGTGCAGGCCGTCCTTCACGAAGATGGTGCGGGTCAGCAGCAGGCCGGCGGCGGCCACCAGCGACCGGCCGGGCTCCAGCGTGACATGGCAGCCCAGGTCGCCCACCGTTTCGGCAATGGCCTTGGCATAGGCGTGGTAATCGGGCGCGGAATCCTCATGCTTGTAGGGCACGCCCAGGCCGCCGCCCAGGTCGATGCGGGACAGCGGCACGCCGTGGGCCTTCAGGTCGCGCACCAGACCGGCCAGCTTGTCGAAGGCCTTGCGGAAGGGCGTGGTCTTCAGCAGCTGCGATCCGATATGGACGGCGATGCCCACGGGATCGATACCGGGCAGAGCCATGGCGCGGGCATAGGCTTCGCCGGCATGGGCGAAATCGATGCCGAACTTGTCCTCCTTGCGGCCGGTATTGATCTTGCCGTGGGTTTCGGCATCGACATCCGGGTTGATGCGGATGGCGACGGGGGCGGTCAGGCCCAGCTCCACGGCCACGGCGGACAGGGCGTCCAGTTCCGGCAGGCTTTCGACATTGATCTGGTGGATGCCGGCCTGCAGGGCCGCTACCAGCTCGTCACGGGTCTTGCCGACGCCGGAAAAGACGATCTTGTCCGCCGGGGTGCCGGCGGCCAACGCGCGGCGCATCTCCCCCACCGACACGACGTCGCCGCCGGCACCCAGCTTGGCCAGGGTGCGGATGACCGCCAGGTTGGAATTGGCCTTCAGCGCGTAGCAGATGGTGACGTCCTGGCCGGCGAAGGCATCTTCATAGGCCTGCCACGCGGCCGTCAGGCCCGCCGTCGTATAGACATAGGTGGGTGTGCCCACGGATGCCGCGATGTCGGCCAGGGCCACGCCCTCGGCATGCAGCTGGCCGTTGGTGTACTGGAATCCTGGAACGGGGAAGCAGGTCATTGTTGCGGCTTTTCGGTCGAGGGCGGCGTGGAGGGCTTGGGATCGCTGGCCGGATCGGGATAGGTGCGCGGCGGCGGGCTGCCCGGCGGGGCCTTGGGAAAGTGCGGTTTCATCCCGCAGCCGGCGAGCGCCAGCAGAGCGGCGAGGAGGATGGCTTTGCGCATGGGATTGATCCTTCCGACCGGCCGTGTCACAGGAACCGTTTCTTCGCGGCGTCCACCGCCTCGCGCACGCGAACCGGGGCGGTGCCGCCCAGGCTGGTGCGGCTGTTGACCGAGGCTTCAAGGGTCAGCACGGCATAGACGCCGTCGGTGATGCCGGGATGCACCTCCTGCATCTTGGCCAGCGGCACCTCCGCCAGGCCGGTGCCGGCATTTTCCGCCAGCTTCACGATGCGGCCGGTGATGTGGTGGGCGTCGCGGAACGGCACGCCCAGGGTGCGGACCAGCCAGTCGGCCAGATCGGTGGCGGTGGGGAAGCCCGCCTCCACCGCGCGGCGCATGCTGGCCGGGTCGGGCGTCAGGTCGCGGATCATGCCGGTGGTGGCGGCCAGACAGAGCGCCAAGGTCTCGTCGGCCATGAAGACCGGCTCCTTGTCCTCCTGCATGTCCTTGGAATAGGCCAGCGGCAGGCCCTTCATCACGATCAGCAGGCCGTTCAGCGCGCCGATGACGCGGCCGACCTTGGCGCGCACCAGCTCGGCCGCATCCGGATTGCGCTTCTGCGGCATGATCGAGCTGCCGGTGGTGAAGGCATCGGTCAGGCGGATGAAGCGGAACTGGCTGGTGCACCAGATCACGATCTCTTCGGCCAGACGCGACAGGTGGGTGCCGCAGATGCTGGCCGCGGCCAGGTAATCCAGGGCGAAATCGCGGTCGGACACGGCGTCCAGCGAATTGGCCGTGGGCCGGTCGAAGCCCAGCGCGGTGGACGTGGCGTCACGGTCGATCGGGTAGGGGGTGCCGGCGAGTGCTGCGGACCCCAGCGGGCATTCGTTCAGGCGGGCGCGGGCGTCGCGCATGCGGGCGCGGTCGCGGCCCAGCATTTCCACATAGGCCAGCAGATGGTGGCCGAAGGTCACCGGCTGTGCCGTCTGCAAGTGCGTGAAGCCCGGCATGATCAGGTCCGGGAACTGTTCGGCCCGGTCGATCAGGGCTGCCTGCAACGCCTTCAGGTCGCCATCCAGCCGGTCGAACGCGTCGCGCACCCACAGCTTGAAATCGGTGGCCACCTGATCGTTGCGGGACCGGGCGGTGTGCAGGCGGCCGGCCGGCTCCCCGATGATCTCCTTCAGGCGGGATTCCACATTCATGTGGATATCCTCATTCTCCACCGTGAAGGTGAAATTGCCCGCCGCGATCTCTCCGGCCACCTGATCCAGCCCGGCCAGGATGGCGTCGCGGTCGGCATTGCTGATGATGCCCTGGGCCGCCAGCATGGTGGCATGGGCCTTGGACCCGGCGATATCCTGCGCCCACAGCTTCTGGTCGAAGCCGATGGAGGCGTTGATCTGCTGCATGATGGCGGCGGGACCAGAGGCGAATCGCCCGCCCCACAGCGCGTTGGCATCGGGTCCGGCGGCGTTGATCTGGGGCTTGGTCTCGGTCATCGTCATTCTGCGTCAGTATAGAGGGTTGACGGCGGGGCCGTCGGGCACGAACTCTGTCGCGGCACGAAGGCACGCGGCCAAAAAGATTCGACAGAGGGCAGAATGGCGATTTTCAGACGCATCGCAACAATCGTGGCCGTGGGTACAGCAATTCTCGTAACGGGGGGCTGCGGCGAGAAGACGGAAAATTCCGCCGCCACCGCCGCCAAGCAGGCGCCCATGCCCCTGTTCCAGGGGGAGGCGCGGCCGTTTGTGGCCAGCCCCGACCGCCCGCCGTTGCCGGCCCTGTCGATCACCGACAAGGATGGGCAGCCGGTCGATCTGGCCGCGTTCAAGGGCAAGGCGCTGCTGATCAACCTGTGGGCCACCTGGTGCGCGCCCTGCATCCGGGAGATGCCGGCGCTGGATCGGCTGCAGGCCGACATGGGCGGCGACAGGTTCCAGGTGCTGGCCATCTCCGTCGATCGCGGCGGGTTGAACGAGGTCGGGCCGTTTTTCGAGAAGGCGGGGATCAAGTCCCTGCCCATCTATCTGGATCAGAAGATGACCAGCATGAAGGCCTTCCCCCTGAAGGAAGGGCTGCCGCTGTCGATCCTGGTGGATGCGGAGGGGCGGGAGGTCGGCCGTCTGGCCGGTGCCGCGCATTGGGACGGGGCGGAGGCCAAGGCGCTGATCGGGTGGGTGATGCGGTAAGGGGCTTTTGCGAAGCTGCATTGACCGTTCCGGCCAATGCAGCCCCTCAGGCGCCGGGCGCCGCCATCCGGCGGCTTGGCTACGGCGGGCATGTGCCCGCGGGCGCTCAACGCGCCAACCAACCGACAATGGGTTCAACTCATTGTCGGTTGGTATCATCCACCCCTGGCCAGCTTCTCCACCGCCTGCCGCAGCAGCGGTTTGACCTGCGATGCCGGCATGCGGGCGAGATTGGGCAGGTCGTGGGTGCGGCCGATCTCCTTGGCGACCAGCCAGCCCAGATAGTAGCCCCGGCGTAGCGGCAGGTCGCCGCCGGCGGGGGCGCGCCGGGTGGAGAACAGTTCCCCGGCGATGTCGTCATCCACCAGATCGAGCTGGGCCAGCAGCGCCTTGAAGCTCTCGGCCTGCCGGGCCCGTGTGGCGCCGGCCATGCCGGCGGGGAAATCCAGCAGCAGTTCCGGTTCCGTGGCGTCGGGATTCAGGGTGGCGGCGGCATGCACGGCCAGACCCTCCGTCCACAGGCCGCACCAGATGGCCTCGCACGCGCCCAGATAGGGTTCGTGCAGGACATGGAACAGTTCATGGTGGAAGAAGGGCGTCTCGCTGGCCCAGCCCTTATGCACCCGCGCCATCATGTCGGCCCCGAAGATCAGATAGGGCTTGCCGTCGAACTCCCGCGTGCCGCCATCCATGCGGTTCAGCGAATGCAGCAGATAGATGGAATGGGCGGGCGTGAAGCCGGGGAACATTTCCCGGAACCGGGCCAGATTGCGCGCCAGATCACCGTCGAATGCCCGCAGCTTGCGTTCATATTCGGCGCGGATGTCGGGGAATTTCTCGATGCTGTTGGCCAGCAGCGTATCCCACTTGGCCTTGCGTTCGGCATCGGCGTTCGGTGGGGGCAGATAGAAGGCGGGGAACTCCACCGCCACCTCCGCCTTGAACCGCGCCACCCGCTGATCGAGGGGCAGGCCTTGCGTTGCGTCGATGAATTCCACGAAGCGCCAGCCCAGGTTTTTCACCGTCAGCGGTGCCGGCGCCTGGGCCGGGACGGATGCGGCACCCAGCGACAGGGTGGTGGCCAGCAGCAGGGCGGCAAGGGACCGGCGGGGCGACATGGACGCGTTTCCTGATGATTATCGTTGCAGGCGTGGAGGATTGCCGTGCCTGTCCGGCGAAGGAAAGTGCCAATTCGGTACGACGTCACAAGCCTGCAAAAAAGTGCTTGATCCCGCTCCGCCAATCGCATAGAAAGCGCGCCTCGCACGGCTCTAGTCCCCATCGTCTAGAGGCCTAGGACACCGCCCTCTCACGGCGGTAACAGGGGTTCGAATCCCCTTGGGGACGCCAGCGATTTCAAGCACTTACGAAATCGCCACCGGCCAGTGTCCAGTTTGTGTCCAGTCGGCGTTTCGGGTGGCCCTCGGTGGCTAGCAGGCCCGCCGCACGCTGTAACAGCGGGCCTTTCCCAGCGACAGATGCCCTCCAGCCCCGGCAAGGGGTGAGCCGGCCGGGCTGGCACAGGCACAGATTGCCCGTAGCCCGCTTGGTGGGATCAGGTAGATTGAGCGAGGGCGGCGCGCACCTTGCTGAGCGTAACCTCTCGCTCGGCAGGCGTCATCTCACATACCATCCTGAGGCCCTCTGTAACGTCCTTCTGCCAAGCGCCGACGTCGTCACAATTTGGTGGAGCAGTGAGTTTGATGGTAATTTCCATTGGCCACTTAGACATTGTTGCCTCCGTTAAGTTGCGATCAGCAATAATGATGGCGTCTTCCGGTGCATGCGTTGGCTTGTAGTGCCTCCGGAAATTCACAGCGCTGACCGTCGTGTCTACGATCAAACCTTCACCGGCAGAGCCCGATCCAGCCACAATAAGCGATGTTCCACAGCGCGATGTTGTTCTCTACGAGCGCGCCCACCGGCGGTTCCGAGAGGCCATCCCACCCCCTGGCAATGTCGATATCTCGCACCACGGCGTCGGAGTCCCAGATCAGCATCAGGGCCAGGACGGCCATTCCGATTGGGTTCTCCGGCATTATCGACGTGACCGCGTTCCGCAACCGTTCCAGTTCCAGATAGGGGGCGTCGTCATCCGGCTGATCCGCCGATAACGGCCTGGTGTTGAACGCCCTCTGGTATTCCAGGAAATCGTAATAGGCTTGAACCATCGGGCCATCCGGGCCGGCTGCTGTGATGCTGGAAACACCGCGGCGAGACTGCTGCGCCGGCGCTTCGGCGACCGTATCAACCGGGTATGTTGCAGCTGAACCAGCCAGCGCTCCCCGAGGCACCGCTCGGCGAACTCGCCGCCCCGATAGAGCGGATTGTCCAAGGTTCGCTGCGTTAGGCAAAGCGGCTGCGTTTGGATTGGCAGTAGCCATGATCCAGTCTCCTATAAAACGGGGTTTGGTCAGGCCGGAGCAAGAATAGTTGCTGCCCGGTCACTTGCGTCAGCGACGCAACATCGCTACACTGTCACCATAATATGCGGCGGTCAAGGTGATTGTCGCTACGGTGTAGCGAGGTCTTTTGAATGTCTCCCACTCAATGCCGTATGGCGAGGGCAGCTCTCGGGCTCGGCGTCCGCGAACTCGCCGCCTTGGCGGTTGCGTCGACCAATACTATAACCCGCTTCGAACGCGGTGAATCCCTCTACCCCCGCACCGTCGATGCCATCCGTGCGGCTCTTGAAGGTGCCGGCGTCAAGTTCCTGGACGCTGGCGCTGCTTCAGACGGGGGCGGACCTGGGGTGCGGCTTCGGGACGTCCCGTGACCGACAGCCCACAACCCCGCCGCACCGGGATCCTGTCCGATGATTTCCTGACAATCGAGGATCTGATGGAGGCGCTTCAGGTGTCACGCTCGACGGTGACCAGCATGGTTCAGTCGGGCCGATTGCCGCCACCCTGGGCCCTGTCGAAGCGGGTGATGTGGTTGCGGCGGTCTGAGGTGGAGAAAGCCTTCGGCTTGTCAGGGATAAACCCGCAAAACCAGCAGCGCGGAAAGAGGTTGCGGGACGTTGTCTGGTAACTGTTGGCCGCCTGGCCGAAAGGCTTCCGGCCTGCGCATGGACGGTGATGTTATCGAGCATTTCCGTGCCACCGGCGAAGGCTCCGATGCGCTGATCACACCGACAGAGGGTGCACCCAAATTTGGGTGCACCCCGGCCGCGGACATAGCCGGCCGGCCGTGGGCCACGGTGGCGCTGGCCATGGTGCGGGCATGGCCGCGCTATGGCCAGCGCCAGATCATCAGAATCCATCCCATTCATCCCGCTGCGGATCGACCACCCGGCTTACCCGCGAGCGATCGGACGGCGTGAGCCCGAACCGGGCCAGCCAGCCCTGAAGGCGCCTGTCCGCGTCGGCGATCATGGCCACTTCGGGCCTGTGCTTTACCTGGGCACCCGAGCGGCCGCACACCACATAGGTCGGTTCTCCGCCCTTTGCGATGATGACTGGTTCGGTGCCCCCGCCTGGGTCAAGAACAACGTCCCTTGCCAGCGCGTCCCGCAGTCGGCGCAGGTCGGCGACCGTCTCGGCCAGCGCGGCCAAGGCGAACACATCGGCGCAGGTCATCACACCCATCCCGTCCAGGATGGTGACAAGCTCGCCCCAGGCGGCCGCAGCTTTCACGGACAGGTCGGCGGGTGGGCTGGGCCGTTCGCGCGCTGGCGTCGGCTCATTACCATTCCGCCGGTCTGGCCTATCGGTGCCCGCCACCACTTTGAGGTGTGTCGGCTTGCGGGGTCGACCTTTTGTCATGTGACTATGCTCCTACAACCATTGATATGTGCCGCGAACCCCTCGAAAACGGGTACTTTTTCCCCCAATTTTGACGGCGGACAGAAAGAACCAAGGGCCGGTAGGGGGTGCCGACCCATTTAGATGGAAAACCCCCTACCCCCTGGGGGGGGTCTGCGGGGGTGCCCTCCACCCCCCCGGGGAGGCAGGCCCAGCGCCCCGCACCCTTCCGCTTCAGGTCAGGCGCTCCGTGAGGTCGAGAAGCCTTGCCCGCGCCCGTGCGGCCCGATGGGCGGGGGTGATGCCTGGATCATCAAGGGCCAGCCCAGACCCGTCGGCAACACTCGGCTTCGTGAGGTCGAGAAGCCTTGCCCGCGCCTGTCGGGCCCTGATCTGATCGGGCGTCATCGCCTTGCCGCCACCCATGCGGGCAATGACGGCGCCGCGGAACCGCACGGCCGCCGGCTTGCGGGAGCGCCCGACGGCACCCCGTTCCGCCGCCTCGATGGCCAGCAGTTCGTTGACCTCTTCGACCGTCATGGATATCAGCGCCTCGCCCATGGCGGCCATGATCCTGCCCAGCATTTCAGGAAGCGGGGAGCCGTCACCCTCGCGCGCGGCCTCAGCCTCTACACATTCCTCAAGCCAGGAGAGTTCCGACAGCAGCCCCGCCAGCCGTGCGCACTCGTACAGGCCCTTGACGCGCACCCCGCGACCACGTGACCGCTCCGTTACCTGCGCATCCGCGTTGGCGGGCACGGACACGAAGGACAGTTCCAGCAGTTCCGACTTCAGATAGCGCTGCGGGCCGCCGGGCCGGCCCCGGTCCATCGGTTCGGCTTTCAGCACGTCGAACCCGATGGAGACGGTATTGACCACGCCAGCCTTCACCAGGCCGCACACCCGGTCGGCATGTTCGCAAATCCCTTCAGGTGCGAATTCGACCTCAGCGACCAAGGCGCCGCGCTCCATCCGGGGATAGGCACGGCCGATGGGGAGATCGGGATCATGACCCCAGAGAACCGGGACCGATGCGGGAAACTCGATCCCCGATTGCTGCACAACCTCCCCGGTTCGGTCGATGCCGTCGCTGCTGCACTGGACGCGAACGCGACGCGGGCCCAAGGCCTGCGCCTGTCCGCCAGCAAAGCTCTTGCGCATGGTCATGTCTTACACCTCCGTCGCCGCGCCTGCCGCCACCAGGGCGGCGGCTTCGGCCTTGATGACCTTGATGGTGGTTCCGGCTGTCACGGTCCCCGGCTGGCGAATCGCGGCGCCCGTATAGCTGAAGCGCTGCGGATAGCCCGGCGGGTTCCACAACGTGTAGTCGGCGGACAGCAGCACGGTTGCGGGCACGTCCGAGACCAGCGGCCCCATTTTCACGATGACGGGTTGCCCGCCGGCCACCCCGACCTGCAGGGTTGTGTTGTCATACATGCGCGGCCTCCGTCCCGAAGTCCGCCGCGCCGCTCCGCACCAGGGCGATGGCGGTCATATCCGGTAATGCCATCTCATCGCCGACGATCGATGTCCCGCCGCTCGGTATCTCCACGCCTGCCCGCAGGTAGGTGACAACCTTGTGACCGTCGGGCACATGATCCGGCCGCTTGTGCGGTGCGCGCGGGGGCGTCTTCGGACGGGGCGCCGGCGGGTCTGCCCGCACCCGTCGGGAAGCAAAGCCCGCCGTCATAGGCGCGGCAATCGGCTTGGCGGTGGGTGCAGGAACAGGCGCCGGGGGCACGACACCACCGATGACGGGTACGGCCCGCATGTCGGGAAGCTCGTTGACCACATGCCGGGCCCATGCTTCGTAGCCTTGATCGTTCACCATGCCGACATAGGCCGCCGGGTGAATGCCGCGCGGCCACGGTTCCTCGCCAAGATCAGCGCGGGCAGCTTCATAGGCAGCATGGGCCTTGTGGTTGACGGCCAGCAAGGCGGTGACAGCCTCCCCAACGGCCGCGAAATGTGCCGCTGCCGCCGCCTTGTGCCGCTCTACCGTCTCGGCCCTCTGGCGGTCCCGCAGACCCTTGAGCGTGTCCGTG
The DNA here is from genome assembly GCF_048066115.1 of Niveispirillum sp. KHB5.9. Classification (NCBI taxonomy): domain Bacteria; kingdom Pseudomonadati; phylum Pseudomonadota; class Alphaproteobacteria; order Rhodospirillales; family Azospirillaceae; genus Niveispirillum; species Niveispirillum sp. KHB5.9. The sequence continues at coordinate 169,129 of NZ_JBLTYX010000009.1, read as the reverse complement.
ACCGCGGCCAGTTTCAGCGGCGCCGCGTCAACGGCGTCCTGTGCCGCCTGCAAGGCCTGGGCATGGGCCCGCAGCCCCTCGGCATCATCTTCCACCAGCAGCGCCCGCCGGCGTTCTTCTGCGCTGGCGAGCGCCGCGACGGCCGCTTGCCGCTCGATCTCGATGTCGCGGATAGCCTTCTCAGCGGCTGCAATCTGGTCATGCAACGGAATGGGCGCCGCACCCTTCCGGGCGCTGCCCGTGATGGCGGCAAGGATCTGTTTCAGGTTCATGGATTGTTCCCTTTCGTCATGTCGGCCGGATGGGCCTGGATTGCCCCGGCGGCGACGCTGCCCAGCAGCCCCGGCAGGGCCGGTCGGTGTCGGGCGCAGGCGATGACCAGGGCCGCCAGCCGGTCATGCATATGATGGGCGGCGGCAGCGCTATTCAGGGCATGGCGCGCAAGGGCCATGGCGTGGCCGGCAATGGCCAGGGCCAGTGCCTCACCGACGATGGCGCGGGCGCCCATGTCGCGGGCAGCGCTGGGCTCCAAGGCATCAAGCGCGCCGCTCCGCAAGAGGTGCTGCCGGATGTCCGCCTCGGCGACAGCCGCTTGCCGCTCGGTGTCGAAATCGGCGAGCGCCGCCAGCGACGCGGTAATCATCTCACTCGCGGTCTTCATGCCGGTTCCGCCTCCGTGACGGGGGCGACGGCGCGCAACTTCGCCACGTCATCGGGCCATGCATGGATCTGGCGTTGCTCCATCCCGTGCCGGTTGACCGTGGTCAGGATCAGCCGCCCCCCGACGGGGTTTCCCGGATAGCGGGCGGCAGCCATCTTGCGTTGCGCATTGGCGATGCCCCGGAACATGGCCGGCGGGTCGTTGGCGTGGCGGGTATCGGGCGCGAATTCAGGCAGCAGGCGCGGCTGCATGTCGTATCGGCCCGGCTGGATCGGTTCGGCAAACAGGGTGCCCCGGCTTTCGATCCATTCCAGGTAGTGGCCCACGGGTGCGCCGGCAGCGTCCGACCATCCGACGATAGTGACCTCGCCATCCATGCACCCGGCCCGGCCCATTTGATAAAGGCTGGCGTCGAGGATCCGTTGCATGAAGCGTTCGGCCTGCGGAATCAGGCTGTCGATACCTGCGGGCATGCTGGTGACGCTGACCAGGATTGCGGCATTCCAGGCCAGGGCGGCAGACCCGCGCGTGGCAATGGCGAGCCTATGGTGAGGGACGATGATGCATTTCGACACCTCGCCCAAGACACGACCGGCGACGTCGTATCCGAAGGTGTCTGTGCACAACATGCCCTCCCGCTTGGTGAGCAGGACGTTGACGACGCTCATGCTGCCTTCCTTTCCGAAAAGACAATGACCAGGGTCGGGCGCCGGGTGCGGCGTCCCGGCCCCCAGCGGTTGCCGACGACGTTCCCGACGAATGACGACAGCCCCTTAGGCACCCCGAAGAAGTCGCCGATGGTCGTGGCCACGGTGCTGCCGATCTGGGCGTTACGCTGTTGGTGTTCGCTGCGTTCGCCGAACAACTCGCCAACGAGGTTCCCGAGCGCCTGGCCGGCTGCTGCGCTGTCCAGCAGGCTATTGCCCAGTTCCGCGAAGCCCTGGGATACGCTCCCCGTGATGTCCTTGAAGTCTTTGAAATCCGCTATCAGGTCGGCCACACCTTCGGCCGTGCCGGTCCAATCGCCTTCGGCCATCGATGTGAACAGGTCGGCCGCGCTGCGACCTGCGGCCTTGGCCCGGTCGAGCAACTCGATTTCGTCTTCCAGGCCGGCCCGCCGGCGGCGTTCGCGTTCGTAGCGCTCAACTTCCAGGGTGGCGGCAGCCGACAATTCCCCATTGGCGGATTTCAGCGAAGCGGCGAACCTTTCGACATCGGACTTGATGTCCAGTTCCACCACCTGCCGACGTATGGACTTGGTGTCGGTGCCCGCGACCTGCGCCGCCAGCAGATCATTGCGCACCCGAAGGGCGTCGATTTCCTCAATGATCGCTGTGCGGCGCTTCTCTTCAGCCGCGGTGGCTTCATCCATGGCCTGTCGACCGGCCGCGCGCAATTCACCCAGGCGCTGCTCAATCCCGATCAGTTCCAGCGTCGTTCGACCTTCCTTGCCCTTCAGGTCGTTCAGTCGTTCGATCGCTGCGGCATAGGGCTGATACGCCCGCTCGGCCGCGCTGATCCCGTCCGCCTGATCCCGCATGAACCTTTCGCTATCCTCCATCACGTCGCTGAACTGCGCCCGGCTCCGCAACATGGCGTCACCTTCGGCCGCAGCTTTCTTCAGCTTGTCCAGCGCTGCCGCAAACCGGTCCTGCGCCTCCGTGGCAAGGTCCGTTTCCTCCCGGATGCCCAGCAGCTCCTTTTGCGCCTTGGTCGCGGTGCCGTTGTAGAGCGCCAATTGCGCGGTGACGATGGCCAGCGTCTCGCCCTGCTTGGTCCACTCCCTTACGGTGGCCGTCAGACTTCCGGCCAGCTTCTGCGCCTCCGCGTCCCCCTTCGACAGCAACGCCACCGCTTCGGTTAGCTGGCCGGCGTTCAACATGCGTTGCGCCTGCGACTGGACCGTTTGACCCTGGAACGGATCAAGGTTGATCCCAAGAAATGAGTTCGAGGTGGCCTTGAAATATTGCTCCATCTGCTTGGTGGCATCGTCCAACTGCTGCTTGCGAGCCTTGAAGATGTCCGTCTGTGCCATCTGGAGATCGAGACGCTGAAGATCCTGCTGCGCCTTGGTCTGCTTATTATAGGCCTTGGTGAGTTCCTCCACCGACGTCTTGCGATCATCAATCACGCCATTGAGGCGGTCCGACACATCGGCGAACAGCTTGGATGCCTCCCGCGTATCGTCGGTGGCGTCGCCAAGGTCCACCATACCGAAGACGGCGGCGCCCACGGTCACCGCCATGCCGGCCAGCGCACCGGCGGGTCCGAAGAACCCGAGAAGCTGGCCAGCCTGCATCGCAATGGCCTTCATCGCGTCCCCGCCGGCTAGAACCTGGGTTGCCACGTCACCGACCTGATAGCCGACCTGCTGAAGGGCGCCCCCAAGGCGCTTGTTCGATCCTGCTGCGTTGTCGTTGGCCTGCACCATGGCCGCCGCCGCCCCGGTCGTGGCACGGGTGAGGCGGGCGGTCTGCGCTTCGTGCTGCGCTGTCAGCTTGGTCAGGGCGGCGGCCTGCCGATCAGCGCTCACGCCGACAGCCGCGCCGGCTGCAGTCACCAGGTTGACATTCTGTTCATACCGGCGATTGAGGTTTGCCAGCTTTGCGGCTGTCGGGTCGAGTTGGCGCTCAAGCCGTTCGAATGCCGCCGCCGTGTCCTTCGTCTTGCGCTCCACACGTTCGGTCGCACCCACGACACGCCCGGCCGTCTCCACCATCGCGTTCATGTCGGCAGTGGCCGCTGCCGCCTCGCCACGCAAGGCGCTGGTGTCGACGTTGATTGCGAGAACGGGTTCCGCCATGGTCAGCGCCTTTCGATGATGATGGCCGGGTAGGTCAATTCACCCCGCCGGGCCTTTCCGCCCTGAAGTCGCACGAAGGAGTAGGAGACGGTCACGCGCTGGCCGTGTCGGCGCCGTGTGGCGACAGCCGCGCGTTCGGTGAACAGGGGAGGCACCTTCACCACGAAGGGCAGCCCAGCCGCGTCCTTGCCCACCTCCAGCCGGCGGGAATAGGGTTCGTCGTTGGTGACCACGACGCGCTTCGCGGTGGGCGGGATCGCGTCGGGGCCGGACACTGGGGCGCCGTCGGCCATGACAAACCAGGCATCCCGGTATTTCCCGGACTGCCTGGGCGAAAGGCGCCGGACCTCTTTCAGGGCGAACGCCGCCGCCTCTCGGATCATGCTGGGATAGCTGAATTCGTATCGGATCAGGCCATACGGCTTAACGGCATCTTCCAACGCGTCGCGGCGGCCGTCGACAATGGTGGTGACGGCCGGCGGATTGTCCTTCACGGTGGCCAGGTGCCGGGCCAGCACGTCGCGGGCCACCACGGCGTGAACCTTTTGCACCTCGGGCGGCTGAAGACTGCCCAGCGCCAGCGATATGGTTTTCTCGAAGCTGGCCAGGGCCTGCCGGGCGGAAGCGGCCGGCATCGGGGATGACGGCAGACGGGCGAGCTTCGCGGCCTTGGCGGGCCGCACGGATCGGCCGGCGGTGGCGCTGGGCACTGCATCGAAACGCCCGGTGGCGGGGTTCCACACGCGCCGCGACGGCCGGGCAAGGCCGGGGGTGTGACGGCTCGCGTCCATCACGCACCCTCGCGGGGGATGGACTGGACAACCGCCCGCATCGCGTGCACCGCATCAAGCAGGGTCGGCGCGTCGGCAAAGGGCGGCGGGAGCGCGGGGAGGTGCGGGGCCGCCTGTCGGGCCAGTGCGGCCATGGGGGCAATCGTGGTTTCGAGCGCTGCCAAGCTGTCAAGCACACGGTCGCGGGCGGCGCCGCTGTGCTTATTGAGAAGGGTCCGCACCCTGTCGGCATAGCGCGCCCGCGCAACCCTGCGGCGGGCCGGCGGCGGGGGTGGCAGGACATCGGGAAGCGTGTTGATGGGAATGGTCATGTCGCTGCCTTGGTCGGGGATGGCGCGAACGCGTCTGGGCTGTCGAGATATTCCAGGATCTGGCGAAAGGCCGGCTCCAGGCGTTCGGCCGTCAGCAGCTCCGCGACGGCCTCGGGCGTGAAGGGAAACGGCACCCCGTCCATGTCGACAGCCGGCCACCCAAGAATGCGCAGGGCCAGCCGGTCCAGTTCATTGAGGCTGGTGTCAGCATCGGCGGCAACGGTGGCCGGGTGGCAGGGGCCGGCGACGGTGACGTGCCATCCGGTCGGGGTGCCATCCGGGTAGGAGATCGGCACATCCGCCACCATGACCGGCATGATGTCGTCAAGGCAGATGGGAACGGGGGCGGTGGTGGTGGACATCGGCCTTCATCATCTGAGTTGAGGGCGCGGCCCGCGCCGGGTCGGGGGTTCCACACGGGCCGCGCCGTCCTGTACAGGTCATCGGGGGAGCTATCCCGCTCCTGCTGCCGGTGTTCCACGCACCGCCGGCTGACGGCCGCCCACAGCCCAACGGGGCGGCAGGGTCAGATAAGCAGATGGGGGGAGCGCGCGGGGAGTGACGGATAACGGAAATCGTCACCGGTGAGGGTCGATGATCAGGCGAGTGACGGCCAGGGTATAGGCCGCCCGCACCGCTGCCGCATCGAGCGCTCGGCGTTCGTCCAGCAAACCGGCATTGATCAGCGCCGCGATAAGGTCGTTTTCCGGGAGCGCCACCGCGAAGACGGCAAGGCCGCGCCGCTGCCGACGTCGATAGGCGCGTTGGCGTTCGGCGTGGGTCAGGGCCGGCATGCCGGCCCCCTGTTTTGTTCCAGCCCCCACCCCCAAGAGGGGTGCTGGATATATACGTAGTATATAGGGGACACCCGCCGCAGACTGCCCGCAAACAAAATCAATGGGTTGCGGGGTGACTTTCCGCATTTCCCGCAGACCGCCCGCCGCAATGAAATCAATGGGTTGCGAGGTGACTTTCCGCACTTCCCGCGGACCTTTCGTCCGGTTTCAGGGTGCACCATTGGGCACCTCAACAATCGATTTCTGACGGTGACGGTCTGGGCCGGGCACCTCTCCGATCCGGATCCTGCGAGCGTCGAAAAGGGTTCGCATAGCGGCGACAAAGTCCGCCTGCCGCAGCCCGCCGGCCTCTTTCATGGTTATGAAAATGCGCGGGGCGTATCGGGGCGAGTTGGCCGCGTCGGATACAGCGCGGCCTTGCCCAGCGGCCGCACGCAGGCAGGCCAGGAAGGCGTCTTCTGCGGCCCTGGCCCGTGCATCGTGGTCGAGCTTGTCGACAAAATCACCACCGCTGGGAATATCCGCAACGAACACGCCGTCTCGGTAGGTCAGCCGGATATCGCCAGCCAGGGCGGCATAGTTGGCCTTCTTCGAAGCCAAGATGCGGGCGTCTGAGTTCTGTGGAGCGCCTTCTTCCGCTGCCGGACGGGTGAGGTACAGACGGGATCGGACCACTGCATGCCAAGCGGTTGATCCAGACAGGCCGGATCCTTCCTGCTCTCCGGCCCTTGAGGGGTGGCCGCAGACAACTACGGCCGCACCCGTCGCCTTAGCCAATGCCCGCAACATCCCACCAAACCGATGTACCTCGGTTCGAGCATTTTCGTTGCCTGGAAAAAAATCGTAGAGGCTGTCCAAGACGATCAGTTCAGCGCCGAGCTGGCGGGCTCGCCGAAGGATTGAGCTGTAGAATGGCGTCGGATCCGCGCTTTCACCGTACTTGCCGAAAGTCAACAGAGCGTTGTCTTCGCCGACGCGAGACGCCAGGTCGAGGTGTTCCATATCGCCGAGGTCGACGCCATAAGCCGTAGCGATATCGTGAAGCCGACGTTGAAGTTCATCGCTTTCGTCCTCGCAAAACACACCCAACGTATTCACCCGGCGGCACTGGCGGCCGAGCCAGGGCATACCCAACGCTGCGCTTGCCAACAACTGGAGGACAATCAAGGTCTTGCCTTCACCGCCCCTACCGTTCACCGAAGTGACGTCACGCAAGGGGATCAGATCAGGGATCAGCCATTGCCGCTCGGGCACCGGCTTCCCGGCCCACGATGCGGCGCAGATGGTGTCCAGCTTCTCGACATAGCCCCCTGGGTTGGCGGGCCCGGGCGCCCTGTTCCAGCTCGCTGTCATGCCGCACCCCGCCATGTGATGGGGAGGTGCTGGGCAGTCTGGGCATGTCGTACCGCCAGATGTTCGGCCAAGTCCCGGGTCGCGGCTTCGATGCTCGGCACTCCGCCAAATTCATGGGCAGGGCATAGACGCCAATCCAGGACGACGGCACCTATCCCGCCGGCCTGCAACCACTCCAGCGGTGTGGCCAGCAGTTGGACCGGGGCGCCGTAGAGCCCGGCATCCTCGATGTGATCGGCCCCCAGCACGTAGGCCACTCCACGGTGCAGCCACCACTCGTCAGGCCGATCCAGGTAGAAGCCGACCAGATCGTCTATATGGATCCACCAGACGTCAGAGCGATCGCCAATTCCGATGGGCACGATTACAGCAGCTCGTCGACTTCCTGCCGGCAGCGCGCTGAACTCGAACAGCCCGGTGTTGGGGTCGACCTCGATGGCATGGGCCCCCCAGAGCGGGAGGCGATGCTTGTCATCAGTGTCAGCCTTCGGATGCTCGACGCCCAGCGCAGCAAGGGCCCCCATGTGGCGAGGGCCAACCCGCCGGCAACATCGAAGGAAGTCTCGTTCTATTTCGGGGAAGATCATTCGGCAGTCCCTCCCTGAAGGAAGGGGGCGGCGGTGGAGTACCCCCGCGACAGACCAAACCGATTAACCAAGAGGCGCGCGATTGCGCGTTGCGCAGCCTCGTTTATGTGGATAAAATGATCGCCTTCCTGCGCATCATTTTTATCCACCTTACCGCCGGCCAGGGCGGTGAGGTGGAGCGCATCCATCACGCAGCCTCGGCCGCGAGCGCGGCCAGGAAGTCCGCCGGCGGCGTCAAAATGATGGTGCGGCCGCCGAACTTCACCGAGCGGACACAACCCTCCTTCAGCAGATTGAAAACAGTCGAGCGGGAGAGCGAAGTGTCGGCCGCCCACTCAGCGACAGACCACCCGGATTTATGGGCCGTCGGGTTCTTGGTGCGCTTGGGTGCCGTTGGATTAAGCCGTGGCATTTGGACCATCCTGTGTACTGTGGACGGTCTTGAATTGTTCACATGCGCTTTGGCCGTGCTAAGTGCGCCCGGCCAACTATTTTTTGCCCCTCGCCCGCGGACCCGTACCGATCAACGCCTTCCGAATCGTCCTCTCGGTGCCATACAGCTCAGTGGCGCTTGCGATCTGGTCCGCGATGGCTGAATTTGTCAGGTGCGGATTCCGGCTGCGCTTATCAGCCGCAATTTGCTGAATTTGAGCATCCTTCTGCTGCCGTTGATGGTGTCGCTCTTGATTTTCTTGTTGGGCAGGCAGCGCAAGACTGTCAGCATTCTTCTTGCCGCGAAGGGCGTGGATCTCCCAATCCTGTTTTATCAACGCTTCTGTAAAAAGGCACCCCATCTGGAACGCAAATCGAGCGGCCTCGTCTGCATCTTCCCTTTCAATACTGTGCTTTATAACTTCATCCAGCTTCATGATTTGAAAAGCATAGTCTTGAGGCGACTGTTCAATCACACGATCCCTATCGTGTCCTGCCGAAACCGATCTCGCCTGTTCAACGACCTTCCAGGACACCATGCCATATTGGCCCCGTGCCGTTATGTCTGCGCTGATCGCGCCGAGGATACGTTTCAGTGCCGGGGCTAGATCCTGGCCAGAATGGACTGTCATTTCTTTCGCGGTGATTCCCGAGCCAACAATCTTCTTTTGCTTGGCCATGATTGCTCTCCGTCCAGCGAACCCTTCGGAATCCCTCATGCCCTCGCCACGAGCTTCACAACTCGGCCGGCCAGCGACGGTGCGCCCCGTTCAAGGAACTCGCGGCGCTTGGCGGCCAGCACCTTGCCGTAGGTCTTTTCAATCATGCGGATCGAAGTACCGCAGTTCTCGGCAATCACCGTCAGCGGCACACCTCCCTCAATGGCCCGCGAAATGTACGAGTGCCTGAGGGCATAAAAGGTGCCGTCAGGATCCAAGGCAGCGGCCAGCAACGCCGCTTTCATGGGCCTATGCTGGTGCGACTTTCCCCACCGCGCGCCGCCTGCGCGCGGGATCAGGGGTTCATCACCGTCCCGGCCGACGGTCGCTCCCTCGAAGAATTGCACGGCCTCCCGATGCAAGATAATGGCGCGGGCACCCGTCTTACCCTGTCGGATGGTCAGAACACCGCCGGCGGCATCGAAGTCCCGCACATCGGCACCCGCCAGTTCCCCATATCGGGCACCAGTCAAGAATCCGGCCCGGATCAGATCGGCAAATTCAGGGCTGGCCGCGTCGATCAGCTCCGCAACCTGTTCACCCGTCCAATGGACTTCACGCGGTGCCCCGACACGGGGGAAGGCCTTCACATGCCGCCATGCGGCATCGGACAGCCCGTGCGCCGCGTCGGCGGCAGCCAGGTTCAGGGCGGCCCGCAACATCGACAGGACGCGGTTTGCCGTATCCTTCGACCGACGCACCGTTTCCGTGTCCGGGCCCTTCCGTACCATGCCCGCCTGCCAACGCTCAATTTGCGTCTTGGTCAATTCCTTGACCAGCACACCGCCCAGCTTGGGCAGAACATGTTTCGCCAGCCGCTGGCGTGTGTCTCGTGCGGTCGCCGGGTTCTTGGTCTCCAGGCGCTCCAGATAGGTGTCAACGGCCGCTTTCACTGTCAACAACACGGGCGCTTCCGTGAAGCCCGCTGACGGCGCGGCCAAGGCCCTCGCACGATCCTGAGCCTCCCAGAAGGTCAGCACATTGACGCCGTCGGCATCTGCGAAATCGTCAGCGCTGCCCATGGCCTTCGTCTTGTATCCCCCAGCGCCGTCGGCAATCCGCATGACCCATGTGCCGGCGGTTGCGTTGCGCCTGTACCCCAAAGAAAGGCCGTCGCCGATCCGGACAAACACCGGCTTCTTGGATATCGGCAGCTTCAACCGCCCGGTGCGATTTTCCAGCTTGGGTGCCCGGATGCTGCGAGCCATCTTCACCCCCTGAATTCTGTCAGTGTCCAGTTAGTGTCCAGTTTATGGGGCGGGACACTGGTGGACGCGAGTGGATTATCGTAACGCTCATCTACATGAAAATCAAAGGACAATCAAAATTTTCATGGATGCGAGTGGACATTTTTAACCGCCCTCTCACGGCGGTAACAGGGGTTCGAATCCCCTTGGGGACGCCATGCTGCGCCAAATGACTAATTTCTTTAGAATTTTGGCAAGCTCTTTGGTCAATGTGCCATTGGCTTATGATCCGCTAAATACCAGAAAGATGCTCACTTAGTCTGCGCAAGTCCGTGTGCTGAGTCCCTTTGTCAAGTCAATGGGCGAGCTTTTGACCCGTTCACTAGGTCGAAACTCTGCTTCATCAAGGATGGGGTTGCTGCATTGTGGGCAAGTGAAGCATTACATGATTTATATTATGCTGTAAAAAAAATGCTTCATTCTGGTGTGCGGGAAAATAAGATAAAAATCAATTTAACGTGCATAAATTTTCTATATATTCATGACTTGAATGAATATCTTTCCGTCATTTGGGCCGATCTGAATTCCATTAAAAGGTGGTAACCCCATGGCTTGACGCATAGGGCTAAAATCCACATTCAAGCCTCCTGCCCGCATGACTTCCACCATCTGCCCACAAAATTGAAATGTGCGGACAGTAGAGTCAAATCTATCAACAACAAATTTGGCATCTTGGCCATATAGGTGAATTATTTCTTTCAAATTTTCCTGTGTGAAAATTGGAATTGGGGGCTCTTGATTCATTTGTAATACTTGATATGCGGTTATTCCGCCCTGCTGATTGTGGCTTGTGACGTTGATGATAGGGCCTGTGCCACCTTCATATTTGCTCATGATGTTCTCCTTCAGCCAGTAAATTTCACAAATGCTCCAACAATTGCACCCAAGCCACCGACTAGGGCAGCAACCGCTGTAAACCGCTTCCAGAAAGTCTCACTGTTAGTCTTTTCAACCGGTGTATCATTTGCCGTATTCTGAGGTCCAGTAACCGTGTGTGCAGTTATCCCACCGGTCTGATTATGTGATGTAACATTTACTATCCTGTCATTCATGATCGATCCTCCTCCTTGCTCAAAAGAAAATGAAAAGCCTTAAAAAAAGCAGATGAACAACAGGGCGTTCTTTATCTAATTCATGCTATTGAGAACAGGAATGGGACCTTATCCCTAATAAGCTTTGGGCAGCCGAGGCTACCCGATAGCTCATACCGCGCGCGACGGCTGCCACTTGCTGCGAGCGCGGCCTTGCTGTTTCACCGCATCCAGGAAGGCGCGTTCCGTCTGCGCCGTGATCTCTTCCCCACGTCCGGCCGCGATATCAGCCTCGGCGGCGTCCAGGGAGGCCCGCAGGTCGGTGAGGGTCGCCTGCCGGTCGGTCCAGGCATCGCCGCTTCCTGCACGACATCGTCCAGGCTGCGCCCCTGCTGCGCCGCCAGGGCGGTGAGCCGTGCTTCCTGTTCGCGTGTCAGATGTATTTCCATGGGCCGATTGTCCGGCGCCAGGGTGGGAAAGTCAAGGCGGGGGCCGGAACCTCACACCCCGCCCAGCACCCCGGTCCGGTACAAGGTCACCGGCAACCCGCCATGCGAAATGGGCGGCAGGGTCGGCAGGAAAGGCAGTTCCGTGACCTTGGCCAGCGCCGCCTCGTTGGTGATCACGCCCACGCGCCAGCCCTTGAAGCGGTTCAGCATGGTTTTGCCGAAGGCGCCGTAGAGGCCGTAGAGCTGGCGGGTGTCGCCGATGCGGCCGCCATAGGGGGGGTTGACGATCACCAGGCCGGGCGGGCCCTCGGGCGGTTCCAGGTCGCTGATGGCGTGGGCGCGGAAGGTCGTGATGGCGCCGACGCCGGCGCGGTCGGCATTGGCCTGGCTCATCTTCACCGCACCGGCGTCGCGGTCGCTGCCGTAGAAGCGCAGGGCCGTGTCGGTGGGGGTGGCGGTGCCGCGCATGGCGTTCCAGGCGGCGGCGTCGAAATTGGCCAGGCTTTCGAAGGCGAAGGGGCGGGCGCGGCCGGGCTTCAGGCCGGCGGCGATCTCGGCGGCTTCGATCACGAAGGTGCCGGAGCCGCACATCGGGTCGACCACGGGTTCGGTACCGGTGTAGCCGCACTGGCGCAGGAACATGGCGGCCAGGTTCTCGCGCATCGGCGCCTTGTTCACCGCCTCCTTGTAGCCGCGCTTGTGCAGCGCCTCGCCCGACGTGTCGATGGAGAAGGTGCAGAGATCGTCATCGATGCGCGCCTTGACCACCAGGGCGGCATCCTTGGTGACGGGTGCCCCCAGCTCCTCGGCGATGGCCTTGGAGATGCGCTGGGCGGCGGCACCGGCATGATAGATGCGGGATTTGTTGCAGCTGGCTTCCACCTGCACCGGCACATCCGTGCGCAGGAAATCGCCCCAAGGGAATTTGCGGGCGCGCTTGTCCAACTGCGCCAGATGCATGGCGCGGAAGGAGCCGATGCGGGCCAGGACGCGGGCGCCGCCGCGCAGTTCCAGATTGGCGCGCCAGACCTCGGACCAAGGGCCGCGCGTGGTCACCCCACCCTTGGCGGGTTTGGGATCGGCGAAACCCTTCTCCTGCATCTCCGCACACAGCGCGGGTTCCAGGCCGGGGGTGGTCACCACATAGATTTCAAGATCGTCGGGCTTTTCCATGGCGCCTTCATATCCCGCCTGTCCCGTGGGCGGCGAGCCCCTTTTTCGACGGGCGGGGTGCTTGCCAAAGGAAAGGCCCCGTCGCGGGTGCGGCGGGGCCTTGGGGCTACTCACGCCAAGGACTTATCATGCCGCGCGGATGCCGGACAGGAAACCCTCGATCCTGCCGCTCAGGGTCGTGGCGCTGCGCGACAGTTCGCCGGATGCGCCCAGCACGCTACCCGCGGCCTCGCCGGTCTTCTGCGCGCCGCTGCTGACATGGGCCAGGCCTTCGGACACGGACTGCGACCCCTCCGCCGCCTGCTGCACATTGCGGGCGATCTCGGCGGTGGCGACACCCTGTTCCTCCACCGCGGCCGCGATGGTCGTGGCGATCTCGCTGACGCGCTCGATGGTCTGGCCGACACCGGACATGGCCTGGACGACGGCGTTGGTGGCCGTCTGGATGGCCTGCACCTGGGCGGCGATGTCCTGGGTGGCGGTCGCCGTCTGGTTGGCCAGGCTCTTCACCTCCGAGGCGACGACGGCGAAGCCCTTGCCGGCCTCCCCGGCGCGGGCCGCCTCGATCGTGGCGTTGAGCGCCAGCAGGTTGGTCTGGCCGGCGATCTGCTGGATCAGGTCCACCACATCGCCGATGCGCTGAGCCGCGTCGGCCAGGCCACGGACGGTGGTGTCGGCGCGCGACACCTCGCCGACGGCCGAGCGGGCGATGGCGGCACTCTCGCTGACCTGACGGCCGATCTCGTGGCTGGAGGAGGCCAGCTCCTCCGCCGCGGCCGCCACGGTCTGGACATTGGCGGAGGTCTGGTCCGATGCCGCGGCCGAGGTCGCCAGCTGCTCGCTGGTGCTGGACGCGATGCCGGACATGGCCTGGGCGGTATTGTCCAGGTCGGTTGCGGCATGGCCGACGCCGGTCAGAACCTCGGCCACCTGCCGCTCGAACTGGGCGATCAGCGCGTCGACACGGGCGACCCGCTTCTCACGGGTCTGCCGCTCCGTCTCCGCCGCCTCCTCCAGGCGCTGGCGATCCAGGGCGCCTTCACGGAACACGGCCAGGCCGCGGGCGATGTCACCCACCTCGTCCGTGCGGCCGGCGCCGGGTATGTCCACGGCCAGGTCGTTGGCGGCCATGCGGCCGATGATGGCGGTCAGGCCGTTCAGGGGCAGCACCACCCGGCGGGTGAAGAAGATGCCCAGCCCCGCCACGCCGCCGGCGATGGCCAGCGTCAGCAGGACGGCGATGATCAGGTTGGCGCGGGCCGACGCGATATCATTGGACAGCAGCACGCCGGCTTCTTCCAGGGCGGCGTCGCGGATGGTCATGATGCTTTGCAGATAGGTGGTCTGCTGCTTGCGGAAGGCGATCATGTCCAGCGTCTGCCTGCCATCGGCGCGGGCCGCGGCATCCACCTGCTTGTACAGCGCCTGGGCCTGGGTGAAGTACAGGTCGGTCACCTTGGCCAGCGACGCGGACAGGGCATCGGGATTTTTCACCTGCGTGGCCTGCACCTGCAGACGGCGTCACAATTCCTCGATACGGGCGGACAGGTCGGCCAGACGTTCCAGCGTGACCGGCGCCGCCGTCGCGCTGTTGCCCACGACATTGGTGATGGCCAGGCCCTTGTTGCCGGCCGCCGAGCGCAGGTCCATGGCCAGGCGCGCGGTGGAGATGTAATCACCGGCATTGGGGCTGAGAGTGGCAGTCTCGGTTTCCAGCCGGTCCAGCAGCGGGGTGAGGCCGCCGATCATCTTGGCGGCATTGGCGGCGTAGTCCTTGACGAAGGCGGCGTCGCGCTCGGCCTTGGGCTTGGCCATCTGGGCCCGCGCCTGGTTGCGCAGGGTGATGATGTTCTGCTTCACCTGCGCATAGACTTCATTCAGTTCCTGGCCGTTGTCCAGGCCGGACAGTCTGGTCTCGATATCCTTCAAGCCGGCATCTGCCCGGGGGCTCAGCGTCGCCAGCTCCGTGGTCACGGCATCCGGGGTCGGCAATTCGGACTGCATCGCCACGTTCAGGGGGCCGCGTTCAAGGGTGAACGCCTCCATGGCGCGCGCGATGGTCGCCAGCGCTTCCAGTTTCACCTTTGCGTCCGAGGCGTTTCCCAGGCGGGTCACCTGGGCGGCAACCAGGTACAGCCCCATCGCCACGGCAATAGCACCGGCGGCAGAAAGGCAAAGAATGAATAAAGATTTAATACGCATCACATCCCCCGTCATCGAGGCGGGTGGAATTATCATAGAATTATTTACCGTTAATGAATGATCATGCCTTACTGAAACGTAAGGTTAAGTTTTTGACTGGCTGAAAAACGCCATTTCCATCGCATTATTATAAAATTTTATATTTTACCTGAAGGGTCGGGCGGCTGTCTTGGGCTGTGAGGTCGCGCACAAAAGAAAGCCCCGCCATCCGGGGATGGCGGGGTTCCCAAATCCGGGACGGACCCGACCGATCAGCGGGTCGCGGTGGCCGTGCTGGTGGCCGTGCTGGCCGGCGGGCCGCTCTCATCATCGCCACCACCCACGGTGGCGGCGATCACACCGGCGGCCGCAACGGCGGCGACACCGGCCAGCGGGATCAGGTTGCCCGAGCCGAAGAAGGAAGCCTTGTTGGCGCCAGCGGCGGCACCGGTGACGCGCGGGGCATCGGCGGTGGGAGCCGGGGCCGGGGTCGTCGCGGCGGGCGTCTGCTGTGCGAAGGCGGTTGCGGGGGCGGCGACCAATGCCGCGGACAGCAACAGACTAGCAGTGAAACGGGTCATGTTCTCAAATCCATATCGTCGAAAGGCGCCCCTGGGCCGTAACTTAGCGTTCCGTCCAGCCAAGGGGAAGGGGAAAGCCCGTGGCAATTCAACGGGTCGGATATGCGGGGCTGAACAGACAGGGAAAGCTTTTGCTTGTGCCTCAAGCGCCGGCGCTGCGGCGGAAACGTTTACCTCGTCATCCCGGTGGCAGACCATAGGCGCTGACTCAAGACCAGGAACACCCCTTTCCGTCATCCCGGCGTTCGCCGGGATGACCAAGGGAGAGGAGAGGATAAACATTGATATCGGCCGGGGGCACCGATCAGGCCGGAACAGCGGCCAGACGGTTGCAGACATTGGCCACCAGGATCTGGCGGGCGCGTTCGACGATGTCGTCCATGCTGGGCGTGCGGACGAACATGTTGCTGGCCCGCTGGCGCAGTTCCTCGGTCGTCGGCAGGTGCGGCAAGTGGATATTGGCGACCAGCGCCTCCACCCGGACCTTGGCGTTTTCGCGCGCCTGACGCACGCGTTCCTCGATCTCCGCCAGTGTGGGGGTCTGGGCCAGCGCCTCGCGCACCTGGGCGGTCAGCTTTTCCACCTGGAAGCTGGCGGCCAACTGCGCGGCCGCCGCCTCGATCACCTTGGTGCCCAGGCGCTGTTCATTGCGGACCACCGATGCCGGCGGCTCGTGCACGTCCCAGACCAGGCCCACGGCCTGCATGGCCTTGATGATGTAGTAGGATGTGTCGATCTCCCACCAGCGGAAGCCCTGGCGGGCCGAGGACTGGTAGTGGTGATGGTTGTTGTGCCAGCCCTCGCCCATGGTGGCAATGGCGAGCGCCCAGTTGTTGCGGCTGTCATCGCCCGTCAGATAGCGCGGGCGGCCCAGCACATGGGCCAGCGAATTGATGCAGAAGGTGGCGTGGTACAGAGCCACCGTGCTCCAGATGAAGCCGACGACCAGGCCGGACCAGCCGAACAAAGCCCAGGTGGCGAAGCCCAGCAGCACCGGCGGCACATAGTAATATTTGTCCAGCCAGACCAGTTCCGGGAACTTGGTCAGGTCGCCGATGCCCTTGTAATCGGCGCCATTATGCTTTTCCGTGAAGATCCAGCCCAGATGGGCATAGAAGAAGCCCTTGTGGCGCGGCGAGTGCACGTCATGTTCGGTATCGGAATATTTGTGGTGATGGCGGTGCGTGGCCGCCCACCACAGCGCCCCGCGCTGTGCCGAGGAGGTGGCCAGGAAGGCCAGCAGGAACTGCATGATCCGCCCGGTCTTGTAGGAGCGGTGGGAGAAATAGCGGTGATAGCCACCCGTGATGCCGAACATGCGCGCGCCATACAGCACCAGCGCCAGCACCACATCCTGCCACGCCACCCCCGTCCAGATGGCGCCCAGGCAGGCGATATGGACCAGGATGAAGGGGATCATGGTGCCATACTGGATCTTCTCATCCGCCGGAATGGCGTGAGCGTCAGCGGCGGGGCGCGCGGAAGGATCGCGTCCGGTTTCGGTGGGCGAGGTCACTGGCCGTGGACTCCATACGAAAGCAATAGCCCACCCTATCATGAAACCCCATCGGGGAGGGTGGGCAAATTCGCGCGGGCAAGGCGTCCGATCCCCTTTTGATGTGGTTCATCCGGTCATCTTGTCAATGAAACGGGCCTGTATCCGCCCGTGAACTATTTGTGCAATGCGAGATTCTGTTTCGCAATGCACGGAAATTTGAACGATCTTAGTTTTCTGTTTACCATTCCGCTCATTGTCATTGCCCGGTTCGGGCGTAACGAAAATGACCATGGCCGGGAGGATCCAACGCATGACCCAGGAGACCACGCCCCCCACCAACAAGACCGACAAGGCCAGCCGCCGACGTTTCATCGCCGGGCTGGGTGGGGCCACCGCCGGGGTGGCGGCCGGCAGCATCGCCATGCCCAACGTATCGCGGGCCCAGACCACCACCCTGCGGTTCCAATCCACCTGGCCGGCGCGCGACATCTTCCATGAATTCGCCGGCGATTATGCCAAAACGGTCAACGAGTTGGCGGGCGGGCGGCTGAAGCTGGAGCTGCTGCCGTCGGGGGCGGTGGTGGGCGCGTTGCAATTGCAGGACGCGGTGATTGCCGGCGCCCTGGATGGCGGGCACGGGGTCACGGCCTATTGGTATGGCAAGAACCCCGCCTTCTCTCTGTTCGGGACGCCGCCGGCGCTGGGCTGGAAGGCCAACCATATGCTGGGCTGGGTCAAATATGGCGGCGGCCAGGCGCTTTATGACGAGCTGGTGCGCGATGTGCTGAAGCTGGATCTGGTCGGCTTCCTGACCGGGCCGATGCCCAGCCAGCCGCTGGGCTGGTTCAAGAAGGAGATATCGAGCCCCGACGATATGCGCGGCCTGAAATACCGCACGGTGGGGCTGGGTGCCGACCTGAACAAGGAAATGGGCGTGGCCGTCACCATCATGGGGGCGGGGGACATCGTGCCGGCACTGGATCGCGGCCTGCTGGACGGTGCGGAGTTCAATAATCCGTCATCCGACAAGGCCCTGGGGTTCCAGGATGTCACCAAGACCTACATGGTCGGCAGCTACCACCAGTCGGCGGAGATGTTCGAGATCATCTTCAACAAGAAGAAGTTCGACAGCCTGCCCAAGGAATTGCAGACGGTGCTGCGCGTCGCATCGGAAAGTGCGTCGGCCGACATGTCCTGGAAGGCCATGGACCGTTATTCCAAGGATCTGGAAGCGCTGAAGGCGGCCGGGGTCAAGGTGGTGAAGACGCCGGACAGCGTTTTGCTGGCGCAGCTGGCGGCCTGGGACAAGGTCATCGCCGCCAAATCGGCCGATCCCTTCTTCAAGAAGGTGCTGGACAGCCAGAAGGATTGGGCCAGGCGGGTGCTGGGTTTCGAGGCCGAGTATGAGGTGCGCACCGACCTTGCCTATAAGCATTTCTTCGGGTGACGGGCGGGGGCCTTGCACGGCCCCCTGACCTTTCCGTGACGCTCCATCACCCAAGGAGTGCCCATGTCCCTACTGCTTTTCATCGATAGGATCAGCACCTGGGTCGGCAAGGCCTTTTCCTGGTGCATCCTGGGCCTGACCTTCGTGATCGGGTTCGAAGTGTTCATGCGCTATGTGCTGCGGTCCCCGACCAGCTGGGCCTATGACACGTCCTACATCCTCTATGGCACGCTGTTCATCATGTGCGGGGCCTATCTCTTGGCACGCAACGGGCATGTGCGCGGCGATTTCCTCTACCGGCTGTGGCCGGTGAAGGTGCAGGCCGGTGTCGATCTGGTGCTGTACCTGATCTTCTTCCTGCCGGCGGCATTGACCCTGATCTATTCCGGCTATGATTTCGCCCGGCTGTCCTGGGTGATGAACGAGCATAGTTCCTTCACGCCCGACGGCCCGCCCATCTATCCGTTCAAGGCCCTGCTGCCCATCGCCGGCGTGCTGCTGCTGTTGCAGGGGCTGGCGGAAATCGGGCGCTGCGTCATGGCGCTGCGAACCGGGGAATGGCCGGCCCGTCTGCATGATGTGGAGGAGCTGGAGCAGGTAATGCTGCGTGAGCATGCCGAACAGGAGGCCGGCAAATGAGCGATCCCGCCGTCGGCATGCTGATGCTGGTCAGCTTCATCTTCGCCATCCTGCTGGGCTTCCCCATCGCCTTCACCCTGATCGCGCTGTCGGTGATGTTCGGCTTTTACGCCGTGGGGGACACGATCTTCCCGCTGCTGGTGCAGCGGGCCTATGGGGTGATGGCCAATGACGTGCTGATCTCCGTGCCACTGTTCCTGTTCATGGGCTACATGATCGAGCGGTCGAACATCCTGGACCGGCTGTTCCTGTCGATCCAGCTGGCGCTGCGCCGCATTCCGGGGTCGCTGGGCGTGGCCACCTTGTTCACCTGCGCCCTGTTCGCCACGGCGACGGGGATCGTGGGGGCGGTCGTCACCCTGATGGGGGTGCTGGCCCTGCCGGCCATGCTGAAGGCGCATTATGACAAGCGGCTGGCATCGGGCCTGATCGCGGCGGGCGGGTGCCTGGGGATCCTGATCCCGCCCTCGATCATGCTGATCCTTTACGGCGCCATGGCGGGCGAGTCGGTGGTGCGGCTTTATGCTGGTGCCCTGCTGCCCGGCCTGATGCTGGCCGGCATGTATATCGTCTATGTGATCGGCGTCAGCATCGTGAAGCCTGAGCTGGCGCCGCGCCTGCCCAAGGAGCGGCTGGAGGGGGTGAGTGCCGGACAGGTGGCGTGGATGCTGCTGACCTCCTTCCTGCCGCTGACCGTTCTGGTTCTGTCGGTGCTGGGCGCCATCCTGGCCGGGGTGGCGACGCCATCGGAGGCGGCGGCAATCGGGGCCATCGGCTCGCTGGTGCTGGCGGTTGCCTATCGCGCCTTCACCTGGGACAAGCTGAAGGAGGCGGTGTTCCTGACCGGCCGGGCGTCGGCCATGGTCTGCTGGCTGTTCGTGGGGTCCTATATCTTCGCGTCGGTCTTCGCGCTGCTGGGTGGGCACCATGTGGTGGAGGGCTGGTTCAACGCCATGGACCTGGAGCCGTGGCAGTTCCTGCTGCTGACCCAGATCATCATCTTCCTGCTGGGCTGGCCGCTGGAATGGACGGAGATCATCGTGATCTTCGTGCCGATCTTCCTGCCGCTGCTGGATAATTACGGCATCGACCCGGTGTTCTTCGGGGTGCTGGTGGCGCTGAACATCCAGACCAGCTTCCTGTCCCCGCCCATGGCCATGTCGGCCTTCTATCTGAAGGGGGTGGCGCCCAAGGGCATCGAACTCAGCCATATCTTCCGGGGCATGGTGCCCTTCATGTGCATCGTGCTGCTGTCGCTGTTCGTGCTGTACCAGTTCCCGGAACTGGCGCTGTGGCTGCCGTCGGTGATTTATGGGTGAGGATTGATTTGTGGGGGTGGGTCAAGGAGAGCGTTCAGGACCTCGTCTGCCGGGTCCATCCGGGCGCTCTCCAATGCTGCCTTCAGGTGATCCGGCAGTTCGGAAGGATGGTAGGCGACAGTATCGGGTGGGTCGGGAGCTTCAATCATGATGTTCCTCCTCCATTACCCCGCCTTCATCAGCCCATGCCCGCCCAGCGGCAGCGTTTCCGACCGGCTGTCGAAACCGGCGATCAGGGGGCGGGCCTTGGCGATGGCGGCCTGTACGGCGGGCAGTTTCAGGCTGCCGGCATGGCTGTCCTTATTGTCCCAGGCCTCGGTGATCCACAGGGCGTCCGGGTTGGTCGGGTCGGCGGCGATGATGTAGGACAGGCAGCCCGGCATGGACCCGGTGCCCTCCAGCAGGATGGCGGCCAGCGCGTCGCGCTTGCCCGGTGCCGCGATCATGCGGCCGATCAGTCCGTACATGGTTTTCCCCTCGCTCCCAGCGGCTTTTGTCGCGGCGCTGCCCGCCAGGAACAGTGCCGATCCCGTCGCCATCACCTGTCGGCGGGTCAATTCAGGCGTCGTTTCCAACGGATCCATGGGCATCCCCTTCCGTGCCGGCAAATCATAGTGTACTTGTTTTGTTCGCGCCAGGGCCGCATTTCATGCTTGGCGGGACGGGCGGCAGCGCCCATGTTTGCGCCCAATGTTCCGTAACCGGGATCGCATCATGACCCTTCGCCGGCTTGGCCGCACCGACCTTTCCGTACCATCCCTCTGCCTGGGCACCATGACGTGGGGCCGGCAGAACAGCCCCGAAGAGGCGTTCGCCCAGATGGACATGGCGCTGGACCATGGGTTGTTCTTCTGGGACACGGCGGAGATGTATTCCGCCCCGCCGACGCCGGCCACCTATGGCCGGACGGAGGAGATCATCGGCGACTGGTTCGCCCGCACCGGCCGGCGCAACGAGGTGCTGCTGGCCAGCAAGGTGGTGGGTGATGGCAGCGGCATGGATTATCTGCGCGGCGGCAAGGCGCGGGCCGACGCCAAGAATATTGCCGCGGCCGTTGATGCGAGCCTGAGGCGCCTGCGCACCGACCATATCGACCTGTACCAGCTGCATTGGCCCGACCGGCAGGCCGACCGTTTCGGCCGCGCCGTCGCCAACCCGTCGGCCCAGCCGGGCGAGGTGGCGATCGAGGAGACGCTGGCCGCCTTCGCCGACCTGATCAAGGCCGGCAAGGTCCGCCATGTCGGCGTGTCGAACGAGACGCCCTGGGGCACCATGCGCTATGTGGCGGCGGCCGATCATCTGGGCCTGCCGCGCATCGCCAGCATCCAGAACCCCTACAGCCTGCTGAACCGCAGTTTCGAGATGGGCCTGTCGGAAGTGGCGCTGCGCGAGGATGTGTCGATGCTGGCCTATTCGCCGCTGGCGGCCGGCACCCTGACGGGCAAGTATCTGGATGGCGCGATGCCGGCCAATGCGCGGCGTGCCTTCGATCATCGCAAGTCGCGTTACGACCTGCCGCGCGGGGATGCGGCGACGCGCGATTATCTGGCGGTCGCGGCGGCGCATGGGCTGGACCCGGCGGCGATGGCCATCGCCTTCGTTGTCTCCCGTCCCTTCGTGACCAGCACGATCATCGGCGCCACCACCATGGATCATCTGCGCATCGCCATCGAGGCGGGGGCGCTGACCCTGTCGGATGCGGTACTGGCCGATCTGGACGCCGTGCACGCCGCCAATCCCAACCCCTGCCTGTGACGTTGCCATGCTGCGCCTGTTCATCGGGATACCCATGCCGGAGATGGTGACGGAGCGGCTGTCCGGGCTGGCATCGGGCCTGCCCGGTGCGCGCTGGGTGCCGCCGGAGAATTACCACCTGACCCTGCGCTTCCTGGGCGAGTTGGACGAGGGCACGGCCCATGATGTGGACGAGGCGCTGGACCTGGTCACGGGGCCGGCCTTTCCATTGACGCTGTCGGGGCTGGGGTCGTTCGGGAAGGGTCACAAGCAGCATGCGCTGTGGGCCGGACTGGCGGAGAGCGAGCCGCTGCGCCACCTGCAGGCCAAGATCGAATCCGGTCTGGTCCGCGCCGGCCTGCCCGTGGAGGAACGCAAGTTCAGCCCGCATGTGACGCTGGCCTATCTGAAGGAGACGCCGGCGGAGAAGCTGGCCAATTACATGGGTGCGAATGGCATGTTCCAGGCCGGGCCGTTCATGGTGGACCGCTATTGCCTGTATGAAAGCGTGCTGGGCAAGTCGGGGGCGACGTACCACGTTTTGCAGGAATATCCGTTGGGCGGGTGGGTGCCGTGATACTCACAATGCCACTTCACAGAATGCTTTTGGGGTGAGGATACGAGTGCGCCCGACATGTCCGTGCCGCAGCAGACCGGCCCGGCGGTCACCCGTTACCAGATAGTCTGCCCCAGCGGCCAAGACCATGGTGACCAGATAGGCATCGTGGGGGTCTTGCACATTGATGTCATCGGGCAGGGGCGGCAGGGTATCCAGAACCAGGGCACGCTGCATGTTGTTGATCATGGCGCCGACCCTGTGCGGCTGAAGGATAGCTTTCAGTTTGGGGTATCGGCTGGCCCGTCTTACCTCATCCAACTGGATATCCGATGTGACCAGACTGAATCTGGCGGCACGCCAAGCACGGTAAATCATATCGGGTGCGCCGCCGGTAGACAGCAAGGCGCTGAGCAATACGTTGGTATCCAGAACGACGCGCATCAGCGCGACCGAGCCCAATCGACCGCTTCAGCCACGTAATCCGCCAGCTCGTCTTCCGTCAGGTTGGCGTTGGTTGCTTTGGCCTGCTCTGCCGAAAGCTCCAGAATATGGGCGCGAACCGCCTCTTCGATGAAGCGTGACAGGTCACCTTTGCGACCGCCCCCCTGGGTGGCCAGAAACAGGCGGACGGCCTGATCCGTATCCGGCGACACGGCGATGTTCCAGCGTACATTGCTCATGACATTCCCCATGATCGGCACATAGGTGTTTATACACCGATCATGGGGAATGTGCGAGGACGCATCAAACTCCGGCCAACCCCCGCGCCGTTTCCAGCAGTGCGTCCACGGAAGCTTCTTCGCTGTTCCAGGCGGTGACGAGGCGGACGATGTTGCCGTCCCAGCGGTAGAAGCCGAAGCCGGCGGCTTCCAGTCCGGCGATCACCGGTTCGGGCAGGGCCACGAACAGCTCGTTGGCGTCGACGGGATGGGCCAGGGCGGCACCGGGCAGGTCCGTCAGCCCTTCGGCCAGGCGGGTCGCCATGCGGTTGGCATGGCCGGCCAGGCGCAGCCACAGGCCGTCATCCAGATAGGCGTCGAGCTGTGCCGACAGGAAGCGCATCTTGGAGAACAGGTGGGCGGCGCGTTTGCGGCGGTAACCGAAATTCTCCGACAGTTCGCGGTCGAAGAACACCACCGCTTCCGCGCCCAAGGCGCCGTTCTTGGTGGCGCCGAAGGACAGCACATCCACGCCGGCCCTCCAGGTGATATCGGCCGGCGCGCAGCCCAGCGAGGCCACGGCATTGGCGAAGCGCGCCCCATCCATATGGGTGCGCATGCCATGATGCCGGGCGATGGCGGTCAGGGCGGACACCTCGTCGGGCGTGTAGATGGTGCCGGCTTCCGTCGCCTGGGTCAGGGACAGGGAAGCCGGCTGTACCGCATGGACGAAGCCCTTGTGCACCTTGTCCAGGGCGGATGACAGTGTGTCGGGGGCGATCTTGCCATGGTCGCCGGCCAGGGGGACCAGCTTGGCCCCGCCGGTGAAATTCTCCGGCGCGCCGCATTCATCCATCTGGATATGGGCTTCGGCATGGCAATAGATGCTGCCCCAGGGCGGGGTCAGTGCCGCCAGGGCCAGGGCGTTGGCGGCGGTGCCCGTGGCCACGGGGAACACGGCCACATCGCGTTCGAACAGGGTCGACAGCCGGTCGGTCAGGCGCCGGGTCCAGTCATCGGCACCATAGGAGGGGGCGGTACCGTCATTGGCGGCGATCAGGGCGGCCAGGATTTCCGGCGCCGCACCCGTCACATTATCGGACATGAAATTCATTTAACGTCCCTTTGGCCTGGGAATGCGCTTCAATGTGACCCGGATCACGGCGCGGAGGTCACAAGGACCGCATGTTCGCCCGTGGACGGGTCGATGAGCAGCACCTGGGTGCGTCCATCGGCCAGCTTCACCTGCACGGCGATGCGGCCCCCCACGGTCGTGATGCCGGGCAGCAGCACCGCCCCCGGCGGCAAGCTCACCGTCTCCTGCGGCATCGGCGCCTTCACGGCCGCCGGCGGGGCAGGGGGAACGGGCGGAGTGGGTGCGGCGGGTGGCGTCGTCGGCGCCTCTGACCGGAAGCGGGCCGCAAACGTGCGCGGATGATTGGGGTCCGTGGAGCGTTTATAGACTTCATAGCCCAGGAACGCGAACCCGGCCGCGATGATCACGGCCCCGATGATAAGGATGTTCTTCAGTGCCTGCACGTTCGGCAAATCCCCAGTTGAAGGCCACCGGCCGGACGGAAACCCCGCCCGCCGGCCTGGAATTCGACCTGGATGACGATCTGTGCGACGAGGAATTCCTGCCCGCCGCCGAGGCTGCCACCGGTCTTGAACCCGCCGACCACAAGGCCATCATTGGCACCCATGACGGCGACCGGCTGGACAAGGCGCTGGCGGAACTGCTGGCCGCTGCCGGCCTGTCGCGGTCCCGCCTGCGCGCCCTGATCGACCAGGGGCATGTCACCGCAGGTGGCGTGACCATAGACGACGCGTCCCGCCGGGTCAAAGCCGGCCAGACCTATGATGTGCATGTTCCGGCCAGCGCCCCGGCCCTGCCGGTGGCGCAGGACATTGCGCTGACCATCATCCATGAGGATGCTGACCTGCTGGTCATCGACAAGCCGGCGGGCATGGTGGTGCATCCCGCCGCCGGCAATCATGACGGGACCCTTGTCAATGCCCTGCTGCACCATTGCGGCGACAGCCTGTCGGGCATCGGCGGCGTGCGCCGGCCGGGCATCGTCCACCGGCTGGACAAGGACACGTCCGGCCTGATGGTGGTGGCCAAGAATGACCGGGCGCATCAGGCGCTGTCGGCGCAGTTCGCCGACCGGTCGCTGTCGCGCACCTATCAGGCCGTGGTCTGGGCCGTTCCCAACCCGCGTGCCGGGGAGATCAACGCCAATATCGGCCGTCACCCCAGCGATCGCAAGCGCATGGCCGTGCTGGACCGGGGCGGCAAGGTGGCGATTACCCGCTATACGACCCTGCGCCCGCTGGGGCCGGCGGCGGCGCTGATCGAATGCAAGCTGCTGACCGGCCGTACCCACCAGATCCGGGTGCACATGACCCATGCGGGCCATCCGCTGGTCGGCGACCCGGTCTATGGCCGGGTGCGCCCCGGCAAGACGCGTGGGCTGTCGGATGCTGCCAAACAGGCGCTGGAGGGGTTTCCGCGTCAGGCGCTGCACGCGGCCGCCATCGAATTCATCCATCCGGCCACCGGGACGAAGGTTCGTTTCGAAACTGTGTTACCGGATGATTTCAAGGGCTTAATCCATGCGCTGGAGGTGCTATAATGCATCCGCGCATGACATCCGGGCCGACTATGGACGGACGCCAGGCGTGTCCGTTCAGGACCGGTTGGTCCCGGACTCCATCAACGTTGCCGGTGCCATTTGGGCCGATGACGCAGACCAGCCTTATGCAAGGGGGTTAACATGACCGCTTCCGTACCCGCCATTCCCGCCGTCAGCTCCGAAAGCAGCCTCAGCCGCTATCTCCAGGAAATCCGCAAGTTCCCCATGCTGGAGCCGGGTGAGGAGTATATGCTGGCCAAGAGCTGGCGCGAGCATGAGGACAAGCAGGCCGCCCACAGGCTGGTGACCAGCCATCTGCGCCTCGTGGCGAAGATCGCCATGGGCTATCGCGGCTATGGCCTGCCCGTGTCCGAACTGATTTCCGAAGGCAATGTCGGCATGATGCAGGCCGTCAAGCGGTTCGAGCCCGATCGCGGCTTCCGCCTGGCCACCTATGCCATGTGGTGGATCAGGGCCGCCATCCAGGAATATATCCTGCACAGCTGGTCGCTGGTGAAGATGGGCACCACGGCGGCGCAGAAGAAGCTGTTCTTCAATCTGCGCAAGCTGAAGGGCCAGATGCAGGCCATCGATGATGGCGACCTGTCGCCGGAAGTGGTGACCAAGATCGCCACCACGCTGGACGTGCCGGAGGCCGATGTCGTCTCCATGAACCAGCGCCTGGCCGCGGCCGACCATTCGCTCAATGCGCCGCTGCGCATCGACGGGGAAGGGGAGTGGCAGGATTGGCTGGTCGATGAGCGCGAGAGCCAGGAAATCCGTCTGGGCGAGGAGCAGGAGCTGGGCAAGCGCAAGGCCCTGCTGGCCAATGCCATGAAGGGGCTGAACGAGCGCGAGCGCCATATCCTGGTCGAACGCCGCCTGCGCGAGGAGCCGACGACGCTGGAGGACCTGTCGCAGCATTACGGCATCAGCCGCGAGCGCGTGCGCCAGATCGAGGTGCGGGCGTTCGAGAAGCTGCAAAAGGCCATCAAGTCGGCGGCGGTGCAGCAGCAGTTGGCTTGATCAGGGGGGCACCCGCGAAACGCTTGGGCTGTGAGGTTTCTGACAATCTCCACCGTCATCCCGGCGAAAGCCGGGACCCAGGCGTAGAGCGGCGTCTGCCGCGACATGAGTCATATCGGCGCTGACCGCGCCTTACGCTGGGCCCCGGCTTCCGCCGGGGTGACGGTAGAAGAGGTGGCGCCGAAGGTGCCCAGAACTTCCTCTACCCCGCCACCCGTTCCAGCGCCATCTCCTCCCCCTCGCGGTCGAGATGGCGGGGCAGGGTCAGGGTGAAGCAGGTGCCTTCACCTTCCACCGAGGTCACGGTGATGGTGCCGCGCAGGGACTGCGTCACCAGATTATAGACGATATGCAGCCCCAGGCCGGAGCCGCCACGCGCACGGTTGGTGGTGAAGAACGGTTCGAACAGCCGGCCCAGATGGTCGGGGCCGACGCCCCTGCCATCATCGCTGAAGCGCAGTTCCACCTGATCGGCGGGCAGTTCGCGGGCCTGGATGGTGATCGTGCCCGCCTGTCCCGGCCTGAACGCATGGATCAGGGCGTTGATCACCAGATTGGTCAGCACCTGGAACAGGGCGCCGGGATAGCTGTCCATATGGATGCCGGACGGGCAATCGACACGGATGCGGTGCGGTTCGCCGCGCAGGCGTGGTGCCAGACTTTGCAGCACCTCATCGATATAGGAACCCAGCAGGAAGTCGCGGCGTTCGGCACTGGCCTGATCCACCGCCACGCGCTTGAAGCTCTGCACCAGTTCGGTGGCGCGGCTGACATTGGTGTGGACCAGCCGGGCGCTGTCGCGCAGCGTTTCCTGATAATCGGCCAGCTGGGTGCGGGTCAACTTGCCGCTGGCCACCGCCTTGTCCAGGGCCACCACCCCATCCTCCAGATGGGTGATGGCGGTCAGTGCGATGCCGATGGGGGTGTTCAGTTCATGCGCCACCCCGGCCACCAGCCCGCCCAGGCTGGCCAGCTTTTCCGCCTGGGTCAGGCTGTCGCGGGTTTCCACCAGCTGGCTCTGCGCGTCCTGAAGCTCCCGCACCTTGCGGGCCAGTTCGTCGCGCTGGGTGGCGATGATCGCCTCGCGCCGCCACAGCTCGTCATTGGCATCCTCCAGCCGTGCATGTTCGGCTGCCAGCTGGCGCAGGCGGCTGAATTCGGCACGGCGCAGGTTGGCCAGCTGATAGGCGGTAAAGGCACCGAAGACATTGGCCAGGACATGCATGACGCTGGCCGTCTGGATCTGGCTCTGCGTCGCATCGGTGTGCGGCATGACCAGGAACAGATAGACGGCACTGGCTGTCAGACCCCAGGGCAGCATCAGCACCATGCGCGTCGGCACGAACAGATAATTCATCAGGACGATGATCATGATGAAGAAGCTGATCGTCAGCCCGACCTGCACCCCCACCACCTGCAAGGCAGAGAGCGAGGTGGTGCCCCAGATATAAGTGAGCAGCGCCAGCACCAGCCCCTGACGCAGGGGCACCAGCGATGTCCGCACAGGCACCATCATGGCGGCGATGATCAGGACATAGGCGCCGGCACGCAGCGGCATCAGAAAGCTGAAGATGACATCGGGCGGGAAATAGACGAAATCCAGCGCCATGGGCATCAGATAGAACAGGCCAAGCGCCAGCAGGTTGCGGCGCAACCCACGCGCTTCCGCGTCCAGCATATGCTGGCGGAAATCCTGTTCCATCGCCCTATCGGCGAATTCCCCGAATCTCAGCATCAGAGCGGAGCGTCCTTCCCCCTTGGCCGCGACGCGACGCGCATTTTGCGCATGCCGCATTCTAGGCAAGAAGGTCGTGGACGGCAATAGAACTGCAACCGGTGGCCGGCGGTGGCAAGCTTCTTACCCGCACCGGCTCTGGCTTCGCTCAATAGGCGTATTCCCCATAGGCGGGATCGACGGAGCCCGCCCATGCACTGTTGTACTTGTCCAGCATCTCGGTCGACAGCGACCGGCCCGACTCCGCGATGGCGACCAGCGGTTCGATGAAGTGTGTCTCATCATCGCCCATGCCGGCGGTGCGGGCGCGGGTGCGCAGGCCTTCCCGCGCGATATCGACGACGCGGCGGGCCACATCCTGCACCGTGCCATCCTGGAAGGGCGTGGCCAGGCCCAGGCGCGGCACGTCGCGGCGCAGGGTGGCGCGGTCTTCCTGCGTCCAGCCCTTGACCAGATCCCAGGCGGCATCCAGCGCCGTGCCGTCATAAAGCAGGCCGACCCACAGGGCGGGCAGGGCGCAGAGGCGGCCCCAGGGACCGGCATCGGCCCCGCGCATTTCCAGATACTTCTTCAGCCGCACTTCCGGGAACATGGTCGTCATATGGTCCGACCAGTCGGTCATCAGCGGCAATTCGCCGGGCAGGATCGACAGCTTGCCATCCAGATAGTCGCGGAAGGACAGGCCCGAGGCGTCCAGATACTTGCCGTCGCGATAGACGAAATACATCGGCACATCGAGGGCGTAATCCACGTACCGCTCGAACCCGAACCCATCCTCGAACACGAAGGGCAGGTCGCCGGTGCGGTCCTTGTCCGTGTCGGTCCAGATATGGGAACGGAAGCTCTGGAACCCGTTGGGCTTGCCTTCGGTGAAGGGACTGGCCGCGAACAGGGCGGTGGCGATGGGCTGCAGGGCCAGCGATACCCGGAACTTCTTCACCATGTCGGCTTCGGACGCGAAATCCAGGTTGACCTGCACCGTACAGGTACGGGTCATCATGTCCAGGCCCAGGGTGCCGACCTTGGGCATGTAGTCGCCCATGATCTTGTAGCGGCCCTTGGGCATCCAGGGGATGTCCGAGCGCTTCCATTTCGGGTTGAAGCCCATGCCCAGCATGCCGAAGCCCAGATCCTGGCCGATGGCGCGGACCTGGGACAGATGGGTGCCGACCTCCCCGCAGGTCTGATGGATGCTCATCAAGGGCGCGCCGGACAGTTCGAACTGCCCACCCGGTTCCAGGCTGATATTGGCCATGCCCTGGGTCAGGGCGATGACATTGTCGCCCTCATAGACCGGCTCCCAGCCGAATCGCTTCTGGAACTCGCCCAGGATCTCGCCGATCCCGCCGGGGCCTTCATAGGGGACGGGGGCGTGGTCGGGGCCGCGGAAGACGAATTTCTCGTGCTCTGTGCCGATGCGCCAGTCGGCGGCCGGCTTGTTGCCCTTTTCCAGATACTCGACCAGCTGCCGGCGGTCGGTGATCGGTTCGCCGCGCGACGTCGGAGGTGCGGACATTCTAGATGTTCCTTAGACGATAAGGACGTTGTGGAAACGGCGGGGCGGAAGAAGTTCAGACACGATTTGGCGGGCGCGCATCGCCGCCGCCGCACCGCCAGTCGCCCCCGGCCGCCTGCCAGACGGCAAGGGCGGAAAAGGCGGCCGTGTCGGCGCGCAGCACGCGCGGGCCCAGACCCACGCTTACCACAAAGGGCAGGCGGCGCAGGGCGTCAAGTTCTTGTCGATCAAATCCCCCCTCCGGACCCACAAGGAATGCGACGGGCTTCCCCGCCGCCGCTGTGACGGCGGTCACCAGCGGCTGCGCGTCCCCGCTCTCCGCGGCAACGAACAGGGTGCGGCCGGGTTCCCAGCTGGAGAGAAGCTTTTGCAGATCGATCCCGTCGGCAATGTCCGGCGCGTCCAGCCGTTCGCACTGTTCGGCGGCTTCCAGGGCATTGGCGCGCAGCCGGTCCAGGTTGACGCGGGTCACATCGCCCCGGCGGGTATAGACGGGGACCAGACGGCCCACGCCCAGTTCCACCGCCTTTTCCACCACATATTCGGTGCGCCCGCCCTTCAGCGGCGCGAACAGCAGCCAGGGGGCGGGCGGTGCATCGGCGGCGGGGGCACGGGTCTGCTGTTCCAGGCGCAGAGTGCCGTTGGATTTGGACAGGGTCTCGATGCGGGCCAGATATTCGCCATCGCGGCCGTTGAAGGCCAGCACCCCATCGCCCGGCCCCTGGCGCAGCACGGCGCGCAGATAATGCGCCCGGTCGCCATCCAGCGCCGCCACGCCGCCTTCACCCAGCGGCTGGTCGATATAGAGGCGGGTGCGGGGAAGGGCGTCGGCTGCCATGTTCATTCCGGGGTAATCTCAACGACAGGAATAGGCTTTTACGATGGAAACTCCAAGCCCCGCGCAATAAACGCATCGCCAGCCCTGCGTCCGCCGCACGGAACGTAGTCAGGCGGCTGCCTTGATTTGGCCTTTGGCGCCCACTAAGGTGCATCGCACTGTAACTTGCGTGTGAAGTCAAAGGACCATGGCGGCGAAAGAACCCCTCTCCTTCCAGGGCGTTATCCTGACCCTGCAGAATTTCTGGGCGGCCCAGGGCTGTCTGGTCCTGCAGCCTTACGACATGGAAGTGGGTGCGGGCACGTTCCACCCGGCCACCACCTTGCGCGCGCTGGGCCCCGATGCCTGGAACGCCGCCTATGTGCAGCCGTCCCGCCGTCCCAAGGATGGGCGCTATGGCGAGAACCCCAACCGGCTGCAGCATTATTACCAGTTCCAGGTGATCATGAAGCCGTCGCCGGCGAACATCCAGGACCTGTATTTGCAGTCGCTGGTGGCGCTGGGCATCGATCCCGCCCTGCACGATATCCGCTTTGTCGAGGATGACTGGGAAAGCCCGACGCTGGGCGCCTGGGGCCTGGGCTGGGAGGTCTGGTGCGACGGGATGGAGGTGACGCAGTTCACCTATTTCCAGCAGGTCGGCGGCATCGAATGCAGCCCCATCGCGTCGGAACTGACCTATGGCCTGGAACGTCTGGCCATGTATATCCAGGGCGTGGAAAACGTCTATGACCTGCGTTTCAACGATCCGGTGGGCGATCGCCCGGCCGTGAAATATGGCGAGGTGTTCCACCGCGCCGAGCAGGAATATTCCGCCCATAATTTCGAATTCGCGGATACGGCGATGCTGCTCCAGCATTTCCAGAACGCGGAAAAGGAATGCGCGGCCCTGCTGTCGCACAACCTGGCCCTGCCGGCCTATGACCAGTGCATCAAGGCCAGCCACCTGTTCAACCTGCTGGATGCGCGCGGGGTCATTTCGGTGGTGGAACGGCAGAGCTATATCCTGCGGGTCCGCACGCTTGCCAAGGCTTGTTGCGAGGCGTGGCTGGAAGATGGCTACCGTAAGGGCAAGGCCGCTTGAGCCCGATTATTCCGTTATCAGAACAATAAACTCCGGACGCTTGTGAACTGACATGGCCGAACTGCTGATCGAACTGTTCATGGAAGAAATCCCGGCGCGGATGCAGGTCCGTGCGGCGGATGATTTCAAGCGTCTGGTGACGGACAAGCTGTCGGCCGCGGGTATCGGTTTCGACCGGGCCGAAGCCCATTCCACCCCCCGCCGTCTGGCCCTGGTGGTTGACGGTCTGCCCACGGCCCAGGCCGATGTGCGCGAGGAGAAGAAGGGCCCGCGCGTCGGTTCGCCCGAGCAGGCACTGGCCGGGTTCCTGAAATCCGCCGGCCTGTCCAGTATCGATCAGGCCGAACAGCGCGACACCGGCAAGGGCGTGTTCTATTTCGCGGTGATCGAGAAGAAGGGTGGCGCCACCGTCGACGCCCTGCCCGGCATCATCGACGCCGCGATCAAGGAACTGCCCTGGCCCAAGTCCATGCGCTGGGGCAGCAATGATTTCCGCTGGGTCCGCCCGCTGCAATCGATCATCGCCCTGTTCGACGGGGTGGTGGTGCAGGGTTCGCTGGATCTGGGTGCCGGCTTCGTTCCCTATGGTGGCGAGACGCAGGGCCATCGCTTCCTGTCGCCCGGCCCGATCGCCGTCACCGGCTTTGCCGATTACAAGGAAAAGCTGCTGAAGGCCCATGTCGTCCTGGACCGGGAGTTCCGCAAGCGCCTGATCCTGACGGGTGCGGAACGGGCGGCCACGGATGAGGGTTTCGTTCTGAAGGATGATCCGGGTCTGCTGGAAGAGGTGGCGGGGCTGGTCGAATGGCCGGTCGTGCTCACCGGGGCCATCGACGGCAAGTTCATGGACGTGCCGGCGGAGGTGCTGACCACCTCGATGCGCACGCATCAGCGCTATTTCGCGTTGGAAACGGCGGCGGGCAAGCTGGCGCCGCGCTTCGTGGTTGTGGCCAACCGCACGACCACCGATGGCGGCAAGGCGGTCATCGCCGGTAACGAGCGCGTGCTACGCGCCCGCCTGTCGGATGCCAAGTTCTTCTGGGACCAGGATCTGAAGGTGAAGCTGGAGGCCCGTCTGCCGGGCCTGAAGGACATCACCTTCCATGCCAAGTTGGGCACGCTGCATGCGCGCGTGGAACGGATGGCTTCCCTGTCCAAGGCCATTGCCCAGGCGCTGGGCTACAGCGCGTCGGAGACGGAGCAGGCGGAGATCGCCGCCTGGTTGTCCAAGTCCGACCTGACCACGGGCGTGGTGGGCGAGTTCCCCGAGGTTCAGGGCATCATGGGCCGCTATGTCGCCTATCACGAGGGCCAGCCGGCCGCCGTGGCGGAGGCGATCGCCGACCATTACAAGCCGCTGGGTCCCGGGGACCGGGTGCCGACCGACAAGGTGTCGGTGGCCGTGGCCCTGGCCGAGAAGATCGACACGTTGGTGGCGTTCTTTGGCATCGACGAGAAGCCGACCGGTTCCCGCGACCCGTTCGCCTTGCGCCGCGCTGCGCTGGGTGTGATCCGGTTGATTGTGGAGAACGGGCTGCGGGTGAAGCTTTCAAAGCTCCTAAAAGAAGCATATCTCTCAGCAGCTTATGTTCTATCTTTAGATGGATTGGTTGTCTCACACGAGCCAGTGCCTTCTGGGGTAAACAGCAGCTACTCAGCTTTGGATTTTGCGAAGTTGGAAAGACTGCATGATTTCGCGGTCACTTTGACTAATCCGCCGCCAGGACATACGTATCAGTTTTCAGCATTGAACCAAGTAACTGCCGACCTCCTCTCCTTCTTCAACGACCGTCTGAAGGTCTCCCTGAAGGAGAAGGGCGTCCGTCACGACCTGATCGACGCCATCCTGGCGCTGGGTGGGGAGGATGATTTCGTTCGCCTGCTGGCCCGCGTCGATGCGCTGTCGGGCTTCCTTGCCACCGATGACGGCACGAACCTGCTGGCCGCCTCCAAGCGCGCCAGCAATATCCTGCGCATCGAGGAGAAGAAGGACGGCCCGCATGATGGTGCGGTCGATGCCGGCCTGCTGAGCCAGGATGAGGAAAAGGCCCTGGCCGATGCGCTGGTCGCGGCGCACAAGCAGGCGGCACCGCTGATTGAGGCGGAGGATTTCACCGGCGCTATGGCGGCCTTCGCGGCGTTGCGGGCACCGGTCGATGCCTTCTTCGACAAGGTCACGGTGAATGCGCCCGACGCGCCGGTCCGCGCCAACCGCCTGCGCCTGTTGAGCCAGATCCGCGGGACGCTGAACCTGATCGCCGATTTCTCGAAGATCGAAGGCTGATCCATGAACCACCCCTGTTGCACCCCCCGCCCCGTTCGGCGGGCGCGGTGCGGCGGGGGAGGTAGTGGAATTACGCTATCCTTGCTGCGGTGCGGTAGTTTGGTAGTGGCGGCGGGTGCTGCCCCCAAGCGCCGCACCGTTTTCATTCGCACAGCACCCGTAGGTCAGGTCGAGCCGCAGGCGAGCCCTGACAGCGATAGCGCATGGCCTGTTCTGTCAGGGCTCGGCTGGCGCCTCGACCTGACCTACGGCGCTCGCCGTTTACAGAAATCCCCCCATCGGGCCGAAAACACGGCCCGTCACTGGAGCAACACGCCCATGCCGCGTGTTGTTCATGCTGCATCGCACCACCACCAGACCAACCCCCTCAATAAACGGGACCAAGATCATGACGAAGTGGGTCTACAGCTTCGGTGAAGGCAAGGCCGAAGGCCGCGCGGAGATGAAGAACCTCCTGGGCGGCAAGGGCGCCAATCTGGCGGAGATGAGCAATCTCGGCCTGCCGGTGCCCCCTGGCTTTACGGTCACGACGGAGGTCTGCACCTACTTTTATGCCAATGGCCGCCAGTATCCGGACACGCTGCGCACCGAGGTGGGTGCGGCACTGGCCGAGATCGAGCGGATCGTGGGCATGAAGTTCGGCGATGCGGAGAACCCGCTGCTGGTTTCCGTGCGTTCCGGTGCCCGCGCGTCGATGCCGGGCATGATGGACACGGTGCTGAACCTGGGCCTGAACGACGTGACGGTGGCGGGTCTGGCCCGCCGGTCGGGCGATGCCCGCTTCGCCTATGACAGCTATCGCCGCTTCATCCAGATGTTCGGCAATGTCGTGCTGGATGTCGATCACCATCATTTCGAGGAAGTGCTGGAGGATCACAAGCGCGACCATGGCCTGAACCTGGATACCGAGCTGACGGCCGAAGACTGGCAGGCGGTGATCAAGGGGTATAAGGACGTCGTGCAGGAAGAGCTGGGCAAGCCCTTCCCGCAGGACCCGCAGGAACAGCTGTGGGGCGCCATCGGTGCCGTGTTCGGGTCCTGGATGAATGCCCGCGCCATCACCTATCGCAAGCTGCATGACATCCCGGCCGAATGGGGCACGGCGGTGAACATCCAGGCCATGGTGTTCGGCAATATGGGCGAGGATTGCGCCACGGGCGTGGCCTTCACCCGCAACCCGTCCACGGGTGAGGACGCGTTCTACGGCGAATACCTGATCAACGCCCAGGGCGAAGATGTGGTGGCCGGCATCCGCACGCCGCAGCACCTGACCATCGCCGGCAAGATCGCCAATGGTTCCGACCTGCCGGCCATGGAAGAGAGCATGCCGGAAGTGTTCAACCAGCTGAACGCGGTGCGCCTGAAGCTGGAGCGGCATTATCGCGACATGCAGGACATCGAGTTCACGGTGCAGCAGTCCAAGCTGTATATGCTGCAGACCCGGTCGGGCAAGCGCACGGCCCCGGCCGCACTCAAGATCGCCGTGGACATGGTGCGCGAAGGTTTGATCACGCAGAAGGAAGGCATTCTGCGCATCGAGCCGAAGTCGCTGGACCAGCTGCTGCACCCCACACTGGACCCCAAGGCCGCCAAGCAGATCATCGCCAAGGGCCTGCCGGCCAGCCCCGGTGCCGCCAGCGGCAAGGTGGTGTTCACGGCCGAGGAGGCCGAGAAGCAGGCCGGTCTGGGCGAGAATGTCATCCTGTGCCGGGTGGAGACCAGCCCGGAGGATATCCACGGCATGCACGCCGCCAAGGGCATCCTGACCACGCGTGGCGGCATGACCAGCCACGCGGCGGTGGTGGCCCGCGGCATGGGCCGGTCCTGCGTGGCCGGTGCCGGTGAACTGCGCATTGATTACAAGCACGGCACCATCACCGTCCGCAATGTCGAGGTGCGGGCCGGCGACATCATCACCATCGATGGATCGACGGGTGAGGTGATGCTGGGCGAGGTGCCGACCATCCAGCCGGAACTGTCGGGCGATTTCGCGGAGCTGATGGGCTGGGCCGATGCCCATCGCCGCATGAAGGTGCGCACCAACGCCGAAACCCCGCTGGACGCCCGCACGGCGCGCAAGTTCGGGGCGGAGGGCATCGGCCTGTGCCGGACGGAGCACATGTTCTTCGATGCCGACCGCATCATCGCGGTGCGCGAGATGATCCTGGCCGATACCGAGGCCGGCCGCCGGGTGGCCCTGGCCAAGATCGCGCCGATGCAGCGCAAGGACTTCACCGAGCTGTTCAAGATCATGAAGGGCCTGCCCGTCACGATCCGCCTGCTGGACCCGCCGCTGCACGAATTCCTGCCGAACTCGGAAGCGGAGATGGCGGAAGTGGCCAAGGCCGCCGGGACCGACCTGGGCAAGGTGCAGCACCGTTCGGTGCAGCTGCACGAGGCCAACCCGATGCTGGGTCATCGCGGTTGCCGCCTGGGCATCTCGTATCCGGAAATCTATGAGATGCAGGCCCGCTCGATCTTCGAGGCCGCCGTCGAGGTGTTCAAGGAGACGGGCGAGACGGTGACGCCGGAGATCATGATCCCGCTGGTCGGCACCAAGAAGGAACTGGACATCCTGAAGGCGGTGATCGACCGCGTGGCGGGCGAAGTGGCCGCGTCGTCGGGCCAGAAGGTGGATTATCTGGTCGGCACGATGATCGAGCTGCCGCGTGCGGCCCTGCAGGCGGGCAAGATCGCCGAGACCGCCGGGTTCTTCAGCTTCGGCACCAACGACCTGACCCAGACCACGTTCGGCATCAGCCGCGACGATGCCGGCGCCTTCCTGCCCGACTATCAGCGGGCCGGCATCCTGGAGCATGACCCGTTCGTGACGCTCGATACCGAAGGCGTGGGCGAACTGGTGCAGATCGCCGCCGAGCGTGGCCGCAAGACCCGGCCCGACATCAAGCTGGGCATCTGCGGCGAGCATGGCGGCGACCCGTCATCGGTCTATTTCTGCGAGAAGGTCGGGCTGGATTACGTCTCCTGCTCCCCCTACCGCGTGCCGATCGCCCGCCTGGCAGCCGCACAAGCCGCCATCGAGGGCGAAAAGCGGGCCAGCGAGGCGTGAGGCTGGTTTGGTTCTGAGTGAGTGAGGAGGGGGAGAGGCCGGTTGTTCCTCCCCCTCTTTTTTTGAGCCTTGTGGGTGCCGCTGCCTCTACCGTCACCCTGGGGGAAGCCGGGGCCCAGGGGCCAAGTGCCCGACCTTTCCGCTATGTAGATCGACGTGGCGTAGAGGTTTGATCCTGTGGCCCCTTGGTCCCGGCGTTCGCCGGGATTACGGGGGGCAGTTGGAATCGTGGCAGCCTTCAACCGTTTCACCGCCTCGGTGTCGATGCGGGGGCGCCATCAAAGGTGCGCAGGTCTTCCGGCCTGGGGAGGCTTTTCGGAGCGTCCCCGGCAAGCCCATACAGCTCAACGCCGCTTAGTATTCCTCCGCTCGCAAAGATGAATGCTCCTGCGAGAGTGGACTCATCGCCGACCAGATAATCGCCAAGGATATGGACGCCGGGGGGAGCAGGCGGTAAACCGCCAATTTTGAAGTCGAAGCTCGCACAACCACATTGGCAACGCCAATCAGTCGCTTCGGCAACCGCCAATTGCTCAATGTAGCCACAGGCCTCAGCGGTCCCGTTTTCCAGCATCCATCGCGCCAGTCGCATTTCGTCTTCTGTAAGCGGGCGAGTTTGCATACTGGTTCCGAGCATCCAGCCAAGAAGCGTATCACACCGACAGATACCGTGCCGAATGCAGGTCCAGCGGGTTGTCGACCCAGCCTTTCAGCTTCGGCGACACCAGCCGCCGGCTGGATTGGCGCATCACCGGGATCATCGGCATGTCTGCCATGGCGATCTTTTCCGCCACCGCCAGCTTTTCCTGGAAGGTCTCCAGCGTCAAAGCCTGATCGACCTCGTCCATGGCCTTGTCGAAGGTTGGGTTGATATAGCCGGGACCGACCGTGTTCGCGCGTGAGCGCAGCAGGTTCAGGTACTCCGTCACCAACCCGACCGCCCAGGTGATGCGCACGATATCAGGATAGGTGTGTTCCTTCATCCGGCTGACCACGATCTTGAATTCCTGGTTTGACAGGATGGTCTTCACGCCCAATGTCTGCTGCCACATGGCGGCCACGGCCACCGCCACCTGCCTGTTCAACTCGTTGGTATTGTAGAGCAGTTCCAGCGATAGCGGCTTGTCCGGCCCGTATCCCGCATTGGCGAACAGGGCCTTGGCCTTGGCGATGCGTTCGGCGGCGGGCAGGTCGGCCCAATCAGGTTTGGGCGGGGTATAGCCGGCCAAGCCTTCCGGTGTCATGGCGAAGGCCGGCAGCTCGCCGCCCTTGGTGATCTTTTCCACGATCACCTTGCGGTCGATGGCCATGGAGAGCGCCACGGCCAGGTCGGGATTGTCCTTCCACGGCGCCTTGGTCAGGTTGGGGATCAGGAAGAAGGTGCTGGCGCGGTAGGCCAGACGCAGACTATCGGCCAGATTGGCGCGGGCCCAATCCAGCTGCGTCGGCGGCACCTCCTTGGTGGCCAGCAATTCACCGGCGCGGAAGCGCTTCAGTTCGGTCTGCAAATCCTCGGTGACGTGGTAGTTCGCGCCGGCGACCGCGACGGATTTGGCATCGTGGAAATGCGGGTTGGCGGTCAGGGCGTAATGGCTCTGCGGTACGGCGGCGGCAAGCTGGAACGGACCGTTGCTGACCAGCTTGCCGGGCTGCACGAAGGCATCGCCATGCCGGGCGATGGAGGGGCGGTGCAGGGGGGAGAGCACCCAATAGGCGGTATAGACGGTGAGGTCGGGCTTGGGATGTTCCAGGATGACCTTTAGGGTGCGGTCATCCAATGCCTCCACGCCCAGGCTTTCCGGCGCCTTGCCTTGCTGCAATATGGGCAGGGCGTTCTTGATCGGAGCCACCCATTCCGGCAGGCCCAGCAGGGTGGTGGGCGTCACGGCCCGGCGCCAGGCGAAGACGAAATCGGCCGCCGTCACGGCGCTGCCGTCCGACCATTTGGCGTCGCTGCGCAGATGGAAGGTCCAGGTCAGGCCGTCCGCACTGGTTTCCCAACGCTCCGCCACGCCGGGCACGATGGCGCCGTCGGCGGCGAAGGTGGTCAGCCCTTCCCACAATTCGATGAACAATTGGCCGGCGACGATGGTGGTGGAACGGTGCGGGTCGAGTGTATCCACCTCCGGTCCCAGGCCGATATCCGGCACGGGCTTGCCTTGGGCCATGGTCGTGGGAAGGGGCAGAAGGGGGAGGGCGGCACCGGCCGCCAGGACACCGCGCCGTGTAATTCCACGCATGATCAAGGACTTGATCCTTCTCATTTCCGAAGCCGCGAAGACTGGCCCCTTGTGGCGCCGCTGTCGAGCCTCTATAGCAGGCACCTTATCGAAATCCCGCCAAGGTGACGCCCTTGGCCCGCCATAAAGCCGGGTGATGATCAGGGTCATGGTCGGGATCATCCGACCCCATTCCAAGGAGCGGCGTCGCGGAGAAGAACGGGCGCCGATATGGTGATGAAGCGCTGGAAGGCCGCCCTGGCCGCGATGCTGGTGATGGGCAGTGCCGGTGCCGCCCATGCGGGATCGGTGACGCTTTTTTCGGAAACCCATTTCCGGGGCGATCGCATCACCATTCGCGACGATATCAACCATCTGGACAAACTGCCGCCCTGGGACGACCGGGCCCGGTCGCTGGTGGTGAATTCCGGCACCTGGGAGATTTGCAAGGACAAGAAGTACGACCATTGCCGCACCCTGACCGCCGGTGCCCGCGTGTCCGATGTCGCGGAGGTGAAGAATTTGCGCGGTGGCATCACCTCGTTGCGCGAGATCGGTCGGGATGACCGGGATCGTGGCCGCGACCGCGACAGGGATCAGTGGGGCTGGAACCCAGGTCCGCCGCCGCCCCCGCAGCGTTATGATGACGGCATCGTCTGGAATGGCGGTGGCGGCGGCAGTTCCTACGGCTATGACCAGCGCGTGACGGATCGGCCGCAGAATAGTTGCCAGAGCCAGGTGGAGCGCGCCTTCATCGACCGTTACGGCTATCGCGGCCGCAGCCGCTTTGCCGGGGACAGCGTGGAAGGCACGATCTGGTGGGAGAACGAGCCCTGGCAATATCGCTGCGCCGGTGGCCGCACCAATATCTGGCGGTGATCCGTCCCGTTTCGTTGCCGGTGCCGTCCTCTCTCTTGTAGGGTGGCGCCGGATTGACGAATGGGACCCCGTATCATGACGCTCCGCCCCCGCCGTTCCGCGCTCTACATGCCCGGCGCCAATGCCCGCGCGCTGGACAAGGCCCGCACCCTGGCGGCCGATGTCCTGATCCTGGATCTGGAGGATGCGGTCGCGCCCGACGCCAAGGAACAGGCCCGCGCCCAGGTGATGCAGGCCGTGCATGAGGGTGGCTATGGCAGCCGGGAACTGGTGATCCGCGTCAATGGCCTGGACACGCCTTGGGGCCATGCCGACCTGACGGCCGCCGCCCTTTCCGGGGCCGACGGGGTGCTGATCTGCAAGGTGGACAGTGCGGAGGGGGTGCGGCAGGCCGACCGGGTGCTGCGCGCCGCCGGCGCGCCGGACAGCCTGCGCCTGTGGGTGATGATGGAAACGCCGCGCGCCATGCTGGCGGCCGGCGACATTGCCGGGGCCAGCCCGCGCCTGGAATGCCTGGTGATGGGCACGTCCGACCTGACCAAGGATCTGAACGCCATGGCCACGCGCGACCGGCTGCCCATGGTGACCAGCCTGGGCCTGTGCATGCTGGCCGCCCGTGCCTATGGGCTGACGGCCTTGGACGGGGTGCATGTCGATCTGGACGATGCCGATGGGCTGGCGGCGTCGTGCCGGCAGGGCCGCGAGCTGGGTTTCGACGGCAAGACCCTGATCCATCCCAAGCAGTTGGATGCCGCCAACGCGGCCTTTGCGCCGTCGGTGGAAGAGGTCGCCCGCGCCCGGCGCATCATCGCCGCCCATGCCGAGGCGGTGGCGGCGGGCAAGGGCATCACCCTGGTCGATGGCAAGCTGATCGAGGC
Organism: Niveispirillum sp. KHB5.9; assembly: GCF_048066115.1. NCBI lineage: Bacteria > Pseudomonadati > Pseudomonadota > Alphaproteobacteria > Rhodospirillales > Azospirillaceae > Niveispirillum > Niveispirillum sp. KHB5.9. The sequence continues at coordinate 127,993 of NZ_JBLTYX010000009.1, read as the reverse complement.
GCTGCATGTGGAGACAGCGCGGCGGGTGGTGGCGCTGGCGGAGGTGGTGGGCGTGGGGTGACATCACCTCCTGTCGTCATCCCGGCGTTCGCCGGGATGACGGGAAAAAGAGGTTGGAGTGGGCTTACCCCTCCAGCTCCTCCCGCAACGCTTCCAGCTCCAGCCAGCGTTCTTCCGCCGCCGACAGGTCGGCTTGCGCCTTGGACAGGTCCTCGGTGGCCTTGGCGAAGCCCTTGGGGTCCTTGGTGTAGAAGGCGGCGTCGCCCATCTTGGCGTTCAGCTGGGCGATCTTCTTTTCCAGCGCTTCCATCTTGCCCGGCAGCTCTTCCAGCTCCCGGTTCTCCTTGAAGGAGAGCTTCTTCTTGGCCTTCGGCGCGGCGGCCGCCGCGACCGGGGCGGCGGCTTTCGCTGCCGTCTTGGCTTCGGGCTCGGCTTCCTTGCGCTGGATCAGGTAATCGCTGTAGCCGCCGGGATATTCCGACACGTCGCCATCGCCTTCGACCGCGATGGTGCTGGTCACCAGCCGGTCTAGGAAGTCGCGGTCGTGGCTGACCAGCAAAAGCGTGCCGTCATAATCGGCCAGCACTTCCTCCAGCAGGTCCAGCGTGTCGATGTCCAGATCGTTGGTCGGCTCGTCCAGCACCATCAGGTTGCTGGGCTGGGCGAACAGCTTGGCCAGCAGCAGGCGGTTGCGCTCACCACCCGACAAGGCCCGCACCGGCTGGTCCATCATCGACGGATCGAACAGGAAATCCTTCAGATAGCTGGAAATATGGCGCGGCTTGCCACCGACCCAGATACTGTCCCCGCCCTCGGGCAGCAGCACCTGGCGCAGCGTGTCGTTGGGGTTCAGCTGGGCCCGGCGCTGGTCGAAGATGATGGTCTGCAAATTGGTGCCCAGGCGGATGGTGCCGCTGTCCGGGGGCAGTTCGCCCATCAGCATCTTCAGGATGGTGGATTTGCCGGCACCGTTGGGGCCGATCAGCCCGACCTTGTCACCGCGCAGGATGCGGGTGGAGAAACCCTGGCAGATGATCCGTTCACCGGCATCGCCCTGGAAGCTCTTGGAGATATTCTCGGCTTCGGCCACCAGCTTGCCCGACGCATCGCCCTCGGCCACGGCGAAATTCACCTGGCGGGACTTGATGCGGTCGGTGCGTTCCTGGCGCATGTCCTGCAAACGGCGGACGCGGCCCATGTTACGGGTGCGGCGGCCGGAAATGCCACCCTCCCACATCCATTTCAGCTCCGCCGTGATCTTGCGGTCCAGCTTGTGGAAATTCGCCTCCTCCTCTTTGAACACCTCGTCGCGCCAGGCCTCGAATTCGTTGAAGGGGCGATCGGTGGTGCGCAGGACGCCGCGATCCAGCCAGAGGATGCGCTTGGACAGGTTCTGCAGGAACGCGCGGTCGTGGGAGATCAGCAGCAGGGCGCCGCGGAACTGCTGAAGCTCCTTTTCCAGCCAGAGGATGGTGGGGATGTCCAGATGGTTGGTCGGCTCGTCCAGCAGCAGCACATCAGGTTCGTCGACCAGGGCGCGGGCCAGGGCCGCACGGCGGGATTCACCGCCCGAGAGCGTGGTGCAGGCGCGGTCGCCGGGCAGGTCGAGCGCCTCCAGCACCGCGTCCACCCGATACTGCATCGGGTCCGCCTGTCCGCCGGCGACGAAATCGGCGACGGTGGGGAATCCTGAAAAATCCGGCTCCTGTGCCAGATAGGCGACACGCGCGCCGGGCTGCACAAAGCGCTCGCCCTTGTCGATGTCGATCTCGCCGGCCAGGCATTTCATCAAGGTCGACTTGCCCGACCCGTTGCGGCCGACCAGGGCGATCTTCTCCCCCCGCGCCACGGAGACGTCGATCCCCTCGAACAGGGTGGTCGAGCCCAGATGCACGGAAGCACCGGCCAGGGCGACGAGGGCGGGGTTGTTGGGAGCCATGGAAGAATTTGTCCGGTTGGGATGAAATTGCCGTAGGTCAGGTCGAGGGGCGGAGCCCCGAGCCCTGACATTCATGGGCACCGTCGCTTGTCAGGGCTCGCCTGGGGCTCGACCTGACCTACGGCACGAATATGGGAAGCTCAGTTCCCCTTGCCCACCTGCAAGGACCGCACAAAATCGGCCAGGCCGACCTGGCGGCGGCGTTTCAGGCGTTCGGCCTTCAGGATGACCTCCACGGCGGCCACCGATTCCTGAACATCATGGTTCACGATGACATAGTCATATTCCGACCAATGGCTCATCTCGTCATTGGCCTTGGACATGCGATGGGCGATGACCTCCGCGCTGTCCTGGGCGCGGGTGGTCAGGCGGCGTTCCAGCTCCGCCGCACTGGGTGGCAGGATGAAGACGCGGACCAGATCGGTGCCCGCACTGTCGGACAGCTGCTGCGTGCCCTGCCAGTCGATGTCGAACAGCACGTCGCGCCCGGCGCGCATCGCGTCCTCCACCGGCCCGCGCGGCGTGCCGTAGCGGTTGCCGAAGACATGGGCATGTTCCAGCAGCTCCTTGCGCTGCACCCGCGCCTCGAACTCCGTATGATCCACGAAATAGTAATGCGTGCCTTCGATCTCGCCGGGGCGCATGGCGCGGGTGGTCAGCGACACCGACATGGACAGGTCGGCATCGCGGCTCAGCAATTCGCGCGAGATGGTGGATTTGCCGGCACCCGAGGGGGAGGAGAGGACCAGCATCAGGCCGCGGCGATGGATCATGGACATGGGGTGTGACTGCCAGGGAAGAAGGGGTTGGGAAGGGGAGGGGCGATCCGCCCCGGTCATTCGATATTCTGGACCTGTTCGCGGAACTGTTCGATCACGGCCTTCAGGTCCATGCCGATGCGGGTCAGTTCAACGTCGGCGGATTTGGAACAGATGGTGTTGGCCTCGCGGTTGAACTCCTGGCACAGGAAATCCAGCCGGCGCCCGACCGCCCCGCCCTCGCGCAGCATGGAACGCGCCTGGGAGATATGCGCGCGCAGACGGTCCAGTTCCTCCCGCACATCGGCCTTGGTGATCAGCAAGGCGGCTTCCTGGGCCAGCCGTTCCTCCGCCACCGGCGGCACGGCATCCAGCAGGGCCGTGATCTGGGCGCGCAGCTTGTTGCGCAGCGCCTCTGGCTGGAGGGCGGAGGTGGCGGCCACGCCCTGGGTCAGGCGCTCGATCTGGGCCAGGTGATCCAGCAGCACGGCGGCCAGGTGCGCCCCCTCGCTGGTGCGGGACGCCACCAGCCGGTCGATGGCGGTGGCCACGGTGGCGGCCACCGCCTGTTCCAGGGCCACGCGATCCTCTTCCGTCTCACGCGGTTCGGCGCTGTCGATGACGCCGCGCACGGACAGCAGCGTGTCGATGGCGGGCGGCGGTGCGTCGGGTCCGCCGATCTCCCGCGCCAGTTCCAGCACCTGGGCCAGCAGCTCGCGGTTGATGCGGAGCGCGCCGGTATTGTCGGCGCGGGTCAGGTTGATGGCGACATTGACATTGCCGCGGGTCAGGCGGGCCTCAACAGCCGTGCGGATGGCGGGTTCGACCCCGTCCAGCCCGGCCGGCAGGCGGCAGCGCAGGTCGCGCCCCTTGCCATTGACGCTGCGCGCCTCCACCACCCATTGCGCGCGGTCATTGGCCCCGTCGGCGCGGGCGAAGCCGGTCATGGAGATGACGGCACCCTTTGGCTGGGCGGCGGTCTTGCGGGCGGATGGATTTTGCGTCACATCAGGCTCGATCATTGGGGCCAAAGGGCGGTTTATATCGCTCCGCCGGCCCGGCAACAAGGTTTCCACCGGACAGGGCCTCATCATGCGTGACCCGCGCGGCATATTCATCACGGGCGCCTCCAGCGGTATCGGGGAGGCGCTGGCGATATCCTATGCCGCCACGGGCGTGCGGCTGCTGCTGACGGGGCGGGATGCGGGCCGGCTGGCCGATGTCGCGGGCCGCTGCCACGCCAAGGGGGCCGATGTGGTGACCACCCTGATCGACGTCACCGACCGCGAGGCGCTGGCCGGCTGGATCGGGGCGCGGGATGGGGAGGTGCCCATCGATCTGGTCATCGCCAATGCCGGCATCTCCGCCGGTACCGGCGGCGGGATCGAGACGGAGGAACAGGCCCGCGCCATCTTCGCCACCAATCTGGACGGGGTGCTGAATTCCATCCACCCGCTGATCCCGGCCATGGTGGCGCGGAAAAAGGGCCAGATCGCCCTGATGTCGTCGCTGGCCAGTTTCCGGGGGATGGCGGGTGCGGCAGCCTATTGCGGATCGAAGGCGGCGGTGCGCGTCTATGGGGAGGCGCTGCGCGGCGACCTGTCCCGCCATGGGGTGAATGTCAGCGTCATCTGCCCCGGATTCGTGACCAGCCGCATGACGGCGGTCAACAAATTCCCCATGCCGTTCCTGATGGATGCCGACAGGGCGGCCCGGATCGTCCGGGAAGGACTGGCGGCGGGCAGGGGACGGGTGGCGTTTCCGTTCCCCACATATGCCGTGTCCTGGCTGCTGGGCGTGCTGCCGCCGGGGCTGGTCGATGCGCTGCTGGCCAGGGCGCCCCGGAAGGGGTGAGGGATCGTAGGTCGGGGCGCAGGCGAGCCCTGACCTGCGGATCAACGTACCCGCGACAGGGCCAACTGTGCCTTCGATGCCTGCACGGTCAGCGCGTCCAGGGCCACGGGCAGGGTGGCGGGGCGCAGGGCGGTGGGGTAGGCCTTCAGCAACAGGTCGATGGCCGCCTTCACCTCGGCCGGCAGGGTGACACCGGCCTTGACCAAAGCCTCGGACCGGACCTTGGCGGTGATGGCGAAGCCGTAGCCGTCCAGATAGGGCTCGAACGCCGTATTGGTGCTGGCGGAACGGTATTGCCTTGCGGCGCGGTCGATCATGCCGGCCAGCAGCTTGGCCTGCACCTCCTTGGGTGTGGCACTGCTTTTCGGGGCCTTGGCTGCGGTGGCGTCCAGGGCGGTCAGCACGGCCTTGGTCGCCTTCTCCACCTCGGCGGCAGGGGCGTTGGCCAGGGCCAGTTCCGACGCCTTGGCCATCTCGTCCTGGAAGGGCTTGGCGCCGTGGGCGGTGAAGACCGGTTCCAGATCGACATAGATCTCGGAAATGGGATGGGCGAACATCTCGCCCGCCGCCTGGTGCTTGCCTGCCTTATAGGCGGCGAGGCCGGCATGGTAGTGTGCTGCCGTCACGTCCAGGGCGGAGATATAGGCGACCGGGTCCTTGGCGGCATCCTCCGCCGACACCCCGCCTTCACCACCCTCTCCGCCTTCGCCCCCTTCACCGCCCTCGCCACCCTGGGCGATCTGCAGGGGAATGGCGCCCGGCTGGTCCCACGCCACGGTCTCCGTCATCGCGGCGCTGCCGGCCAGGACGGACAGGCCGACGCCGACCCAGAGACGGGTTTGAAGCTTGATCATGGACCCAGGGCTCCCATGCATGAAAATATGGTGATGCGGGCGGCGACCGTGCCATGATGGCTGCCAAATTGCAAGTCATTCGCAATTGGAACCATTCATCCGATCCACGGGAGTTTCGGCAAATGATCCTGCCTGTCGCCAATGTGCTGAGCCCTGACGAAGTGGCGTCGATGGTGGAGCGGCTGGGCGGGGCCCGGTTCCAGCCGGGATTGGCCACCGCCGGCTGGCATGCGCGGCTGGTGAAGGATAATGAGCAGCTGCGGGCCGACGATCCGGCCCATGGCGACCTGCGCGCCATGGTGGAGGCGGCGGTGCGCCGCCACCCGGTGGTGGCCATGGCGACACGGCCGCGGCGCTTCGGCCCCATCCTGTTCGCCCGTGCGGCGGGTGGGCAGAATTACGGCAGCCATGTCGATGACGCCCTGATGGGTGGCGTGCGCACCGATGTGTCCTTCACCCTGTTCCTGGCGGAACCCGATACCTATGAGGGCGGGGAGCTGGTGATGGAGACGTCGGCCGGGGATGTGGCGTTCAAGCTGCCGGCGGGGGCGGGGCTGTTCTACCCCTCCACCACCCTGCACCGGGTGACGCCGGTCACTTCCGGCCAGCGGCTGGTGGCGGTAGGGTGGATCCGGTCCTTCATCCGCGACGCGTCCGAACGCGAAATGCTGTTCGATCTGGATACGGCGCGGCAGGGGATATTCAACCGCGATGGCAAGGTGGCCGAGTTCGACCTGCTTTCCAAATGCTTGTCCAACCTGGTCCGCAAATGGGCGGAGGATTGAGGCGGGCAGGGGAATAAGGGACGGGCACGAAGCCGCTTGTCATTGCCGCCCTTTCGCGGCAATGTCCGCGGCATTTTTCCAATCGCGGCAAGGGCCGCGACAATTTGAAGGAAAGGCCGGGGTGACACCGGCCGCCCCCTCTGGAGCCTGCAAGCTGTGAAAGCCATCATCCTGAGCGCCGGCCAGGGCAAGCGTCTGATGCCCCTGACGGAAGACCGGCCGAAATGCCTGATCGACCTGTCGGGCCGTTCCCTGCTGGAATGGCAGATCCGGGGTCTGGCCGCCGCCGGCGTGACGGAGGCCGTGGTGGTCACCGGCTTCCGTGCCGACCGGGTGGAAGAGGCGCTGGCCGGGATGAACGTGCCGGGCATCACCACGCGCACTCTTTATAATCCCTTCTATGCGCTGGCCGACAATACGGCCAGCTGCTGGGTGGCACGGGCGGAGATGAACGGCGCCTTCCTGATCCTGAACGGCGACACCCTGTTCGAGCCGGAGATCGCCAGGCGCCTGCTGACCCGGGCGACGGCGCCGATCACCGTGACCATCGATGCCAAGGACGGGTACGACGCCGACGACATGAAGGTGCGCACCGACGCCGACGGCAAGCTTCAGCAGATCGGCAAGACCCTGCCGCTGGAGATCGTGAACGGGGAGAGCATCGGCTTCCTGCGCTTCACCGCCGAGGGCGGGCGCCGCTTCGCCGAGGAAGTGGAGCGCACGCTGCGCACGCCGGAAGGCCTGCGCCGCTGGTACCTGTCGGTCATCGACACCATCGCCAAGGCCGATGGCAGCGTCGGCACCGTCTCCATCCAGGGGCTGGAATGGGGCGAGATGGATTTCCCCGACGATGTGTCCAGCAACCGGGCGCTGACGGCCGGCTGGATCGAGAAGGGGATCGGCTGACATAGCAACAGCAGGCAAGCCTTACCTGTTGTTGTCGGCGGCGACTGCCGCCGCGCGGCACGTGCCGCGAAAGCCAAGCCAACGGATGTTGGCGCCGGCGATTGAGGAACAAGAAAATCCCAATCCTTCATGGCAACAGTATGATTGGATCGCGGAACCTTTAATTGATCCGTGTCAATGCGTGTTCCCCGTGTCGGGGTCAGGATGCAGCATCCATTGACCATTGACCGGATCAAACGCCATGCCGAACAGCATCTGCCGCTTCCGCGCCGAAGACGCCATCGCCCTGAACCTGATGGACCTGGCCAATATCATCGCCCACCAGTGCGAGGACATGCTGGCCGATGCCGGCCTGACCGCCCCGCAATGGACCGTGCTGATGAATGTCGCCGGCGACGCCAATTTCCAGGACGGTGCCCGCAATCATGACGGCATCTTTTCCTCGGAGATCGCGGCCGCCCGCGGCCTGTCGCGCCCGCATATCTCCGCCACCGTGACGGAGCTGATTCGCAAGGGGCTGATCAGCCAGCAGGACGACCCGCAGGACCGCCGCCGCAAGCTGCTGCGCGTCACGCCGGAAGGGCTGGAAGTGCTGCGCCGCCTGCAGCCGCGCCGCCAGGGGATCAACGACCAGCTGCTGCGCGACCTGACGCAAGATCAGCGCCAGCGCATGCTGGATCTGCTGGTCACCGTGCGCCGTCGCGCCCGCGGCATCGCCGACAGTGCCGCCGCCCCCTTGCGCATCGCCGGTTGATCCCCAGATAGGAGCCATGTCCGACGTGAAGGGCCGGGCTGGGTTGCGCCAGTGCATATTGCGACGCAACACGGACTGCCTATTTATACATCGCAAGTGCGAAAGAAAGCGGCGTCTCTTTCCCGGTCTCCACCAAGGGGTTAGCGCCGTCGCCACAAATTCGCCCTTATCGGTCGGTCATTTGTAGCTCGCTTTCACTACCAATGCGCGGGGTCGTCATGGCTTTGGATGTACATCCTCTGGTCGATGGTCTGTCGGTCTCGCCGCAGGTGACGGAACAGGATATCCGCGACGCGCACATCGCTGGTTTCCGGACCATCATCAACAACCGTCCCGACGGGGAGGAGCCAGGACAGCTCCCCTCCGCCGAGGCGGCGCGTATCGCCCGCGACCTGGGCCTCACCTATATCTATATGCCGGCGACGGGGCCGACGCTGGACGCCCTGTCGGTTGATTTCGGTCGCGCCCTGGCCACCGTTCCAGGGCCCGTCCTGGCACATTGCCGATCCGGCACGCGCTGCACGATTCTGTGGGCGCTCGCAGAAGCGAAAGCCGGGACGCTGGACGGCGACGCAATATTGCGCACGGCAGCTTCCGCCGGTTACGATCTGTCCGCGCACGCCCCTCTTATCGCCCGTTACACACAATCGCGGTCAGAATAGTGGGGGAATCCCGCTTTAGGGCATTGTGTTGACCGCATCGCTGTGAGAGTGTCGCTTCCGGTTTCGGCCCTGGGGCCGATTGGTGGAGGCGACGCACGAATGATGCGCGGAAGGGCCTGTGGGCTCCTCGCACTTTTGTTCTTGGTCATGACGGTCCAGGGCGGCTTGCTGCTCCGGGGCGACCGTTCTGCTTCCGTCAACCTTCCCCTGCTGCCGACCCTGAATTTCCTGACCGGGCAAGCGCTGCCCGCCAGCCAGACACCCGATCGCGGTGTCGAGATGGCGGCCACCATGTCGCGCCCCGTCGGCCATGGCAAACGCGACCGGGAAGCCGGCGGCGACGATCCTGTCAGCCTGCCCACCCTGCTCGTTGTCGCCATCGCCCTGTTCTACGCGCTGCCCCTGCGTGGCAGCGACGTGGCCCGCGCCCTTCGCATCGGCTTGACGCCGGAAGGGCGCCATCGGGAGGCCGGGCGTTGCCCGACCGGCCCGCCGGCTTTCGCCGGATAAACCTGGCGGTTGGGCACGGCCAGGTTCGCCTGTCTAATCCGCTTTTGCCCAATCCCACAATGGCTTCGGCCGTCGCCCCGAGAGGGGTCAGGCCCAAGTCTTCGCCTCCGAACGCCGATGTCCCCGGCATGCTCCTGTTCCAGTTTGGAAAAGGGGTGCCGCCGGGGCCCGGCCCATGGCACGCGGCGAGTGGCTGTCACCAAAAAAAGCCGGCTTTAACCAAGACCGGCGGGTGTCACGCCCTTTAATGTGTGCTATGGCGGAAACCCCATCCCCCTGTGGATCGAGTGACCGACCGATGTCCAACCTGTCGCAATCGTCTTATCGGCGGCAAGAGCCGCAGAGTTCAGGACGGTTGGTTGGCGTCGCGGTAGTTGTTCTCCTGCATGTCGGGGTGATTTACGCGTTGATGTCCGGCTTGGCTCGGACAGTGGTCCAAGTGATCGCTGATCCGATCCAGGCGGAAATCGTCGAGGAAATCACCCCGCCGCCCGAGGATACGCCGCCGCCGCCGCCGCCGCCCAAGTTCGAAACGCCGCCGCCGCCGTACATTCCGCCGCCCGAGGTTGTGATCGCCAATCCTCCGCCGGTGCAGTCCGCCATCTCGACGGCAACGTCCGAACGGCCGCCGACGGTCCAGCCGCCGCCGCGTCAGGTGGCGGCAGCCCCGCCGGCCCCGCCGACGGGTGGCAAGATCGATGGCAAGAGCATCGGGAAAAACCGGCCCGAATATCCGGCTCAGTCGATCCGCCTTGAAGAAGCCGGTACGACCGTCATGCGCTTGTTCTGCAACGCCGACGGCCGCATCACCGATGGAACGATCGAGAAGTCGAGCGGTTTTGAGCGCCTTGATGGTGCTTGGATGAAGGAAGCCAAGCGTGGCCGGTGGAGGTGCGAACCGCCGACCGTCGATGGCAAGCCCCAGGGCGCCTGGATCCCGAGTATGGTCCCGCTCACCTTCCGCCTTGAAGATGCGCGCTGATCATCATCGCATCGACTCTTAATCGAAACACGTAAGTCTGAAAGCAGAGCTACGATGAACAAGCTGTTCACCCTGGCGGGCATCAGCCGCCTCGCCGCCGCCGCCGCCGTTGCCGCCACGCTGTCGGCCCCGGTCTTCGCCCAGTCCACGACCCCGGCCGAGCCGGCCCCGGCCGCCACGACCCCGGCCCCGGAAGCGACCACCGCTCCGGCTCCGGAAGCGGCCACCGCCGCCGAGGCCCCGGCCGCCGACGCCCATGCCGAAGCGCCCGTGAACCCGTACGGCCTGCAGGCCATCGTGTCCCACGGTGACTTCGTGGCCAAGAGCACCCTGGTGCTCATGATCATCATGTCGGCCGGCACCTGGTACATCCTGATCGTCAAGCTGATCGAGCAGTCGCGTCTGATGGCCCAGGCCACGGCTGCCGAGAAGAACTTCTGGACGGCCGGCTCGGTCGCCGAGGGCGCCACCCGCCTGAAGGAAACCTCGGCTTTCCGCGGCATCGTGGAAGACGGCCTGCGCGCCGCCGAGCATCATGACGGCGCCCTGACCGACCATATCGACCTGCACGAGTGGGTGACGATGTCCCTGCAGCGTTCGGTCGACGGCGTGAACGCCCGTCTGCAGGGCGGCCTGGCCTTCCTGGCTTCGGTGGGTTCGACCGCTCCCTTCATCGGTCTGTTCGGTACGGTGTGGGGCATTCTGAACGCGCTGGTGAATATCGGTCTGTCCGGTCAGGCCTCGATCGACAAGGTCGCCGGTCCCGTCGGTGAAGCACTGATCATGACCGCCATCGGTCTGATCGTCGCCGTGCCCGCCGTGCTGGCCTATAACTGGCTGACCCGTCGCAACAAGCTGGTAATGGACCGTCTGCGCAACTTCTCCTCCGATCTGCATGCCCTGCTGATCGCTGGCCAGAAGGCCAAGACCGCTCGGAGCGCCTAATCATGGGAATGAGCGTCGGCGCCAAAGACGAAGATTCAGTAGTGTCGGAAATCAATACGACACCGCTGGTGGACGTGATGCTCGTTCTGCTGATCATCTTCCTGCTGACCATTCCGGTGGCTATCCAGACCATCCCCGTGCAGCTTCCCAACGAAGTGAACGTGGTGACTGTGACGAAGCCGGAAAACGTGACGATCGGTGTCGATCCGGACGGCAACATCTATTGGAATGCCACTCTGCTCCCGGATTACAACGCGCTGTTCGAGCGTATGAAGGAAGTGGCGGTGCTGGTTCCGCAGCCTGAGATCCACATCCGTGGTGACAAGGAAGGGCGGTACGAGTTCGTTGGCAAGGTCGTCGTGACCTGCCAGCGGGCCGGCATCCTCAAGATCGGCTTTATCACCGAGCCTCCTGCCGGGGCGCTGAACATCACCCGTTGATGTTCAGTCCCCTCGACGGGACAGAAGGATAGGAGGCCCTCATGGGCATGAGTGTGGGACCTGGCGCCGAGGATGGTGGCGTCGTTCCGGAAATGAACACCACGCCGCTTATCGACGTGATGCTGGTGTTGCTGGTGATGCTTATCATCACCATTCCGGTGCAGACCCACGCGGTGAAGCTGGACATGCCGGCGGGTCCGCCCCCGCCGCGTGAAAACGTTGTCGAGCCAGAGGTCATCACCATCGAAGTCGACTTCGATGGCACGGTGTACTGGAACGGCGCCGTTTTGAGCGGCCGCGAGGAGATGGAGCAGCGGATGACCCAGAAGGCTGCGCAAGACCCGCAGCCGGAGGTGCATCTGCATCCGAACCGGTTGGTTAAGTACAAGTATGTGGCGGCTGTTCTGGCGTCCGCTCAGCGGCTCGGCCTGAACAAGATCGGTATGGTTGGTAACGAACAGTTCATGGACTGATCGGTACCAGCGGCAAGGGGCGAGGCGGATCTTCACAGGTCCGCCTTAAACCTGCCCACTTGACCTGATTGCATTCGACAGGCGGCCAGATGGCTGGCCGGTGAGACAACCCGTCGGATGGGACCCGTCGCTGAAGAGACAAGCGACCCGTTCGACCGATACCGAGATAGAGACAATGACCCGCACCCGTCTTTTTACCGTTGCCCTGCTGGGATCGGCCCTGGCCTTCGGCTCCTTCGCCGCCGTCATGGCACCGTCTGAAGCCTTTGCGCAGAAGGCCGGTGATAAGAAGGGCTCCGGCGACACTGTCCGCCCCGAAGTGGGCACCCCGCTGACCGCCGCCCAGGACCTGGTCAAGCAGAAGAAGTTCAAGGAGGCGATGGCTAAGATCAAGGAAGCCGAAGCCGTTGCCAACCGCACGCCGTTTGAAAACCAGATGATCCTTCAGTTCCGTGTTGCGGTCGCCCAGCAGGGTGGCGATGCCGAGGAACTGGAGAAGGGCATGGATGGCCTGATCGCGGCCGGCGCCCTGCAGCCCGCACAGCAGTCGCAGTACGCGCTGGTGCTGGCGCAGATGTATCTGAGCGACAAGAACTATCCCAAGACGATCGGCTGGGCGCAGAAGGCCATCACGCTGGGGGCCAACGAGACCCAGGCCCGCGCCATGCTGCTGGCAGCCTATTTCGAGAGCAAGGACTACGCCAACGCCGTCAAGGAATACAGCGCCAAGATCGCCGCGGGCGAGCGCGCCGGCCAGAAGCCGACCCAGCGCGACCTGGAGATCCTAGGCAGCCTGCATCTGTCCAACAACAACGAAGCCGGCTATGTCTCCACGCTGGAGCGCATCGTCACCCTGTACCCGGAAAAGAAGTACTGGGAAGACCTGCTGAACCGTGCGCAGCGCAAGCCGGGCTTCAACCGTGATCGCCTCACGCTGGACGTTTATCGTCTGCGCTACAATCTGGGCATGCTGGACAGCGGCGGCGAGCTGATGGAAATGGCGCAGCTGTCGCTCCAGGCCGGCAATCCCGGCGAGGCCCAGGCCATCATCGACAAGGGCTATGCCGCCGGCCTGCTGGGCAACGGCGCCGAGGGCGAGCGTCACAAGCGCCTGAAGGACATGGCCCTGAAGCAGGTCGCCGACGACAAGAAGGCGCTGCCGCAGACGGAGGCCGAGGCCCTGGGCGGGGCCAATGCCGGCCCGATCCTGCGCGTCGCCGAGGCCTATGCCGGTTATGGCCAGTATGACAAGGCCGTCACCCTGGCCGAGGCCGCCATCGCCAAGGGCAATCTGAAGAACCCCGACGATGCCCGCCTGCGTCTGGTGACCTATTACCTGGCGCTGGGTCAGAAGTCCAAGGCCGAAGCCACCGCCAAGGCCATCAAGGCCACGGACGGTCCGGCCGATCTGGCCCGCCTGAACCTGCTGGCCGCGAAGAAGTGACAGAAGGGGACGGGCGGCCCTCCGGCCGCCCGTCCCGTATTGCCATCCTGCCATCCGTACGCGGGGAAGCAGCCTGTTTCCCCCGTCTCCCGGTCGCGCCCGCCGGGTCCCGTCGGACATACCATGTCGGATTTGGAACCTCTCTTCCGCCCCCGACTGCAATATCCCGAACGCGCCCTGCGTCTGCGGCGCGAGGGGCGTGTTATTGTCGAGTTTCGTATCGGCAATGACGGCGCACCACAGGATGTGCGGGTCGTGGAGGCGGTTCCCCCCGGGCTGTTCGAACAGTCGGCCCTGCGCTATGCGGCCGGCCTGCGCTATCAGGCGGGGGAGAAGCCGCCGCACCCGTCCGAAACCATGGCCAAGGAGCGGGAGCGCCAGCGTCTGGAAGTGCGCTTCGAGATGCGTGGGCAGGCCTGATCCACACAGCGTCACACGGATATATCTTTCAAACCGACGACACATTCCCTATCTCTATGGCGTCGCGTTGAAGCGGGCCGTGAAACTGGAGAATTTCCATGGGCGCCATGAGCCTCTGGCACTGGATCATTGTTCTTGTCGTCGTGCTGCTGGTTTTCGGCGCCGGTAAGTTGCCCAATGTCATGGGTGACATGGCCAAGGGCGTGAAGGCCTTCAAGAAGGGCATGAAGGAAGAGGATGAGACCGCTGCCGCCGATCCCAAGCTGACGGAAAACAAGCCGGGCGAAAACGCCCCGCGCTGATCCGCAGCGGGAGATATACCCCGAATTAGCAAGGCCGGCCGCGCATCGTGGCCGGCCTTTGCTTTTGCGGCATGATGCCGGCCGGTGCTACAAACGGGCAAGGCAGCCACAGGGAGGACGCCCGGGTGGACGCGACGATAGCGACCGATGGCCGCCATGACGGGCCGTCACCGACCGCCGGCATGCATGACCTGCCGCGCCTGCTGGAACGCCTGCACCGCCGGTTCCTGGACGTGGTCCGGATCGAGCTGGAACGGCTGGACAGCAGCCATGTGACGCCGGTGCAGGGCCTGATGCTGCTGACCATCGGCGAGGCCAGTCTGACGGTGCGTGAACTGGTCGACCGTGGCTATTACCTGGGTGCCGCCGCGGCGGCCAATCTCAAGGCGCTGGTGGCGGCGGGCCTGGTGGACGCGGAGGGCGATGGCGACCGCCGGACGGCGCATCTGCGGCTGACGCCGGCCGGGGCCGCCCTTTGCCGGGAATTGCGCCGGGTGGAGGCCGCCCATATCGAGGGGTTGACGCTGAACGGACAGGGGCCGGCGGAATTGCAGGCGGCCTACCGGCTGCTGCGCCGACTGGAACAGGCATGGGCGGATGTCATCCGCGCCGATGCGATCGACATGGAATAAGGCTCGGGGTACGGATGACCGGCGAACGCAAGAACGACAGCCCGACAGCCCTGACGGCGGCCGATGTGCGCCAGCTTGCCGGCGATCGCACGCCGGAGGCGCGCATCCAGCTTCTGTCCAAGCTGATGCGCACGGCCGAGCAGGCGCTGCTGGGGGAGGGGGAGCGCGTGCTGGTGCGCGATCTCCTGTCCCGGCTGGCGCATGACGCCATCCAGCAGGTGCGCGAGGCGGTGGCCTGGCAGATCTATAACAGCCCCTTCCTGTCCGACGACCTGGCCCGTGACCTGGCGCTTGACCTGACCTCCGTGGCCTTCCCGCTGCTGCGCCATGGCGACGGCATGGCCGATGCCCTGCTGCTGGAGGTGATCGGCCAGGGGCACGCCGACAAGCAGTTGGCCATCGCCGCCCGCAAGCATCTGTCGCAGGACGTGTCGGGTGCCCTGGTCGATGTCGGCAACCTGGCCGTCATCGCCACCCTGGCGGGGAATGATGGCGCGGAACTGTCCGATGCCTCGCTCCAGTCGCTTGCCGAACGCTATGCGCATGTGCCGCTGGTGGCTGAGCCGCTGGCCGGGCGTGCCGCACTGCCGGCCAGCGTCGTGGAACGGCTGGTGGCGCATGTGTCGGACCGGGTGCGCGACCTGCTGGTGGAGCGTCATCGGCTGTCGCCGGTGATCGCGGCGGAACTGGCCGCACATGGGCGGGATGCCGCCACGCTGGCCCTGCTGCGGCCCGTGTCGCGTCCCGGCATGGATGCCGGTGCCCTGGCCCTGCATCTGCATGAACAGGGGCGGCTGGGCGTGGCGCTGCTGCTGCGCACGCTGTGCGCCGGGGATTTCGACTTCTTCGCCGCCGCCATCGCCACCAAGTCGCGGGTGCGCAAATCCAATGCGCTGGCCCTGCTGCTGGAGGGCAAGTGGGATGGGATGAAGGCGCTGCTGGACCATGCCCATATCCCCAAGCACCTGTTCACGCCGTTCCAGGTGGCCATGCGCGTGGCCCAGATGCTGGGCTATCGTGGCGGCGAGGCAGGGCGGGACGTGTTCCAGATGGAAGCGCTCGGCCGCATCTATGCCGACTGCGGCCAGTCGGAGGAGCGGGCGATGGACAACCTGCTGCTTCAGCTGTTCGACCAGAAGGACGACGCGCTGGTCGATGCCGCCATGGACATCGCGGGGATGCCGTTCATTCCGTTACGCGGGAACGTGCCGAAGGATTGAGGGGGAACTGACCGACGGTCATTTCCCATGACCGTCGGAGGCCGTCGATTGGCGGCCCGCGCCACGTGGCGCGTAAGCCAAGGGCGCGGAGCGCCCGCCCGACGTCTGCGGGAACTCAAAAAGCCCTTATCTGCATCTGGATCGGGCCTTCGGCGCGGCCATGGATGAACTGGTCGACATATTCGTTGCCGGAATTATCGATCTCCGACACCGGGCCCACCCAGATCAGCTTGCCCTTGTAGAGCATGGCGATGCGGTCGGCGATCTTGCGGGCGCTGGCCATGTCATGGGTGATGGACAGGGCCGTGGCGCCCAGATCCTTCACGCATTTCACGATCAGGTCGTTGATCACGTCGGCCATGATCGGGTCCAGGCCCGTCGTCGGTTCGTCGAAGAAGATGATCTCCGGCCTTGTACAGATGGCGCGGGCCAGGCCCACGCGCTTCTGCATGCCGCCCGACAGTTCTGAGGGCGACAGATCTGCGACATCGGGGCTCAGGCCCACGGCACCCAAAGTGGCCACCGCCCGCTCCTTGGCCTCCTTGCGGCCCAGGCGCTGCTCCCCCTGGATCAGGCCGAAGGCGACGTTTTCCCAGACGGGCAGGCTGTCGAACAGGGCCGCGCCCTGGAACAGCATGCCGAACTTGGCCATGGCGCGTTCACGGTCGCGGCCGCCGATATGGGTCGTGTCCTCACCATCGATGCGGATGGTGCCGGCATCGGGCTGCAGGATGCCCAGGATGCTTTTCAGCAGCACGGACTTGCCGGTGCCCGATCCGCCGATGATGACGACGCTTTCGCCGCGCGCCACCTCCAGATCCACGCCGTCCAGCACCACTTTGGGCCCGAACGCCTTCTTCACGCCCTTCAGCGCGATCTTGGGCACGTCCATGTCTTGGGTCAGCTCCAGCGGCGGCATGCTCATGAGAAGAAGATCCCCGTCAGCAGATAGTTCATGACCAGGATGAGGATGGAGGCGGACACCACGGCATTGGTGGTGGCGGCACCCACACCCTGCGCCCCGCCGCGCGAGTTGTAGCCGTGGTAGCAGCCCATCAGGGAGATGACGAAGCCGAAGCAGGCGGCCTTCACCAGACCGGACACCACATCCATGAATTCCAGATACTGCCAGGTATTGTTGATATAGCTGGCGGCGTTGAAATCCAGCCGGTAGACGGCGACCAGATAGCCGCCGAACACGCCGATGATGTCGGCCACCAGCACCAGCAGCGGCAGCATGGCGGTGCCGGCCAGCAGGCGCGGCACGACCAGATATTTGAACGGGTTGGTCGACAGCGTGGTCAGCGCGTCCACCTGTTCGGTGACGCGCATGGTGCCCAGCTCCGCCGCCATGGCGGCCCCGATGCGGCCGGCCACCATCAGGCCCGCCAGCACCGGCCCCAGTTCGCGGGTGATCGACAACACGACCACGGTGGCTATGGCGCTTTCGGCGGAGAAGCGGGAGAAGCCGCTATAGCTTTGCAGGGCCAGCACCATGCCGGTGAACACGGCGGTCAGGCCGACGACGGGCAGGCTGTAATAGCCGATCTCCACCATCTGCCGGCCGATATGCCGGAAATAGAAGGGCGGGCGCAGGCAATGCATCAGCGCCGTGAGCGTGAACAGGGCCAGACGCCCCGCCGCCTCCAGGAAGTTCAGGGTGGCACGACCGACCGCACTGAGGAAATTCATGAACCTGACCTTCTGCTCGGGAGCGTGACCCGCCCCATCGCTAGACAATGGGGTGTCTTCTGTCAATGTATAGGGGGCGGAGATCATCGCTGTGCTGCGCCGCACCCAATCGCCAATGGCATGGAGCCTTTGCGTTTCTTCCACGCGAAGCATCTTGCCGGACGCGTGATTTCGCCTTAAAACCGAAACAAGCAACGAGCTGTCGGTGTTCCCGCCGGCTCCACCACTTCAGGATGGACAGGTCCCCCCGGGATGGCGGCAGACCAGACGACGCAGAAGCAGGACATGACGGGCGCATCCGCCCGTGCTGTCGCTTTGCGCGTGTACTCCATCGGCAGCGGCCGCCCCGTCCTGGCCGCCACCCTACGACTAGTTTCCCCCTGAGCGCCCGATGTCGTGCCGCCTTCGCCGCGGTACGGCCCGCGATCAGGGGACAAGGTGCCGCACCGGCGCCGATTGAGGCTCGCATCACAATTCGATCTATCGGCGCCGTACCTGACAGGACCGCGCCCGATATGCCCAAGGGACCAGGACATGAGCAGCATCACCAGCGACAGCAACCGCGTCATCATTTTCGACACCACCCTGCGTGATGGCGAGCAGGCCCCCGGCTGTTCCATGAACCTGGAAGAAAAGCTGCGCATCGCCACCGTGCTGGAGGAAATGGGCGTCGACGTGATCGAGGCCGGGTTCCCCATCGCGTCCAACGGTGATTTCGAGGCGGTGCGTGAAGTGGCGCGCACCGTGAAGAATTCGGTGATCGCAGCATTGGCCCGCACCTCGCGCGCCGATATCGACCGCGCGGCCGAGGCGTTGCAACTGGCGCAGCGCAAGCGCATCCACACCTTCATCTCCACCAGCCCCGTCCACATGAACTACATGTTGAAGATGACGGAGGAGGAGGTGCTCCAGCGCACCATCGATTATGTCGGCTATGCCCGCAACCTGACCGATGATGTGGAATGGTCGGCCCAGGATGGCTCGCGCTCCGATCGCGACTTCCTGTGCCGCACGGTGGAGGCCGCCATCAAGGCCGGCGCCACCACCATCAACATCCCCGACACGGTGGGCTATGCCCTGCCGGAGGAATATGCTGCCATGTTCAAGGACGTGATGACCCGCGTCCCCAATTCGGACAAGGCCATCTTCTCCGTCCATTGCCATAACGACCTGGGCCTGGCCGTGGCCAATTCGCTGGCCGGCATCGGCGTGGGCGTGCGGCAGGTGGAATGCACCATCAACGGGTTGGGCGAGCGCGCGGGCAATGCGTCGCTGGAAGAGATCGTCATGGCGCTGCGCACGCGCCACGACCTGATCGGCTGCACCACGGGTATCAAGACCGAGCATATCACCCGCATCTCCCGCCTGGTTTCCACCATTACCGGCTTCCAGGTGCAGCCCAACAAGGCCATCGTCGGCGCCAACGCCTTCGCCCATGAGAGCGGCATCCATCAGGACGGTATGCTGAAGCATGCCGAGACCTATGAGATCATGACTCCGGAATCGGTGGGTCTGAACCGGTCGTCACTGGTCATGGGCAAGCATTCCGGCCGCGCCGCCTTCCGCGCCAAGCTGAAGGAGCTTGGCTATGACGATCTGGGCGAGAATTCGATCAACGACGCGTTCGGCCGCTTCAAGGATCTGGCCGACCGCAAGAAGGACATCTATGACGAGGACATCGTCGCCATCATGGATGACGAGGTCGGCCGCCAGCATGACCGTGTTCGTTTCCAAGCGCTGCATGTCGTCGCCGGCTCGCGCGGGCCGCAGCATGCCGTGCTGGAGCTGGAAATCGACGGTCGGCCTATCCCGCCGGTGGTGGCCTTCGGCAACGGCCCGGTGGATGCGGTGTTCAACGCCCTGAAGCTGGCCTTCCCGCATGAAGCCAAATTGCAGCTTTACCAGGTGCACGCCGTGACCCAGGGCACCGATGCCCAGGCGGAGGTGACGGTGCGCCTGGAAGAGGAAGGTAAGACCGTGAACGGGCAGGGGGCGGATGCCGACACGCTGGTGGCCAGTGCGCGAGCCTATGTCCATGCGTTGAACAAGCTGATCACCAAGCGGCTGAAGACGGCGCCGGTGGCGCTGTCGGCCTAACCTCGACTCCGAATCCGCGACTTGAGTCAAACCCCCGCCGGAAACCCTACCGGCGGGGGTTTTGCCATGATTTCGCCATGATGTTTGAGGGTCGCTTACCCAGGGTAGCCGCCATATGGGGCGCGGACAGCCGCCATGCGGCAGCGCAGCGCGAAAGCGGGTACAAATTCCATGCCGGTGGCTTTCAAGGCTTGAGGGTCCGGCCCCAAATGGTCTATGCAACAAACGCGGTTCGGCATATCCGGGGTCCGACCGCACCAAGGGCGGCAAAATCCGGACATCGCTAGAGATACGTTTCACCCATGTTTTCAAACCTGCTCGGTATGTTCTCCGCCGACATGGCGATCGACCTTGGCACGGCCAATACGCTGGTCTATGTGAAGGGTCGCGGCATCGTCCTCAATGAACCGTCGGTGGTCGCCATCCGCGACCTGCGGGGCAAGAAGCAGGTCCTGGCCGTGGGTGACGAGGCCAAGCTGATGCTTGGCCGTACGCCCGGCAACATCCAGGCCATCCGTCCGCTGCGCGACGGCGTCATCGCCGATTTCGAAGTCGCGGAAGAGATGATCAAGCATTTCATCCGCAAGGTTCATAACCGCCGCAGCTTCGCCAGCCCGGAAATCGTCATCTGCGTGCCGTCCGGCTCCACCGCCGTCGAACGCCGTGCCATCCAGGAGAGTGCGGAGGCCGCCGGTGCGCGCCGCGTCTCCCTGATCGAGGAACCCATGGCCGCCGCCATCGGCGCCGGCCTGCCGGTGACCGAGCCGACGGGCAGCATGGTCGTCGATATCGGCGGCGGCACCACGGAAGTGGCCGTTCTGTCGCTGAACGGCACCGTCCATGCTCGTTCCGCCCGCGTCGGCGGCGACAAGATGGACGAGGCCATCATCGGCTATATCCGCCGTCACCATAACCTGCTGGTGGGTGAGGGTTCGGCCGAGCGCATCAAGAAGGAAATCGGTTCCGCCTGCCCGCCGGAAGATGGCGAAGGCCGCGTCATGGAGATCAAGGGCCGCGACCTGATGAACGGCGTTCCCAAGGAACTGGTGATGAGCGAGCGCCAGATCGCCGAGAGCCTGGCCGAGCCCGTCAGCCAGATCATTGAGGCGGTCAAGGTCGCCCTGGAGCACACCGCTCCGGAACTGGCCGCCGACATCGTGGACAAGGGCATCGTGCTGACCGGTGGCGGCGCGCTGCTGGCCAACCTGGACTATGTCCTGCGCCATGCCACCGGCCTGCCGGTGTCCATCGCCGACGATCCGCTGTCCTGTGTGGCGCTGGGGTCGGGCCGGGCGCTGGAAGAGGAAAGCCTGCGCAACGTGCTGATCCGCATGTACTGACGGATAGCGTATAGCAATCCGATATTTACAGCATCGCGTTGAAGCGTTAGTTTCATATTGTACCGTAACCCGTCGTTATGGCGGGTTACCCGACCACGGGACACCAATCCCCGGTGAAGACACGCAATAGCGGATCCGTCGTACGTATCGCGGCCCCCCTGTGGGGGATGGTGCAGCGATTCTACTTCCCGCTGCTGATCCTGGCGGCCATCGCCCTGATGATGATCGGCCATGTCAATGGCACGGCCGTCGAACAGGCCCGCACGCGCGTCACCGACGCCGTTTCCCCCGTGCTGAATGTCATGTCCCGCCCGGCCGCCAGCGTGGCCGACGGGCTTGAATATTTCCGCCAGCTTGTCGACCTGCATGACGAGAATGCCCGCCTGCGGGAAGAGAATGCGCGCCTGCGGCAGTGGGAACAGGCGACGCTGCGCCTGGATGCGGAGAACCGTTCCCTGCGCTCGCTTCTGTCCTACAAGCCCGATCCCGCTGCGCGTGTGGTGACGGGCCGTGTCGTCGGTGATCCCGGCGGCGCCTTCGTGCGCACCGTCGTGGTCACGGTCGGCGTGCGCGAGGGGGTGGAACGCGGGCAGGCGGTGATGTCGGGTCAGGGGCTGGTCGGGCGTATCGTGCAGGTGGGCGACTGGTCGTCGCGCGTGCTGTTGATCACCGATCTGAACGCCCGCATCCCCGTGGTGCTGGAAACCAGCCGTCAGCGCGCCATGCTGGCCGGTGACAATTCCGACCATCCGCTGCTCACGTACCTGCCGCCCAACAGCGAGGTGACGCAAGGTGAGCGCGTCTTCACCTCCGGCCATGGCGGCCTGTTCCCGCCCGGCCTGCCGGTGGGCATTGTCGAGATGGGGGCCGATGGCAAGCCGCGGGTGATGCCCATCGCCGATCTGTCCCGTATCGAGCATGTGCAGGTGGTCGATTTCGGCACCAATGGCGGTGTGGCCGCCGAAGCGGCACAGCCGGGCGCGATGAAGTGAGGACCACGGCTTTGGCCGGCGGAATGCTTTCCCAACTCGATCGTACGGCACGCAACCTGGTGCCCTTCAGCGTCACGGTCCTGGCCATGCTGGTCGGGATGGTGCCCTTGCCGTTGCCTGGATATGCCATGGTGACGGTGCCGCTGATGCTGATGTGCCTGTTCTACTGGGTCATCCATCGGCCGGATCTGCTACGCCCCATGGTGGTCTTCGCCATCGGGCTGCTGCAGGACCTGATCGGCGGCACGCCCATCGGCATGACGTCCATGGTGCTGGTCCTGGCCTATTGGCTGCTCATCACCCAGCGCCGCTTCTTCCTGGGCCGGTCCTTCCTGATGCTGTGGATCGGTTTCGGGTTGGTGGCGGCGGGGTCGGGCGCGGTACAATGGGCCGTGTTCGCCCTGATGACCGCCAGCCTGCTGGATGCGCGTCCGGTACTGGTGCAGGCCCTGCTGGGCGTGGCATTGTTCCCGCTGATGGCCTGGCTGCTGCAACGGTTGCACCGCGCCTATTTGAGTTGAGGTTTTGATCCATGTCGGCCTTTGACCGGGATGCCGAACGGCAGCGCATGCTGTCCCGCCGCACCATCGTGCTGGGCGGGTTGCAGGGCGCTGCCGTCGTCACGCTGATGGGCCGGCTGTACTATCTCCAGATAGTGGAGAGCGACCGGTACACGGTGCTGGCGGAGGATAACCGCATTTCCCTGCGGCTGGTGGCGCCGCCGCGTGGCCTGATCACCGACCGGTTCGGCGTGCCGCTGGCGGTGAACGAGCAGAATTTCAGCACCATCATCGTGTCCGAACGCGCCGGCGACGTGCAGCAGATCCTGGACGAGGTGGGCAAGCTGATCCCGCTGACCGAGGTGGATGAACGCCGCATCCAGCGCGATATCCAGCGGTCACGTTCCTTCGCGCCGATCACCATCAAGGAGAACCTGACCTGGGATCAGGTGGCGGCGATCGAGGTGAACCTGCCCGACCTGCCGGGCGTGTCCATCGATGTCGGCCAGGTCCGCTCCTATCCGTTCGGCGAGGCGTTGAGCCATGTGCTGGGCTATGTCGGGGCGGCGGCGGAGAAGGATGTGGAGGGGTCGACCGACCCGCTGCTGACCCTGCCGGGTTTCAAGGTCGGCAAGGGCGGGATCGAGAAGCAGTACGACACGGCCCTGCGCGGGTCGGCCGGCAACCGGCAGCTGGAGGTGAATGCGGTCGGCCGCGTCATCCGCGAGCTGTCGCGCGATCCCGGCCAGCCGGGGCGCGAGGTGGCGCTGACCATCGATGCCAAATTGCAGCATTACATGCACCAGCGCCTGTCGGCGGAGGAGAGTGCGGCGGCCATCGTCATGGATGTGCATACCGGCGGCATCCAGGCGCTGTGTTCCAGCCCCAGCTTCGATCCCAACCAGTTCGCCATGGGCATCGGGTACGAGCCCTATCAGGCGCTGCTGAAGGATGAGCGCACGCCGCTGATCAACAAGGCCATCGCCGGGCAATATCCGCCGGGATCGACCTTCAAGATGCTGACGGCGCTGGCGGCGCTGGAATCGGGCATCATCAATGCCGAGCATCGGGTGTTCTGCCCTGGCCATATGGAGCTGGGCAGCCACCGGTTCCATTGCTGGCGGCGCGGCGGGCACGGCACGCAGGACATGGTCGGCGCGCTGATGAACAGCTGCGACGTGTATTTCTACGACATTGCCGGTCGTATCGGCATGGACCGCATCGCCGAGATGGCCCGCCGGTTCGGGCTGGGCAGCCGGGTCGGGCTGGAGCTGCCGGGCGAGCGGCCGGGCCTTATTCCGGATCCGAAATGGAAGCGCGCGACGCTGAAACAGCCCTGGCACCAGGGTGAGACGCTGATCGCCTCCATGGGCCAGGGCTATGTCCTGACCACGCCGTTGCAGCTGGCGGTGATGACGGCGCGGCTGGCCAGTGGCAAGGCGGTGCAGCCGCATCTGCTGAAATCCATTGAGGGCCAGTTCAACGAGACGACGGATTGGCCAACCATTGATGTGAAGCCGGAGAACCTGGCCACGGTGCTGAAAGGCATGAATGCCGTGACCAATGTGCCCGGCGGCACCGGCTATCGCGCCCGCATCAATGTGCCGGGGATGGAGATGGCGGGCAAGTCGGGCAGCGCCCAGGTCCGCCGCATCTCCATGGCGGAGCGTAATTCCGGCGTCATCAAGAACGAGAACCTGCCCTGGCGCGAGCGCGACCACGCTTTATTCGTGGCCTTCGCGCCCGTGCATGCGCCCAAATATGCCTGCGCCGTGCTGGTGGAGCATGGCGGCGGCGGCGGTTCCGTGGCCGCTCCCATCGCCCGCGACATCCTGCTGGAATGCCAGATGCTGGAGGCGGCGCGGGCCACGGTGGCGCAGCAGCCGCCACCGGCCACCGACACCACGCCGGCACCGCAGGACCCGACGGGAGGACCGCCGTGACGCTCGACGTTTCCGCCGACAGCGGCGCGCTTTCCTTTACCGAGAAGCTGGCCCAGATCCCCTGGTCCTTTGTGTTCCTGGTCACCCTGGTGGCTTGTGTCGGCTTCGCCATGCTCTATTCGGCGGCCAATGGCCAGATCGACCCCTGGGCCTCGCGCCAGATGCTGCGCTTCGGTGTCGGTCTGGCGCTGATGTTGTTCATCGCCATGATCGACATCCGGGTGTGGATGAAGATGACCTACCCGCTCTATGGGCTGGTCATGGTGCTGCTGATCGGCGTGGACCTGTTCGGGTCGATGGGCAAGGGGGCGCAGCGCTGGATCGATCTGGGTTTCGTGCAATTGCAGCCGTCGGAGATCATGAAGGTCACGCTGGTCATGGCGCTGGCCCGCTATTTCCATGGCGCCTCGCTGGAGGATACGGGCCGTATCCCGTTCCTGCTGGTGCCGCTGGCCATCGTCGGGGCGCCGGTGGCCCTGGTGCTGGCCCAGCCCAACCTGGGTACCTCGCTGATGCTGATCATGGCGTCGGGCGCGATGTTCTTCCTGTCGGGCGTGCGCTGGTGGAAATTCGCGCTGATCATCGTTGCCGTGATGATCGCCATCCCGCTGGGCTGGGAATTCGCACTGCATGATTATCAGCGCGACCGGGTGGAGACCTTCCTGAACCCCGACAGCGACCCGCTGGGTACCGGCTATCACATCACCCAGTCGAAGATCGCCTTCGGGTCCGGCGGGTTGATGGGCAAGGGGTTCCTGCAGGGCACGCAGAGCCATCTGAATTTCCTGCCGGAAAAGCAGACCGACTTCATCTTCACCATGCTGGCGGAGGAATTCGGGCTGGTCGGGTCGATCAGCTTCCTGGTGCTGTACTGCCTGATGCTGCTGTTCGGCTTCATCATCGCCGGGCGTTGCCGGCACCAATATGGGCGGCTGCTGGCGCTGGGGCTGACGGTCAACCTGTTCCTGTACCTGTTCATCAATGTCGCCATGATCATGGGCCTGATCCCCGTGGTGGGCGTGCCGCTGCCGCTGATCTCCTATGGTGGGACGGCGACCTTGGCGGTGATGGTGGGTTTCGGGCTGCTGATGTCGGTGCATGTGCATCGCGATGTGCGCATGTCGCGGCGGGGCCTGGGCGATTTGTGAGGCATGATCGAAGCGCGGGGCTCGGTCGTTCAAAAAAACACCAAACCTGTCATCAAACCTGTCGACAAGGGCAGGGAGCTTTGCTAAACAGCGCGCCTCGCCACGGTGAACGCCCTGGCGGGCCGCGAAACGGCGGATGTGGATTGGGCGCATAGCTCAGTTGGTAGAGCAGCTGACTCTTAATCAGCGGGTCCAAGGTTCGAGTCCTTGTGCGCCCACCAATCCACCCTGGTTTCGCTGACGAAGGTTGGGCGCATAGCTCAGTTGGTAGAGCAGCTGACTCTTAATCAGCGGGTCCAAGGTTCGAGTCCTTGTGCGCCCACCAACCTTCCCCCCTCTCCCGAACATGATGCATGACTGATGGCGCGCCCCTGCGATGGGTGCGGCTTTTCCGGTTGCCGGCGCATGCCCACCTGTTGAACAGGGGGGTGGGGTGCTGGAGTGCGGGCCATGGCTCGTCTCGCCGCCATTCTTGTTGTGCTGTGCCTCACGGGGGCCGGTGCGGCGCATGCCGCCAGCCAGCCGCCGCCGGTCTGGCAATGTGTCGATGCCAACCGCATCGGCAGCTGGTCCTTCATCGA
Source organism: Niveispirillum sp. KHB5.9 (assembly GCF_048066115.1). Lineage (NCBI taxonomy): Bacteria > Pseudomonadati > Pseudomonadota > Alphaproteobacteria > Rhodospirillales > Azospirillaceae > Niveispirillum > Niveispirillum sp. KHB5.9. The sequence continues at coordinate 101,820 of NZ_JBLTYX010000009.1, read as the reverse complement.
CCATGACAGCATCCTGATCGCCATCGGCCCCGGCGATTATTATCGCGTGCGGCTGGATGGCCTGCTGCCGGAGGAGGATCTGCGCCTGCAAGGGGCGGTCTCCTTCGTGCCGCGCACCGACCGGCAGCTTTGCGCCGCGGTCGGCCATGTCGTGGTCGGCGGGCGCTGGTTCGCCATAAGGTCGATCACGGTCTGGCGCGGCCGTGGTGGCGAACCTTGATCCGGCCGCGATCTGGCGTCACCATGGGCGCATGGGGCGAGAGAGAGCTTGGAAGGAGGACGCATCATGCGTCGCCATATCCTGTTGGGGATGCTGGCCCTGCTGGGCGTTGGGCCGGTGCCGGCCCAGGAAGGCCAACCCGATGCCGTGACCGGCCGGGAAACCTGTATCGAATCACGCCGCATCAATGGCTGGACGTCGGAAGGTGACCGTATCCTGATCGTCACCCTGGGTGCCAGCCGCCGCTACCGCGTCGAACTCAGCCTGTCGGCCGTCACCTTGAATGTCGGCAGCCAGGCACAATTGGCTTTCATCCCGCGCAGCGACGGCATGCTGTGTGCCAATTGGGGCCATGTCGGTGTCGATGGCCAGCGCATCCTGATCCGCAGCATCACCGCCCTGCCGACGCCCCCCAAGGGGGAGAGGCCGGGTGAACCGGAGAAATGACTTGTCGCTTCCATCCTTCGTTCCCTATCGCCTGACCGTTTGCGGCATCCAGGAATTGCCATCCCATGCCGCCGCCGGGGTCACGCACTTGGTCTCCATCCTGGACCCGACGCGTGAGCCGCTGATCGAATTCGATGATTACGGCCCGCATGACCGCATCGACCTGCGCTTCCACGATATCGTGGAGGAACTGCCCGACCAGACGGCGCCGGTGGCGCGCGATCTGGAAAATGTGCTGCATTTCGGCCGGCGTCTGACCGACAAGGCGGTGGCGGGCGACCATCTGCTGGTCCATTGCCATATGGGCATTTCCCGTTCCACCGCCGCCATGACCCTGATCCTGGCCCAGGCCCGCCCAGACCGGCATGCTGGAGAGGCATTGGCGGAGGTGGTGCGCATCCGGCCCCAGGCCTGGCCCAACCTGCGCATGCTGGAGATCGGCGGCGACATGCTGGGCCGGCGGGCGGAACTGCTGGAGGCGCTGCGCGAGGTCTATGCCAAGCACGCGGTGGGCAAGCCCGACTGGCTGCGCTTCCTGTCGGAGAACCATCGCGGCCGGGAAATCGCGCATATGGGGTGATATAAAATGAGCGAGTATTTTTATTCAGAATTCGGAAGCTTTCTCCAGTGGAGTGTCTCTGAATCAGAATCGGATCACGAATGTAGTATATATTCTATATCTCCGAAGCATAGATTGGAGATTGGTCTTGTTGATTTGTATAAATTCGTATCCCCTGGCGACGAAAAATATTTTACCTCTGGGTCTGTGCAAATTCGTAAATTAAGCTATTATAGATCTCTTGAAAGAAAATGGATAGGCGATCCGATGGAGGGGAAAGCCAATGCTTTTATTGACAGAATTCATTCAGCGGACTTAGCGCCAAATGCTCCAGGTGGTATGCATGTATTTGGTCGTAAACCTGGAGGAAATTCGGGCATGCTGGCCATTCCGGCGGGGGGCAACGACGATATTCTGTTGAAAAACGTAAGATTTGAATCATTGATGCCGGACGTATTTATTTGGTGTGCATCCCTTGGTCCGCTGCCGCTGCTGCGCCAAATGTGGAATAAGTATTCGGAAGTGCAGTACGTTGACTCTATAGCATTAGGTGTAGAAAGTATTCGAAATCTATCAGAGGCTTTAGTTAAAGTTGGCCTTGTGGATGTGGATGGAGATAAGAGAGTATTTTCAGAAATATTTCATAGAATGAGTGGTGGTATAGTAAATTATAGGACAATATCTGGAAAATATGAAGAGGTGGACATTGGTAGTGTTTCTCCTTTTGTAAAAGATAAATCTTTTTCATGGCAGAGGGAATTTAGATTGATATTTGTTCCATACCGTAATGATCTTCCAAATACAATTAAAATAGAAATCGGAAACAATAAAATATTTAAAATATATTAGCTTTTCCTAATCTTCCGCCGTCACCGCGCGCCGCAGTCGCCGCACGCCGATCCACACGGCGGCCACCACGGTGGGCACGGCGATGCCGGTCATCAGCGCCTTGGGCGGCAGGCCGGCGATGGTGGGCAGCCCCTCCACCACATATTTCACCAGCCCCAGCAGGTAATAGGAGATGGCGAAGACCGACAGGCCTTCCACCGCCTCCTGGATGCGCAGCTGGGTGCGGGCGCGGGCTTCCAGGCTTTTCAGGATTTCGGCATTCTGTTCGGCGCGCTGAACGTCCACACGGGTGCGCAGCAGGCTGCTGGCGCGGCTGATGCCGGCGGCCAGTTCGGCCTGACGGCGCGACACCGCCTCACACGTCCGCACGGCGGGGCGGAAGCGGCGTTCCAGGAAGACGCCCAGGCGCTGAAGGCCGGGGATGCGTTCCTCCCGCAGCTCCTCGACGCGGCGTTCCACCAGCTCCGCATAGGCCATGGTGGCGCCGAACCGGTAGCGGCAATGGGCCGACAGGGTTTCGGCCTCCGCCGCCAGACGGGTCAGCGCATCCAAGAGCCCATGTTCCTCCGCCATGTCGCGGGCGGTGGCGGTGCGGGTGACGATGCCCTCCAGCCGCTGTTCCAGGCTGGCCAGTTCCGGCCCCGCCTCGCGTGCCAGGGGCAGGCCCAGCAGGGCCGTCATCCGGTAGGTCTCGATCTCCAGCAGGCGCTGCACCACGCGGCCGGCATGGCTGGGCGACAGGCCCTTGTCACGGACCAGGATACGGGTGAAGCCGTCGGGGCAGAGGCGGAAATCGGTCCAGACCAAAGCCTCCCCACCCGCCACCTCGCTGCCCAGCAACTCCCCGCGCGGGAAGATGGCGGCCAGGCTTTCCGGGCCGTGGCGCGGTTCCGCATCGGCTTCCAGCCGCAAATGGCAGGCGACCAGCCGCAGTCCGGGAAGACGGGCCGTCCAGTCGGCCAGACGCGGCGACAGGGCGGACCAGTCGGCGCTGTCGGCGGGCCCCATCTCGGCGATGGTGATGGCGGTGAATTCGGTATGCCGCTCCCACTTCACCGTGCGGCCATCGACCAGCAGCTGTACCTGCCGCAGTTCCGCCCCCGGCAGCGGCAGGCCCACGGCCCGGCACAGGTCCAGCAGATGGGCGTGGTCGGCCCCCAGCTCCCCCGTCAGGTGGGCGATATGGGTCAGGCGGGCCGGCGTGGTGATGCGCATATGCGGCCGCGCGTGCAGCTCGTCATTCAATTGCGCCCGCTGCGGATGGTCCCGCCCATCCAGGCGCCCGTCCAGCCCCACCGCCATGAAGTTCCCCCGGTCAACCGTTCTGATTTTGGTTAACTATGCGTGGGGCGTTGCGGCTGCGCCATGAGACATCTTGTTCACGCACGCACGCCGGAACCGCGTGTGGCCGCCTGGACACGGGCCCAGGAATGGGCGCCGGTCTGGAAGCCGATGGTGCCGGCGAAACCGACATTTTCCAGGCTGTCGCGGAAGATGGTGCCGATCGACTGGCGCAGTTCGGCCGGTAGCATGCCTTGCGTGCGGATCATCAGGTCGAAGCGGCCGGGCCAGACCAGACCATCGAGCTGCATCGGCCCGATGCGGGTGAAATTCAGGTCCAGAAGGAAGCGCTTGGCGGGGCCGCGTCCCTCTCCCTCGCGTCCATCCTCCCCATCCTGATCGGTGGCGCCGCGCACATGCAGCTGGGCGCGCATCACCTGATCGGGGGTGCCGAAGGGGATGGGCATGGCGCGCCAGCCATCGGGCGTGGGCTCCGCCGCCTGCCTTGCAGCCGCCTGGAAATCCTCCCGCAGCCGGTCCAGCAACCGGCTGCCGCCGCGTGACCGCAGCGCCTCCGTCGCCTCACCCCCCAGCCAGCCGGCCGCATCCCCGCCGCGCAAGGCGGCCAGGAAGAAGGTCAGGTTGGTGGTCAGGCGCTTGCCCGGCTGCGGCAGGATGGATGCTGCGACATTGCGGGCCACGGTCGGGTCGGCGGCCAGAAGCGTCGCCATCACCTCCCGCATCACCGGCCAGTCCGTGCCCTGGGCGGGGTCCAGTGCCGGCAGCATGCCGGCCAGGTCGCGGTTCTGCGGCACCTCCAGCGCCAGGGTCAGGTTGGTGCCGGGCGGCAGGTCGGTGCGGGCGCGCAGCACCAGCGTGCCTTGCGGCGTAGCCACCACCGGCTGGCCCTGCGCCGTGCTGCCCACCAGGGTGCCGGTGATGGTGTTGGGCGGCGGAGCGTCGGGCAGGTCCAGGACCGGGCCCATCATGCTGCTGCCGGCAGCCGGCTGCGGAATGTTCGTCTCCACGGTCAGGATGCGCAGCTGCACGGGCTGGCCATTGGGCAGGGGGGCGGGGCGGGGGGGTGTGGTCGGGGCGGTAGCGGGGCTGCCGGTCGTCGGCGGTGCCGTGGGCGGCGATGGGGTGTCGCCGCGGGCGCGGGCCAGCTGGATCTCCGGTTCCGGGCTGGCCTGGGCCGGTCGGGTGGGGGATGGGGCGGGTGGTTGTGTGGTCGTGGGCGGTGCCGTCGGTGGTGGCGGTGGGACAGCCACGGGCGCATCGCCGCGGGCGCGGGCGGTCTGGATGCCGGGTTCCGGTGCCGCCTGTGCCGGGCGCGCAGGGTTGGGTGTCGGCTCACCCGCCGTCGGTGGGGCGGTCGGTGCCGGTGGTGGTGACAGGGTTGGTGCGTCGCCACGGGCGCGGGCCAGCTGGGGGTTGGGCTCCGGAAGGGGCTGGGTGGGTCGCGTGGGTGTCGGATCGCCGCCGGTTGGCGGCGCGGTCGGCGGGGAAGGCGGGTTGGCGTCGCGGACACGCGCTTCCTGGACCGGGGGCGGTGCGGTGGTGGGGCGGGGGGCTTGCGTCGGGGCGGGATCGCCGCCGGTGGGGGGAGCGGTCGGTGGTGACAGGGGTGCGCCGTCGCGCAGCCGGGCGACCTGCTGGGGGGGCGTCTGCTCCAGACCGGCCGGCGCCGGCGGGGCCGGCATCTGGGGTGGTTTGGGCTCACCCCCGGTCGGTGGGGCTGTGGGGGGCGACGGCGGCAGGGGATCGCGGGCGCGGGCGATCTGTACCGGTTCCGGCTGAAGGGCGGGCTGCGGCGGGGCGGGACGGGGGGCGCCATCCGTCGCCGGGGGCGGTACCGTCGGTGGCGCGGTGGGGGTGGGGGGCGGTGCCGCGTCGCGGGCGCGCGCTTCCTGCGGAACCGGTGGCGGCGATGGGGTGGCCTGCGGCGGCGATCCGGCTCCCGGTTTTGGCAGCGGACTTGGTGCGGGTTCTCCGCCCGTCGGCGGTGTCGTCGGTGGGGAGGGGGCGGCGCCGTCGCGCAGGCGCGCCAGATCGACCGGGGCTGCCCCACCCTGGGGAACAGCTTGTGCGGGGGTGGTGGGGTTGCTGCCGGGCTGGGCGGCGGCCGGGATGTCGCCGCCGGCGCGTGGTGGGGTGGCTGGCGGGGCCGAAGGCTGACCGGGAAGGGGAACCGGTGTCGGTTGTGTCCCGCCGGTGGCCGGTGCCGTGGGTGGTGGTGGCGGGGCAGGGCCGCGCAGGCGGGCCTCCACCATGGGTTCCCGCGCCACGGGCGGACCGTCCAGGTCGCGGAAGGCGAACAGGCCGGAGGATGGGGTGGACGGGATGTTGTAGCGCGCCAGCCGGGCCAGACGTGCCGCGTCGGGGTCGGCCCGAACCTCCTGCCGGGCCGGGGCCGGCTCCGCCGCTTCGGCGGGTGCCGCGGGGAGGGGGGGCAGGGAAGGGGCGGGCTGGGTGGCCGGTATCGTGCCGGTTCCTGTCGCCGGGGGTGGGGTGGGCACCGGTTGTGCCGTGACCGGGCCCGTTTGAAGGGGCGAGGGGGTGGCTGGCGTTGCCACCTCGTCCAGCAGGCCGACCAGGGGGGGCAGGCTGGCGCCCGGTGCCGGGGTGGTGGTCGGGAGGGGGGCAGGTGCGGCGGTTAGGGGCTGGGCGGCCACGGGTGGACCGGGGAGCGGGGAACTTGCCGCCGGTGGGGGCGCTGTCGGCAAAGGGGGCTTGTCCGGCCCGCCGGCCAGCAAATCCGCTGGCGTGCTTCCCGCCGTGGCGTTGGGCGTGCTGACCGGGGGTGGAACGGTCGGGCGCGGCTGGGCGGCGGCGACCACGATGGCGGCGATGGTGGCGCCGGGCTGGATCTGCGGCAGGGGCTGGGGTGCCGGCGCGGTCGGCGCCTGCGGGCTGGTTGCCTTGTCGGTGGCTGGCGTGCCGACCGGCGGGGCCGGGGTCTGCACCTGTGGCGGGGCCAGGGCGGCAGCCCGGGCCGGGGTTCCCGGTACCTGCGGCGGGATGCGCAGGGTGACGGGGCGGTCGGTGGGCAGGGGCGAGGGCGTTTCCACCTCCACCTCGCCGGCGGCGGTGCGGATCGTGGCCTTGCCATCCTCCTGCGACACGACCTGTCCGGACAGGACCAACGCCCGGTCCAGCCCCGCCAGCTTGTCCGGAAGAGTGCGGATCAGCACATCGGCCAGCGGGACGAGGCCGGGTGTGGGCGGCGAGGTGCCGGCGGCGGCACTCGCGGCGGCGATGCCGGGGGGAAGGGGGGCGGACATGGGATGCGGCCCGCCCGCCGGATCAGCCGGCCGTCAGCTTCTGCGCCAGCGCCATGATGTCATGCGCGGCGTCGGAGGTAGGGGAGCGGACCAGCAGCGGCGTCTGGGTCTTGATGCTCTCCCGCACCTTCATGTCGCGACGGATGATGCCGGCAAGCTGCGGCGATTTCCCCAGGAACTTGCGGCAGGCGGCCAGCAGCGTCTCGTACGTCTTGTCGCCCTCCAGCCGGGTCTGCGCCATGTTGACCACGATGCGCAGGTCGGCCAGGGGATTGGCCTGATAGGAGAGTTTCAGGAAGGCATAGGCGTCGGTGATGCTGGTCGGCTCGTCCGTCGTCACCACCAGCGAGATGCCGGCGGGGGCGGTGAAGGTGCGGACATTGCGATCCACACCGGCGCCCAGATCGATGACGATATTGTCGTAGGACCGGGCAAGATCGGTCAGGTCGTTGCGCAGCTGGGTCAATTTTGCCGGGGGCAGATTGGCCAGACTGCCGGACCCGGAACGGCCGGCGATGATATCGAACCCGCCTTCGGGATAGCGGGTGGTGGAGCCGGCCAGGGTCACCATGCCGTCGATCACCTGGCCCAGGTCGCGCTTGGGCATCAGGCCCAGCTGGATATCGACATTGGCCAGGCCCAGATCGCCGTCGAACAGCAGGGTCTTGCGGCCCAGCTTGCTCAGCGCGTGCGTGAGGGAGATGGAGAAGAAGGTCTTGCCGACGCCGCCCTTGCCGCTGGCGACGGCCAGGATATTGCGCTGGCGCAGCGGCGTGACATTGGCGGAGGCGGCCATCATCGCGGACAGGTCGGTCATGCGTGGGTCCCCGTTTGCTTGGCTCGCCGCTGTTCGGCTTGCAGTTCCGGCATCATCATCTTGGCCAATATTGTCGGCGTCAGGGCAGTCAGCCCGTCGGCAACTTTTGTCGTCGCACTCACATCTGCAAAAGCCAGGCCAGCCTCGTGCGCGGCGACCAGCAGGCTGCCGTAACGGCGCGCCATATCCATGCGGGTGGCCAGCAGGCGCTTGGCGCCTAAGGCGCGGAAGGCCTTGGCGATCTCCACCGCCTCAACCGCGTCCAGGCCGGCCGGCAGCACCAGCACGGGCTCGACCTCGGTCGCGGTGATGAATTCCTTCAGGTCCTTCATGTCCTGCGCGTTGTACGGGTTGCGGCCGGCACTGTCGATCAGCACCTGCTCCATCCCCCGTGACACTTCCACCGCGTCGGACAGGGCCAGCGGGTCCTCCACCGTGATCAGGCGCAGCTTCAGCACGCGGGTGAAGGCCTGCAACTGTTCGATGCCGCCGGCGCGGATCGTGTCGGTGGAGATGACGCCGACGGGACGTTTCTGCAGGGCGCAGCGCGCGCACAGCTTGGCGACGGTCAGGGTCTTACCACCGCCGGGCGGGCCGACCAGCATCACGGGACGGGGCGAACGGCCATCGGGCAGGGGCTGGAAGTTGAACACGGCATCCAGCGCCGCGGCCATGGCCATCAGCGGGTCGCGCGTGTCGAAATCCTCCAGACTGTCGACCAGCCGCTGGTTCAGCTCCGCCGGCACGCCATGGCGCAGCAATGCCTCGGCGACGATGTCGATCGGCTCCGGCCCCTCCGGTTCCATGAAGCGCAGGGGGCTGGGGGCGGCCACGGGGGCATGGGTGGCCAGCAGGCCCTCATCCTCCTCGATGGCCGCGGTCACGCGGACGCCGACGCCCTCCTCCTCGCGGGTGGCCACGATGATCGCGTCATCGCCCAGCACCTCGCGGACCATCTGCATGGCTTCCTGCATGGATGGCGCATGGAACGATTTCAGACGCATGCCGACCCCGCCTTCCCGGCCCTCCAGCCCATGTTGATCCTGGCTACCAGTATTACAGCGTTCTTCGCGAATTCCCTAGCGTGCTGCGGCCGTAGGTCAGGTAGAGGCGCAAGCCGAGCCCTGACAAACGACGGTGTCGGAAAAATGTCAGGGCTCGCCTGCGGCTCGACCTGACCTACGATAGTGTCGTGCATCCCCGCCATCAGATCTGCCCCAGCGTCTTGATCTTGGCCTTCGGGTGGATCTCGTTCTGCGACATCACCACGGTGGCCGGGCGGAAACGTTCGATGATCGAGCGCACGAAGGGCCGGATCAGCGGGGAGGTCAGCATCACCGGCGCCTCGCCCTGCATGGCGAACTTCTCGAACGACTGGCGCACGGCGGTGATGAATTGCTGCAGGCGCGACGGTGCCATGGACAGCTGCCGCTCGTCGCCATCGCCCACGATGGCCTCGGCGAAGGCCTGTTCCCATTCCGGGGAAAGGGTGACCAGCGGGATGAAGCCCATCTCGTTGGTGTTGCTGTCGGAGATTTGCCGGGCCAGACGGGCGCGCACATGTTCGGTGATCTGGGTCATGTTGCGGGTATAGGCGGTCGCCTCCGCCACACCCTCCAGGATGGTGGGCAGGTCGCGCACCGACACACGCTCGCCCAGCAGGTTCTGCAACACGCGCTGCAAGCCGCCGATGGTGATCTGGGCCGGCACCACATCGCCCACCAGCTTCTGGTTCTCCTTGCTCATCTCGTCCAGCAGCTTCTGCGTCTCCGCGTAGGAGAGCAGGTCGGCCATATTGTCCTTGATGATCTCGGTCAGATGCGTGGTGACCACGGTCGGCGGATCGACGACGGTATAGCCCTTGAACAGGGCCTCCTCGCGATAGGCGCCGTCGATCCACATGGCGGGCAGGCCAAAGGTCGGCTCCGTCGTCGCCTCACCGGGCAGGCCGATACGGTCGCCACGCGGGTCCATGCAGAGCAGCATGTTGGGGCGCACATCGCCGCGGCCGGCCTCGATCTCCTTGATGCGGATCAGGTAGGTGTTGGGCGGCAGCTGGAGATTATCCTGGATGCGCACGGCGGGCATGATGATGCCGATCTCACCCGCCAGCTGCCGGCGCAGGCCCTTGATCTGGTCGGTCAGGCGGTGGCCTGCTTCGGAATTGATCAGCGACAGCAGGCCATAGCCCAGTTCCAGGCGGACAAGGTCGATGGCCAGTGCTGTGGAAATGGGTTCGTCCGCCACGGGGGCGGGGGCCGCGGCGGCGGCCTGCGTCTCCTGCTCCGCCTCCATCGCCTCGCGCATCATCTTGGTCTTGGGCAGGTAATAGGCGGCGGCGGCCAGGCCGATGGCCAGCAGCCCGAACGGGATCTTCGGCATGCCGGGCAGCAGGCCGATGGCCAGAACCACGCCGGCCGTCAGGCCCAATGCTGTTGGATAGAATGTCAGCTGTCCGAACACCGCCTTGTCGGTGGAGCCGGTGGAACCCGACTTCGACACCATCAGACCGGCGGCCAGCGAGACCAGCAGGGCCGGGATCTGCGACACCAGGCCGTCACCGACGGTCAGCAGCGTGTAGGTCTGGCCGGCCTCCAGGAACTCCATCTCCTTCTGGCCGATGCCGATGATCATGCCGACGATGATGTTGATGAAGGTGATGACCAGGCCGGCCACGGCATCGCCGCGCACGAACTTGGACGCACCGTCCATGGCGCCGAAGAACTGGCTTTCATCCTCCAGTTCCTTGCGGCGCTTGCGGGCTTCGCTTTCCTCGATCAGGCCCGCCGACAGGTCGGCGTCGATGGCCATCTGCTTGCCGGGCATGGCGTCCAGGGTGAAACGGGCCGCCACTTCGGCGATACGGCCCGAACCCTTGGTGATGACGCTGAAATTCACCAGCATCAGGATGCCGAACACGGTCACGCCGATGATGAAATTGCCGCCCATGATGAACTGGCCGAACGTCGCGATGACGTGGCCGGCGGCGTTCACCCCTTCATGCCCATGGCCCAGGATCAGGCGCGTCGACGCGAGGTTGAGCGCCAGGCGCAGCATGGTGCTGACCAGCAGGATGGTGGGGAAGGAGCTGAATTCCAGCGGCTTCTGGATCGACAGCACCACCATCAGGATCAGGACGGAGAACGCGAACGAAATGGTCAGGCCCACATCCAGCAGGAACGTGGGCAGGGGAATGATCAGGACCACCACGATGGTCAGGATGGCCAGCGCAAACCCCACCTCGCCGCGTTTCAGCGACTGGCCGATGAGGCGCAGGGCATCCTGGGCTGAGCCGATGTTGGTCTGCGGTTGGTCGGTCATGGGGTGGTGGTCTTGGTCCTGATCACGGGCTTGGGTTGGGCAATCACATCAATGGCAGGCTCACCCCACCGCGCGGTCATCCTCCACCCCGCCGGCCGGCGGCGGCACGGGCACGCCGTCCTCGCTGTATTCCTTCAGCTTGTTGCGCAGGGTGCGGATGGAAATACCCAGGATATTGGCGGCATGCGTGCGGTTGCCCAGCGTATGCTTAAGGGTATCGATGATAAGGTCACGCTCCACATCCGCCACGGTACGGCCGACCAGCGCCTGGGTGGCGGAACCAGCCCCCGGAACGAAGGCGTTGCCGGGTTCGGCCACCGGGATCACCGGGGCCGGCGGCGGGGGGGGATAGGGCTGCGGCGCGTAAGGCTGCGGCGAATAGATCGAGGCGTTGCCGTAGGAACTGGCCGCGCGCGAGGCGCCGGGCATGGCCGGCGGCGGGGGCGGCTGATAGGCGGCGGGGGCGGGCTGGGGTGCCGGGGCCGGCTGCGGCGCATAGCCGGGTTCGGCGCCGGTCAGAAGGATGGCGTCGGTTCCGATCTCCGTGCCGCGCGACAGCAGCACGGCGCGATGCATGGTGTTTTCCAGCTCGCGCACATTGCCGCGCCAGTGATGGGATTGCAGCATGGCCATGGCCACGGGGCCGACATTGCGTTCGGGCAGGCCGTTGGCTTCGGAATATTTGGTGGCGAAATGCTGGGCCAGCAGCGCGATGTCATGCGGCCGGTCGCGCAGCGGCGGCAGGGCCAGACTGACCACGTTCAGGCGGAAATACAAATCCTCGCGGAACCGCCCGGCCTTGGCTTCCGACAGCATGTCGCGGTTGGAGGTGGCCAGGATGCGGATATCGACCTTGACCGGCGTGTTGCCGCCCACCCGGTCGATCACCCGTTCCTGGATGGCACGCAAGAGCTTGGCCTGCAGGCGCAGGTCCATTTCCGAGATTTCGTCCAGCAGCAGGGTGCCGCCATTGGCCTCCTCGAACTTGCCGATGCGCCTTGCGACCGCACCGGTGAAGGCGCCCTTCTCATGGCCGAACAGCTCGCTTTCCAGCAGGTTTTCGGGGATGGCGGCGCAGTTGACCGACACGAAGGGCGCGCCCGACCGCCGGCTCTTGCGATGCAGGTAGCGGGCCATCAGTTCCTTACCCGTGCCGCTTTCCCCGGTGATCAGGACGGATGCGTCGCTGGGTGCGATCTGGTCGGCCAGGCCCAGGGTGGCGGCCATGGCCGGGTCGCGGCTGACGATGGCGTGGCTTTCCTCGGCCACAGCCTCCAGCACGGCGGCGATCAGGTTCGCGTCGGGCGGCAGGGGGATGTATTCCTTCGCACCGGCCCGGATGGCCTTCACGGCGGCCTGGGCATCGGTGCCCACGCCGCAGGCGACGACGGGCACGGCGAAGCGTTCGTTCTTCAGCTGGTCGACCAGGATGCGCACATCCAGCTTCACGTCGATCATCACCAGATCGGCGCCCTGACCGGTGCGCAGGGCGTTCAACGCCCCATCGATACTGTCGGTATGCGCGACCTTCGCGCCCTTCTGGAGCGCGATCTTGCCGGCGGCGCTGATATAGCCTTCGAGTGTTCCCACGATCAGAAGACGCATCGTCCTACCCTTTCACTCACCGGTCCGGTCGTTCAATTCGAAATACGCAGTCATTGATAGGCCGCCACGCGATGTTCCGGCGGCAGCACGGTATTGATCAGCACCTCGAGCCGGCGCGGATTTTCCTGTCGCGCCACCGATCCGGCAGCCAGCAGATAGAGCCCGTCCACCAGTGCCTCCTGCTCCGCATTGCGGTCGATCTTGGCGGCGATGGGGGAGAAGACCATGGAGCCCAGGATGGCGCCGTAGAAGGTGGTGATCAGCGCCACGGCCATGGCCGGCCCCACGGTGGAGGGATCGGACAGGTTGCCCAGCATCTGCACCAGACCGACCAGCGTGCCGATCAGGCCCATGGCCGGCGCCACCTCCGCCGCACGCCGCATCACAGCCGATGCCGTGCGCGACCGGGCCAGATTGGCCTCGATCTCCGTGCGCAGGATGCGTTCGGCATCATCGGCCGGCAGACCATCCACGATCAGTTCCACGGCCTTGGACAGGACCGGCCAGGTGCGGGTGGATTTGATCAGCGGCTGCAGGCCCAGCGGCCCGCCGCGCCGGGCGAATTCCGCCAGCGACAGGGCCGTCTGCGCCGCGGCGCGCGGGTCGGGCGTGCTGGCCACCATGGTGGAGGACAGGGCCTTGCCCGCCGCCTTCATGTCGGACGGGGAGAAGGAGATGCTGGTGATGGCGGCCGTGCCGCCCAGCACGATCAGTATCGATGGCACGTCGATGAAGGACGCGATCCCGCCACCACCCATGGTCAGTGCTGCCAGCACCAGCAACAGACCCGACGACAGGCCGACGATGGTGGCCAGGTCGAGCCGGCGGCGCATGCGTGGCAGGGGTGGGGCCTTGGCCGGCGGCGGCACGGGCGCCGGGGCCGCCGCGGGAGGCGGTGGCGGTGGCGGCGGTGCGGCCGGTCGGTTGCGGGCGGGGGCGCGGTCGTTCATGGCCTCACGCGCGTTCGGTCTTGATGATTTCGGTCATGGTCACGCCCAGCCGGTCTTCCACGACCACCACTTCGCCGCGCGCCACCAGCCGGTTGTTCACATAGATGTCGATGGCCTCGCCCACCTTGCGGTCAAGTTCCACCACCGCACCCTTGTTCAGGCGCATCAGGGTGCTGACCTGCATGTTGGTCTTGCCCAGCACGGCGGAAATCTGCACGGGGATGTCATAGACGGACTCGAGGTCCTTCACGACGGGCAGCGCTTCCAGCTCCCCGCCGCCACCGCGGCCATTCTCGAAATCGCTCAACGACATGTCGTCTTTGGCAGCCATCTCAGTTCCCGTTCCCGGATGTCATGTCGTTCATGTTCACAGTGCCGCCTCCCGCCGGGGGGCGGCCATCACCTGGTTGGGACCGCCGGGGAAATCGGCCAGCAGGTCGCCGGACAGCCGTTCGATCTCCGCCCACAGGCGGGCGACGTCCCGCTCCGCCCCGCCGGCGGTCCAGTCGACCTTCACATCCATCTCGCGCAGCTTGGGGTCGGCCAGGACATTGACCTGCCCGCCGAAGCCGTGGCGCATGGCCATGTCGCCGATACGGCCGCGCAGCTCGTCGAACCAGCGTTCATTGACGCGGAAGGCCAGCTTGGGCTCCTCCACCAGTTCCTCCAGGAAGCTGGCGATCACGCCCTCGATCTCGGTCAGGCCCTGGCGTTCCACCAGGCCCGGCCACAGCTTGCGCATGATGGCCAGCGCGATGCGGGCGGTGTTCTCCTGCCGCAGCTGCGCCTGACTGTTCTGGACATTGACCAGCTGCTTCAGGCTGTTCTCCACGGCGCGCAAGGCGGCGGCGAGTTCCTGCTGGTCCTGGGTTTCGGCCTGGGCCTTGCCCTGCTCGATCCCCTCGGCCAAGGCGGCAGCGCGGGTCTGCTCCTTGGCCAGCCGCACCTGTTGCTGGAGCTGTTCCAGGCTGAAGGTGGGCGGCGGCGGGGGAGGGGGCGGTGCCGGCGGCAAATCGGGTTCGGGCTCCGGCTCCGGCATGGCGGCAGCCTTGCCCGCCGGGTTGCCGAACCCGTCTTCGAAATCCTGCTCGAAAAGGAACTTCTGGATGGTGGCCATGGATCAGCCGCCTCAATTTTCCTGATAGAGCCAGTTGCGGATGATCGACACGGCCTCTTCCGGATGCTTCTCCACGATCTCGCCCACCTTGCGCAGCGAGGAGGCGCGGACGCGGCCGTCGACCCGGTTGATGTCGATCATCTGCTCCAGCTCCTCGTTGGCCTGGGCCGCCTCCATGGCCAGTTCGCGGGCCAATGCACCGCCGCCGGGGCCGGCCAGCTGCGGCATGCCGCTGCCATCGGACAGAAGATCGGGCTCCTCATCCAGCTGCGGCGAGCGGTCGAGCGCGCGGGTGACCAGCGGCTTGATGACCAGCAGGATCACCAGGATGGCGACAATGGCCAGGATCAGCGTCTCGGCGATGCGGATCACGTCGGCCTTGGGCATGCCGAAGATCGTCTCTTCCAGGCCCGCCAGCTCATCCTCCGGCCGCGAGAACTGCATGGAGATCACTTCGACATTGTCGCCACGCGAGGGGTCGACGCCGGCGGCCGACTGCACCAGCCGCTGCAACTGCGCCAGCTCGGCCTCGCTGCGTGGCGTGTAGGTGCGGGTGCCGTCGGCGGCCGTGGTGTAGGTGCCGTCCACCAGCACGGCGACCGACAGGCGGCGGATCTGGCCCGTCTCGCGCTCATGCACCTTGGTGGTCTTGGAAATTTCGTAATTCACCGTCTCTTCGGAACGGTTCTTCTTCTCGCTGTTGCCGCCGGCGATGTTGTTGGCGCCATCGGCATTGGGCAGGTTGTTGGCCACGGTGACGGGATCGACGCCGTCGCGGTTGTTGGCCTCGCTGTTCTCGGTGATCGACTGGGTGCCGCGCACCACCTGGCCTTCGGGGTCGAAGGTCTCGCTGTTGGTGGTGATGCGGTCGAAATCCATCTCGACCGACACCTGTGCCTGCACGCGGCCATGGCCGACGGACCGGCCCAGCAGTTCCTCGATCGTCTGGCTCAGTTCGCGTTCGCGCGCCAGGCGGCGTTCCTCCGCACTGGCGGCCATGGCCTCCGGCGTGTTGGGACGCAGGCCGCGCGACAGGAGATTGCCCTTGTCATCGACGATGGAGACGTTGGCCGGTTCCAGCTGCGGTACGGCGGTGGAGACCAGCTGCTGGATGGCCGCGACCTGTTCCTTGGACAAGGGATGGCCGGGCTTCAGCTTCAACAGGATCGACGCGGTGGCGGTCTGCGCTTGCCGCGCGAACAGTTCGCGCTTGGGCAGCACCAGCTGCACGCGGGCGGCCTGCACCTGCTGCAAGGTCTGGATGGAGCGGACAAGCTCCCCCTCCTTGGCGCGCAGCTGCTGCATCTGCTGCATGAAGGCGGTGGTGCCCAGCCCTTCCGGCTGATTGAAAATCTCGTTGCCGACGCTGCCGCCGCTGGGGATGCCCTGCTGGGCCAGCATCATGCGCAGGCGGCCCACCTGTTCGGCCGGCACCTCGATGCGGGTGCCGTCGGGCGACGCCTTGTAGGGGATCTGCTGCGCTTCCAGCTGCTGCACGATGGCGCCGCCATCGGCGGGCGTCAGGTCGGTATAAAGCAGCGACAGGGCCGGCGTGGACCATTGTCCGGCGAAGAAGACGATGGCGCCGATGGTGATCAGAACGGCGGCCCCGATCCCCGCCAGGCGCAGGGTGCCGAGATTCCGCAAGGTTTGCAGAAACGACTCCACGTCGATCAACTCCTGTCAGGCAAGGGCGCTTCAGGCCACAAAGTACAGCGTTTTCCCGCCTTTACGAGGAGCTTTGCATCCATCTCGTGAAGAATGGCGGTGTCAACTGGGCAATTTTTGCCCGATTCGCCGGCACTGTGACATAAACAGCACGTTCCATGCAATGTTCATTGGGTTAGGTGCAGGGGGCGATGCGGAATGCAACAACCCCCGTCGCTTTCCTGGGTTCATCCGGGAAAGAGCAAGGGCGATGCCAGACGCGGATGCGGGAAGGCGATGTCAGGTGACGCGCGGAACCAGGCCGTCGTCGCCTCATCCGCCGGATAGAACAGTTCCACCCGCAGGTTCTGCAGCCCCGCGTCCAGGGGCGTGCCCACCATGGCGATGATGGAGAACAGGCAGAGCCGCACCCCGTCCTTGGTGAAGCGGGTATAGAGCGTGGGCGCGTCGGGGGCGCCATCGGTGAAGGGAGTGGCCAGCCCGGCCAGGGCGGGATCAGCCAGCAGATCAGCGAACGGGTCCTGGTTCGCCGTCTGCAACGGGTCCTCCAGCAGTGCCTCCCCCTTGATGCGCCGGATCATCCAGGCCGCCACCTCTTCCCAATTCTCCACCAGATGCCGCATGTCGGGCGACAGCAGCAGGCGGACGAGGTTGGGATTGGGGAGGCTGGCGATGGCGGGGCCGGCCAGGAAGCCCAGCAGGCGCTGGGCACCGGCATTGGCCTGGATCAGGTTGTAGTGCCGGTCCACGACCACGGCGGGAAACGGCGCCTGGGTGTCCAGCATATGGGTGATGGCCGCCTTCACCGGTGCCATTTCCGGTGCCTCCAGCGGGGAATTGTCCCAGGCCGGGGCGAAGCCGGCGGCCAGCATCAGGGCGTTCTGGTGGCGCAGCGGCACCGACAGGGCCGTGGCCAGTTGCAACACCATGCCCCGCGACGGCCGCGACCGGCCCGATTCCAGGAAGGACAGGTGCCGCTGGCTGGTATTGCAGGTGAGCGCCAGGTCCAGCTGGCTGATCCCGCGCGAGGCGCGCCAGCGCTTCAGCAGCGGCCCGAAAGCCTCGGCATTGTTGACGCGGCGGCGGGGAAGCGGGCTGGGCATGGCGGGACCTGGGCTGGGGTGGTGGGGATTTGTCACATGGGCAAAGGGGTTCTGTCGATTACATGGCAGGTAATAGGCAGCCGACAGAGTCGCAATCCGTCCCCCATCCGCGCTAAGGTCGCCTGTCCCGTCCCGCCGCCGGAAATTCCATGTCCGCCGATCCCGGTTTCATCCATCTGCGTGTCCATTCCGCCTATTCGCTGGCCGAAGGGGCGATCAAGACCAAGGAACTGGTGAAGCTGTGCAAGAAGCACGGCTATCCGGCGGTCGCCGTCACCGATACGGGCAACCTGTTCGGCGGCCTGGAATTCGCCATGGCGGCGTCGGATGACGGTATCCAGCCGATCATCGGCTGCCAGATGTGGATCACACCGTTCGGCCCGCAGAAGAAGGTGGGCGGGCGGGTGATGGGTCCGGGGGCGGACCAGCTGGTGCTGCTGGTGCAATCCGAGCAGGGCTATCGCAACCTGATGCGCCTGGTCTCCGTCGCCTTCATGCAGACGGAGACGGGGCTGCTGCCGCAAGTGTCGCTGGACGATATGGCGGGCCTGAGCGACGGGTTGATCTGCCTGACCGGCGGTACCGGCGGCGGGCTGAACCGCCTGCTGCTGGACGGGCAGAAGCCGCATGCGCTGGACCTGCTTGAAAAGCTGAAGGCGCTGTTCCCCGGCCGGCTCTATATCGAGCTGATGCGCCATGTCGAGGGGCCGCTGGCCCAGGCGGAAGCGAAGGTGGAGCCGGACCTGCTCGACCTTGCCTATGCCCACGACATTCCGCTGGTCGCTACCAACGATGCCTATTATGCGTCCGCCGACATGTACGAGGCGCACGATGTGCTGCTCTGCATCGCCGACGGCGCCTATGTGATGCAGGAGGAGCGCCGCCGCGTTTCCCCCCACCATTATTTCAAGTCGCCGGCCGAGATGCGGGAGCTGTTCGCCGACCTGCCGGAGGCGGTGGACAATACGGTCACGATCGCCCGGCGCTGTGCCTACATGCCGCGCAAGGTCAATCCGATCCTGCCGCCGTTTGCCAGCGCCAATGGCCGCGAGGAACCGGACGAACTGCGCGCCCAGGCCCATGACGGCCTGACCTTCCGCCTGAACAAATATGTCTATACCAGCGGCATGGCGGAGGACGAGAAGAAGAGGATCGAGAAGGAATACCGTGCCCGGCTGGATTTCGAGCTGGATACGATCATCAAGATGAAGTTCCCCGGCTACTTCCTGATCGTGTCGGACTTCATCAAATGGGCCAAGGACCAGGGCATTCCCGTGGGTCCGGGGCGTGGTTCGGGTGCGGGGTCGCTGGTGGCCTGGTCGCTGCTGATCACCGATCTGGACCCCATCCGTTACGGATTGCTGTTCGAGCGCTTCCTGAACCCCGAACGCGTATCGATGCCCGACTTCGATATCGATTTCTGCCAGGACCGGCGCGAAGAGGTGATCAAGTACGTCCAGGGCAAGTACGGCATCGACAAGGTCGGGCAGATCATCACCTTCGGTAAGCTGCAGGCCCGCGCGGTCGTGCGCGACGTGGGGCGCACCTTGCAGATGCCCTATGGCCAGGTGGACCGTATCTGCAAGCTGATCCCCAACAACCCCGCCAATCCGGTGACCCTGCAACAGGCCCTGGACGGGGAGCCGCAATTGCAGGAGATGCGGCGCGGGGATGAGACGGTGGATCGCCTGCTGACCATCGCGCTGCGTCTGGAGGGTCTGTACCGCCACGCATCGACCCATGCCGCCGGTGTGGTGATCGGCGACCGGCCGCTGGACCAGTTGGTGCCGATGTATCGAGACCCGCGGTCCGACATGCCGGTCACCCAGTTCAACATGAAATATGTGGAACTGGCCGGGCTGGTGAAGTTCGACTTCCTGGGCCTGAAGACGCTGACCGTGCTGAAGACGGCTGTGGACCATGTGCGGGACCTGGGGCCGGAACTGGACCTGCTGGACCTGGATATGGAGGATGCCAAATCCTATTCCATCCTGGGGCGGGCCGAGAGTGCCGGCATCTTCCAGCTGGAAAGTTCGGGCATGCGCGACGTGCTGCGCCGCATGAAACCGAACCGGATCGAGGACATCATCGCGCTGGTGTCGCTCTACCGTCCCGGCCCGATGGATAATATCCCCAAATACATCAAGGTGAAGTTCGGGCAGGAGAAGCCGGACTATCTGCATCCGTCGCTCCAGCCCATCCTGGAGGAAACCTTCGGCATCATGGTCTATCAGGAACAGGTGATGCAGATCGCCCAGGTCCTGGCCGGCTATTCGCTGGGTGGCGCCGATCTTCTGCGCCGCGCCATGGGCAAGAAGATCAAGGAGGAGATGGAGAAGGAACGGGCCAAGTTCATCAGCGGTTCGGCCGAAAAACTGGCCGTGCCGGAGGAACAGTCCGGCCTGATCTTCGACCAGGTGAACAAGTTCGCCGGATACGGCTTCAACAAGTCGCACGCCGCTGCATACGCGCTGGTCGCCTATCAGACGGCCTTCATGAAGGCCAATTACCCGGTCGAGTTCATGGCGGCGACCATGACCTACGATATGGGCAATACCGACAAGCTGAACCAGTTCCGTCAGGAACTGGTGCGGCTGGGCATCCGGCTGCTGCCGCCCGATGTCAACGCCTCGGAACCGCGCTTCCGGGTGGAGACGCTGGCCGATGGCAGCCGCGCCGTGCGCTATGCCCTGGCCGCCGTGAAGGGCGTGGGCCCGCAGGCCATGGAACTGGTGGTGCGGGAGCGCGCGGCCAACGGCCCGTTCAAGGACATTTTCGATTTCGCCCGCCGCGTCGACAGTTCGGCCTTGAACAAGCGCATGCTGGAAAAGCTGGTCTGCGCGGGTGCTTTCGACAGCATGAACCGCAACCGCCAGCAGCTTTTCGCAGGCCTGGAAACCGTGGTCCGCTACGCCCAGGCGGAGGCGCAGCAGCGTGACAGCGGCATGGGGAACCTGTTCGGCGGATCGGAGGCGATGAAGGCGCCCGACCTGCCCAAGGTGCCGGACTGGGAACCGCTGGAAAAGCTGCGGCACGAATTCGAGGCTATCGGGTTCTATCTGTCGGCCCACCCGCTGGACAGTTTCGCCCCGGCCATGGCGCGGATGAAGGTGGTGAAGTTTGCCGACCTGCCACGGCAGATGCGCGACGCCAAGTCCACCCGGTTCAAACTGGCTGGCATTATTGTTGCCAAACAGGAACGAACCGCAAAAAGCGGCAATCGTTTCGCTTTCGTAACGCTATCCGATGCGTCCGGCGTCTTCGAGGTGACGCTGTTCGCCGAGACGCTGGCCCAGAGCCGGGAGATGCTGGAGGCGGGTCGCGCGGTGCTGCTGTCCGTCGATGCGCAGAAGAATGGCGAGGAGATGCGCCTGACCTGCCATGGCGTGCTGTCGCTGGAGGACGAGGTCTCCAAGAGCGCGGCGGGCCTGCGCATCCTGCTGGATGATGTGCATGCCGTACCGGCCATCAAGACTACCCTGGGTCGGCTGCCGGCCGGGCGGGGCAAGGTCACCCTAGCGGTGGAGCTGGACGCGCTGCGCGAGGTGGAGATCGCCATCCCCGGGGCCGTATCGATCAATGCCGCCAGCCGGGGGGCGTTCAAATCCATCCCCGGCGTCATCGAAGTGCAGGAGCTGTGACCCATGGCCGACCATCTTCCCCTTGGCCGCCCCCAGGCCGCCCCCGGCCGCACCCTGACCGGTACGGCCAATGCCGAACGGCTGACCGGGACCGCCGATGACGACACGCTGAACGGTGGGGCCGGGAACGACACGCTGGATGGCGGGGCGGGATACGACATCGTCGTCTTCGACCATCGCGTCAATGACAACGCGCTTCTGACCATCACCATCAATGCCGACAGCATCGTGGTGACGGGGCTGGAGACCGACACGCTGATCGGTATCGAACAGGTGAACCTGTCCGGCGCCCGGTTCAATGACAGCCTTGTCGGCAGCGACCGTCCGGAACGGCTGGACGGGCTGACCGGCATCGACACGATCAATGGCGGCGGCGGCAACGACACGATCATCGGTGGCGCCAATCTCGACAGGCTGACCGGCGGGACGGGCCAGGACCAGTTCTGGTTCTACGGGCCGGATGTCGGCGGGTACGATCTGATCACCGATTTCTCCACCGATGACGCCCTGGTCTTCCATCAAAGCCAGTCGGGCCAGTGGGTGTCGCTGCCCATCAGTGCCGTATCGGCGGGCAACGGTGCCGGCCTGCTGGCCGGGCAGGCGCAGGTGCAGGCCATCACGGGCGGTGTGCGCGTGCTGGTCGGGCTGGACGGCACCGCCGGCTACGACATGGGCGTGGACCTGTCCGGTAATTTCGTGCTGGGTGATTTCGAGGCGGTGGGCGGGCAGGTGCGCCTGGCCACGCCCCGCAACCTGACGGGTACGGCGGGCGACGACCTGCTGACGGGCAGCCGCTTTTCCGACACGCTGTCGGGTGGCGCCGGCGACGACCGCCTGTTCGGCGGGGCCGGTGCGGACACGCTGACCGGCGGGCTGGGGATCGATGCGGCCAGCATGAAGGCCAGCTTCGCCAATGTCACCATCGCCCGCCAGGCCGATGGCAGCACCCTGGTCACCACGAACGAGGCGGGCGTGGCCGTCACCGACCGGCTGAGCGATGTGGAACTGCTCTATCTTACCGACCGTGTCGTGGTGCTGACCCCGGCCGCCACGCAGGCGCCCGGTGCCGGCCTGCCGCTGGGATTCAGCGAACAGGGCTATCTGGCCGCCAATCCCGACGTGGCCGCCGCCGTCGCCGCCGGTGGCTTCGCCAGCGGGCTGGGCCATTACATGGCTTTCGGCAAGGGGGAGGCGCGGTCCGCTTCCGTGCTGTTCGACGTGGACTGGTACTTGACGCGCAATCCCGACGTGGCGGCGGCCGTGGCGCAGGGATGGACGACGGCGCTGGATCATTATGTCAATCATGGCTGGCGGGAAGGGCGCGACCCGTCGGCGGCCTTTGATACCTCCGCCTATCTGGAGCGCAATCCCGATGTGGCGGGTGCCGGCATGAACCCGCTGGTGCATTTCATCGGCTGGGGCATGGGCGAGGGGCGGATCATCACCGCCGCCGACGGGGGCTGGGTCGGCTGACGTGGTTTCCATTGTGAAGACGGGCGCCACCCCCGGCCCCGCCTTCACGTGAATAGGCTTGCCATCCCTGCCGGTGTTTCCTAGGTTGCGCGGGCAGGGGTGCATCACCTGGAGCGGGGGGCCGTTCCGGGAATGGGTGGGCAATATGATCCTCTCTGCGGCGGCTGCGGCCGGCTCCGTCATCAATGGCGGCAATACCGACGACAATCTGAACGGCACCACGGGCAACGACACGCTGAATGGCGGTGGTGGCAGTGACATCCTCAATGGCGATGCCGGCGATGACAGCCTGTCGGGTGGTGACGGCATCGATGAACTGCATGGCGGGCCGGGGGCCGATATCCTGCTGGGCGGTGCCAGCGACGACGTGCTGGAAGGCGGGCTGGGCGACGATACGCTGGATGGCGGCGATGGCGACGACATCCTCTATCACCGCATCAATGCCACCACCGCGCCGGTCGCGGCAATCATCATCGGCGAAGGCACGCTGACCAGCGACCAGGGCACCGACATCCTGCGCAATATCGAGCGCGCCTGGGTGGAAGGCTCGGCCCTGGCCGACAATGTCACCGGCTCCTCGCGCCAGGAGGTGATGTATGGCGGTGATGGCGCCGACACGCTGAATGGCGGCGGCGGCAACGACACGCTGATGGGCGGCAAGGGCGCCGACATCCTGACCGGCGGCACCGGGCAGGACCATTTCGAATTCCACGCGCCGGAATTCGATACGGTCGATACGGTCACCGACTTCGCCCAGGGCGACATGCTGACCTTCGCCACTTATGTGGGGCAGTACTTGCAGGTCAAGGCCGTGTCCGCCATCGGTCAGGGCAATGGTGCCGGCCTGACCGACGGGCAGGTGCATGTGCAGGCCATCGATGGCGGCGTGCGCGTCATGATCGGGCTGGACAGCAAGGCCGGGTACGATGCTGCCGTCGATCTGAAGGGCAGCTTCGACCTGTCGCGTTTCGTGGCGGTGCCGGGTGGCATCGGCTATCGCACCACCGACATTCCCCAGGGCACGTCCGGCAACGACCTGCTGGTCGGCAGTATGTATGGCGACACGCTGCGCGGTGGTGCCGGTGCCGACCGGCTGGTGGGCAATGGCGGGCCGGATCTGCTGGATGGCGGGGCGGGTGTCGATGCCGTGGGCTTGAACCTGACCATCGACCAGCTCTATCTGGCCCGCATGGCCAATGGGTCGGTGGCCATGGGGGTGAAGGCCTGGGGCAACCCCATCGTCAGCGAACTGGCCAATGTGGAGTTCCTGTATCTCTCCGACCGCGTGCTGCTGATCACCGGCATGGAAGAGGCGATGTCGGCCAACCTGCCGCTGGGCTACAGCGAGCAGGGCTATCTGGCGGTCAATCCCGACGTGGCGGCGGCGGTGGCCGCGGGCGTGTTCCGCAACGGCTATCAGCACTACACGCTGCACGGAAAGGCGGAGGGGCGCAGCCCCACGGCCCTGTTCGATGCCAACTGGTATCTGGAACAGAACCCGGATGTGAAGGCCGCCGGGGTGCGGGCGCTGGACCATTTCATGAACAATGGGTGGCGGGAAGCGCGCGATCCTTCGGCATCCTTCGATGTCAGTGCGTACCTGGAACGACATCCGGACATCGCGGCGGCGGGGATGAACCCGCTGGTGCATCTGCTGGGCTGGGGTCTGGCGGAAGGCCGCATCTTCACGGCTGCGGACAGCAGCTGGATCGGGTAGAAGCAGGACTCACTTTCCGGTTCCCTCAGGCGCCGGGCGCGGCCATCCGGCCGCTTGGCTTACGCCGCACGTGCGGCGGGCCAGCGGTCGCTGGCCTCCGGCGGTCATGGATGATGACCGCCGGTATGACTGGAGCTGTGTTTGATGAGTAAGCCTTTCTGGGACCTGGAACAGCCGCGCGGTCGTATTCTGCCGGCCTTGGCGGCGGGTCTTGTTCCGGTACTGGTGGCCCTTCTGGCCACCGGCCTGCTGTTGGTCCGGCCGGCTCTGCGCGGGCTGGACCATGCCCAGGAGGTGCTGGCGGCGGCCGGGGAACTGCGTTCCACCAGCCGCGCCCTGCAGCGTGATGCGCTGCTGATGATCTTCGACGAACCGACGCGGGAGAAGACGGGCCAGCGCCTGGATGCCCGCGTCCCGGAATTCCGTGCCCTGGCCGACCGGCTGGGTGCGGCACTGGACCCCGTCGATCCGGAACGGGCCACGCGCATCCGCGAAACCCATGCGGCCCTGGCCGACGGGTTCGAGGCGGTGACACGGTCGGTGCGGTTGGGTGCCGGGGTGGATGCCAACTGGAAGGTCCAGCAGGACGGCGTGCTGGCGGCGGAAGTGCCGGCGGCGCGCACCAACGACCCGGTCATCGCCCAGTACCAGACCTATATGGATGCCTCGCTGGGTGAGGTGCGGATGGCCTTCTGGCTGTCCTTCCTGATCGCGCTGGTGTCGCTGGGCTTCGGTGTGGCGTCGGCGGCGGTGGTGTTGAGGAGATAGTTTTTGTTCCCTCAGGCGCCGGGCGCCCACATCCGTGGGCTTGGCTTGCGCGCCATGAGGTGCGGGCCGGCGGTCGCCGGCCTATAACCGCATGGGCCAGGCGCCTCCGGTTGGCATTACCCCGGCTGGTGTCCGCTCAGTAGTTCCACGGCATTGGCCAGGACCTTGCCGTCGGTCTGGGCGAACAGGGTGGTGGCGCGGCCATGGATGGCGGCACCCGGTGTGACGCGCAGCAGGCGCGACAGGTCCTCGTTGGCGACCAGACGCAGGAAGCCGGCGGGCCGGCTTTTGAAACCCACACCGCAGGCCGACAGGATGGCGCCGAACGGGATGCGCCGCTGACGCACCGCGAACAGGGCGCCGGGCGGCAGTGCGTCCAGACGAATCTCGATCAGCCCCAGTTCGGCCGGCGTGCCGCTGTCGGCGCCGGACAGCAGGACGTGGCGGCGCAGCAGTGTGCCCACCTCTTCGGTGTGCAGCACGGACAGACGCATCTGTTCGCCCCAGAACGCCTCCAGCGTCGCCGTCATGCCATGGTCATGGGCCAGCAGCCGGCGCGGCACGTCGGGCAGCCCGTCAGCCTCCAGCCACAGGGGCACAGGCGGCTCGCGGCCGGGGGATTGCTGGCGCAGGAAGCCCGTCAACAGGTCGGGGGAGGTGTCGGTCGGGCGGACTGGGGCGGTCATTATCATGGGTGTATGGCCTGGGAAGGGGGGGACCATAGCCACGGGCGCGGCGCTTGCCAAGGCATGGCGGACCTGCACCACCAATGATCGCGGAATTGGAACCATAACGCCATCAATCCGCCACAGCGACCGGCCAAATCGTTAATCCCGCTTAACCTTTTCGGACGAACCCATGCGTCGTATATCCGTTTCCGGTGATCGTTTCCGATCACCGGACCTCAGTCGCCGGCGCCCACATCCGTGGGCTTGGCTACGCCGCATGGGTGGCGCGGCGGCAGTCGCCGCCGTACCCAACCCCGGGAAGCCTGGCTTCCCGGGGTTGGGTTTCATCCCGTTCGCGGCCACGCTGGTTCTGCTGGCTTCGGCTGGCGTCGCCAATGCCCAGACCGTCCCCGCCGACTATGCCGCCCTGGTCGAACCCGATGACCGGCAAGAGGTGGCGGCCAAGCCGCTGAAGGATCGTCTGGCGGCCGATCCCGGCGACAAGGCGGCGGCGCGCGACCTGCTGCTGGTCTATCAGCGCTTCGGCGATTTCGAGGCCGGACTGCCCCTGGGGGCCAAGCTGGCGGCCGAGACGCCCGACGACCGCGCGGTGCTGGAGGCGCGGATGGTGCTGGCCACGCGGCGCATCGATGATGCCTCGCTGTTCTCCAAGAAGTCGGCGGCGGCGGACCTGCTGTCGCTGTGCGAGGGGGAGCGGACGCGCGATCCGCGCAGCATCCCGGCCATCAACTGCGTGGCGCAGTTCCATCTGGTCGCACCGTCGATCGCCGGTGGCGACAAGGAAAAGGCGGAAGCGGCGATCCGGCAGATGCAGCCGCTGGACGAGGGCCAGTATCTGCTGTTGCGGGCGAATCAGGCGTTCAGCAATGAGGATGAGGCCGGTGGCAAGGCCCGCCTGATGGAGGCGGTGGCCAAGCTGACCGATGCATCCGACCTGGCCGGGGCCGGCACGCGCCTGGGCCGGCTGGGTGACAATGACGCGGCGTTCGCCGCACTCGACAAGGCGGCGGCACTGGACCCGGCCGATACGTTCACGCTGTACCAGCGCGGGCGGGCCACGGCGGTGACCGGACAAAGGCTGGAGGCCGGGCGTGATTCGCTGCTGCGCTTCCTGTCGGGATCGGCCTGGATCGGCGGCACCAATTATCGGGCAGGAGCGCATTGGCGGCTGGGGCAGATCTATCAGGCCATGGGCGACAAGGTCACAGCGGAGAAGGCATTCCGCCGCGCCCTGGTTCTGGAGCCCAAGCACAAGGAGGCCCAGGCGGCGCTGAAGGCGCTGAAAGCGGCGGGATAAGACGGCGAAGCCGGCACGGCGGCGACTGCCGCCGCGGCACCCTGTGGCGCGTAGCCAAGCCACCGAATGGTGGCGCCGGCGATTGAAGTCGATGATCGGTTACGATCAGCGGAACGCAAAAAACACCCCGCCATGCGGCCATGGCGGGGCGGGCGGGCGGAAATCGCGGCCGGGTGGGGTTGCATTGGCGCGCCGGCTGCGCTATCTCACGCCCCGTCGTTAATCCCACACGTGGGCTTGCGGTGTGTCGGCTTTTACCCGGACGCTGGTTGTCAGGGCAGGCCGTCATATCGATCCGGTGTTCGGCTGGCATGGTGCCAGGCGGACGTCGCCTGCGGAGGAAGAACCGGAAAAGGAAGTTTTCCCATGGCTATGCCGACCTTTACCATGCGTCAGCTGCTGGAAGCTGGCGTCCACTTCGGTCACCACACCCGTCGCTGGAACCCGAAGATGTCCACGTACATCTTTGGCGCCCGCAACGGCGTGCACATCATCGACCTGGAGCAGACCGTTCCGCTGCTGGGCCGCGCCATGCAGGCCGTGCGTGACGTCGTCGCCGGCGGCGGCCGCGTCCTGTTCGTCGGCACCAAGCGCGCCGCGCAGGAGCAGGTTGCCGAGAGCGCCAAGCGCTGCGGCCAGTACTATGTCAACCATCGCTGGCTCGGCGGCATGCTGACCAACTGGAAGACCATCTCCCAGTCGATCCGCCGCCTGAAGGAAATGGACGAGGCTCTGGCCCATGGTGAAGGCTCCGGCCGCACCAAGAAGGAGCTGCTGAACATGACGCGCGACCGCGACAAGCTGGAGCGCGCGCTGGGCGGTATCCGTGACATGGGCGGCCTGCCCGACCTGCTGGTGATCATCGACACCAACAAGGAAAGCCTGGCCATCCAGGAAGCCAACAAGCTGGGCATCCCGGTCGTCGCCATCCTGGACAGCAACAGCTCGCCCGACGGCATCACCTTCCCGGTGCCGGGTAACGACGACGCCCTGCGCGCCATCGAGACCTATTGCGAGCTGCTGAGCGGCGCCGTCCTGGACGGCCTGCAGGCCGAGATGTCGGCCGCCGGCATCGATGTCGGCAGCCAGGAAGTGGCTCCAGAAGAGGCCCTGCCCGCCGAAGCGGCCGCCGAGGCCTGAGTTTGAGGTGCGACGGCCGGGCCGCATCCGAATTCGGGTGCTGTCCGGCCGTTGTGCTGTCCGGGCTTGGCGCGAAACCGCCATGACCCTGTGCTAGAAGATATCCCGTCACACCCCGACGATTTAGAGAGGCGAAAATGGCCGAGATCACCGCTGCCCTCGTGAAGGACCTGCGCGAGAAGTCCGGCGCCGGCATGATGGACTGCAAGAAGGCGCTGACCGAAAGCGGCGGCGACCTGGAAGCCGCCATCGACTGGCTGCGCAAGAAGGGCCTTGCCGCCGCCGCCAAGAAGGCCGGCCGCGTTGCCGCCGAAGGCTTGGTCGGCGTTGCCGCCAACGGCCTGTCCGGCGCCGCCGTCGAGCTGAATGCCGAGACCGATTTCGTTGCCCGCAACGACGCCTTCCAGGCCGCCGTCGCCACCGTCACCAAGCTGGCGCTGGACACCGACGGCACGCTGGACAGCCTGAAGGCCGCCGCCTATCCGGGCACCGGCCGCACCGTCGCCGACGAGCTGCCGAACCTGGTCGCCACCATCGGCGAGAACATGAACCTGCGCCGCGTCGCCAAGCTGACCGTCAGCGACGGTGTTGTGGCCTCGTACGTGCACGGCGCCCTGGTCCCGGGCCTGGGCAAGATCGGTGTGCTGGTCGCCCTGGAGTCGACCGGTGACAAAGCGGCCCTGGCTGAGCTGGGTAAGCAGATCGCCATGCATGTCGCCGCCGCCCGTCCGGACGCGCTGGACATCGCCGACGTGTCGACCGCCAACCTGGACCGCGAGCGCGCCGTCTTGGTCGAGCAGGCCCGCGCCAGCGGCAAGCCGGAAAACATCATCGAGAAGATGGTCGAAGGCCGCGTCCGCAAGTATTATGAGGAAGTGGTCCTGCTGGAGCAGCTGTACGTCATCGACGGCGAAACCAAGATCCGCAAGGTCGTGGAGAACGCCGCCAAGACCGTCGGCGCCCCGGTTGCCCTGACCGGCTTCGTCCGCTTCCAGCTGGGCGAAGGCATCGAGAAGGAACAGTCCGACTTCGCCGCCGAAGTGGCCGCCATGGCCGGCTGAGGCGGTCCGGAGCCGGACCTCGTGCCGGCTCTGGAACGTTATTCTGTCGGGGCCGGTCCGCCGGCCCCGATATGATTGTTTGAAGACCGGATTTCCAATCGAAAGGACAAGCCCGTGCCCGAAGCCCGATACAAGCGCGTTCTTCTGAAGCTTTCAGGTGAAGCCCTTATGGGGGACAGGGAGTACGGGATCGATCCCAACGTCGTCAGCCGCATGGCGACGGAGATCAAGTCCGTGATCGACATGGGGATCGAGGTCTGCGCCGTCATCGGCGGCGGCAACATCTTCCGCGGTATTTCCGGTGCGGCTTCCGGCATGGAACGCGCCACCGCCGACTATATGGGCATGCTGGCCACGGTGATGAATGCCCTGGCCGTGCAGAACGCCCTGGAAAAGGCCGGCGTTGAGACCCGCGTGCAGTCGGCCATTCCCATGGACAGCGTCTGCGAGCCCTATATCCGCCGTCGCGCCGAGCGCCATATGGAAAAGGGCCGGGTGGTGATTTTCGCCGCCGGCACCGGCAATCCCTTCTTCACCACCGATACGGCTGCCGCCCTTCGCGCCTCCGAAATGGCCTGCGATGCGATGCTGAAGGCCACCAAGGTGGATGGCGTCTACAGCGCCGATCCCAAGAAGGTGAAGGACGCCATCCGTTACGATCGCCTGACATATCTGGACGTGCTGTCGCGGGACCTGCAGGTGATGGACGCGTCGGCGATTTCACTTGCCCGCGAGAACAAGATTCCCATCCTTGTCTTCTCCATCCAGAAGGATGGCGGCTTCGCCGAGGTGATGGCCGGACAGGGTAAATTCACCATCATAACCGAAGAGGCATAAGGTGGCCGCTCCCGATCTGATCAAGGATATCGAGCGTCGCATGGATGGCGCGCTTGAGCAGCTCCGCAAGGAATTCGCCGGTTTGCGCACGGGCCGCGCGTCCGCCAACCTGCTGGAACCGGTCGTGGTCGAGGCCTATGGCACCACGGTGCCCCTGAACCAGGTGGCCAATGTTTCCGTGCCGGAGCCGCGCCTGATCTCCGTCCAGGTCTTCGACCGGTCGACGGTGAAGTCGGTGGAGAAGGCGATCCGTGACAGCGGCCTGGGCCTGAACCCGCAGACCGAGGGCGCCACCATCCGCGTGCCGATCCCGGAGTTGAATTCCGAGCGCCGCAAGGAACTGAGCAAGGTCGCCGCCAAATATGCCGAGCAGACCCGTGTCGCTGTGCGCAATGTGCGCCGCGACGGCAATGACGCGCTGAAGAAGATGCAGAAGGACGGCGATCTGTCGGAAGACGAGCAGAAGACCTGGACCGACAAGGTCCAGGCCGTGACCGACGCCCATATCAAGAAGATCGACGAGTCGCTGGCGACCAAGGAAAAGGAAATCCTGCAGGTCTGATCGTTTCCCGGTCGCTTCGTTTTTCAAGGCACCTGCATCCATGCCCGGCCCCGACACATCCGTCTATCCGCCGCCGCCCGCCCACATCGCCATCATCATGGATGGCAATGGACGCTGGGCGACGGCACGCGGCCTGCCGCGCACGGCGGGGCACAAGAAGGGCGTGGATGCCGTCCGCCAGGTGATCGAGGGTGCGCGCGAAATGGGCGTGCGCTACCTCACCCTCTACAGCTTCTCCACCGAGAACTGGAGCCGGCCGGAGGATGAGGTTTCCACCCTCATGCAACTGCTGGGCTTCTATCTGCGCGGTGAGATCGCCCGGCTGCACAAGAACGGCATCCGGTTCCGGGTGATCGGCGACCGGTCGCGCCTGTCGAACGACATCCAGGCGCTGATCAATAATGCCGAGGGCCTGACGGAAGCCAATACCGACATGACCCTGGTCCTGGCCCTGTCCTATGGCGGGCGGCAGGAACTGGTGGATGCGGCCCGCGCCCTGGCCGTTGCGGTGGAGAAGGGGGAGATGACCCCCGCCGACATCACGCCCGACAGTTTCGCCCGGCACCTGACCACGGGTGGCGACATTCCCGATCCCGATCTGATGATCCGCACCAGCGGGGAGAAGCGCATCAGCAATTTCCTGCTGTGGCAGCTGGCCTATGCGGAGCTGGTGTTCCTGGATACGCTGTGGCCCGATTTCACCAAGCGCGATCTGGAGGATGCGATCCGGGAATATCACCGGCGCGACCGGCGTTTCGGCGCCACGGCCGGAAGCCGCTGATATCGTGACCCACAGCCCGACGCCGCCCAAGCGCAAATCCGACCTGAAGGTCCGTGCCCTGTCGGCCATCGCCCTAGCGCCGCCGGTGCTGGCCGCCGTCTGGTGGGGCGGGATGCCGTTCCAGTTGCTGGTGCTGGTGCTGGCGGCCCTGTCTGTCTGGGAATTTGTCCGGTTGACGGCACCGGGTAGCAGTTGGCTGAGCTTCCCCAACGCCGGGTTCATGGTCCTGGGCCCGTTGCTTATCCTGATGATCGACCATGACCATTGGCTGGCGTTCGCTGTCCTGATTTTCCTGGGTGTGTGCTCTTCCATCGTGATGCCCTGGTGGCGGCCAAGGTTGCGTATCCGGTCCAATGGGTTCTTTGCCCTGACATCGCTCTATCTGGGCTTGCCCTTCCTTTCCATGCTGTGGCTGCGCCTGGAAAGCGGCCCCTACGGGCTGGCGCTGTTCCTGTTCCTGATGCTGTCCATCTGGGCGACCGATATCGGTGCCTATGCGGCCGGCCGCACCATCGGCGGGCCGAAGCTGGCGCCGCGCATCAGCCCGAAGAAGACCTGGGCCGGGCTGATCGGCGGCATGGCGTCGGCGGCACTGCTGGGCGGGCTGTTCGGGGCGGCGCAGAGCGGGGACTGGCTGCCGGGCTGGCTGGTGCCGCCGGCGGCGACCGATGTGCCGCATCATGTGACCATCGCCGCCATCGCCGTCTACGCCGCCATCGGCGCGGTACTGGCCGTGGCGGGGCAGGCGGGCGACCTGTTCGAGAGCTATATGAAGCGCCGGGTGGATGTGAAGGACAGTTCCAACCTGATCCCCGGCCATGGTGGTATTCTGGACCGGATCGACGGGCTGCTGTTCGCGGCCCCGCTTTACGCGCTGTTCGAGCTGACGGCCGGGGAATGGGTGCGATTTTGGTGATGGCTGAGACGAGCCGCCGCGTCACCGTGCTGGGCAGCACCGGATCGGTGGGCTCCAACACGGTGGAACTGCTGGCCGCATATCCGGAGCGATTCCGGACGGAGGCTTTGGTCGCCGGCCGCAACGTGGCCAAGCTGGCCGAACAGGCCCGCCTGCTGCGCCCGGCCCTGGCCGTGGTGGCGGACGAGAGCGCCTATGCCGACCTGAAGGACGCGCTGGGCGGGACGGGGATCGAACTGGCTGCCGGCCCCGCCGCCGTGGTGGAGGCAGCCAGCCGGCCCGAGGCCGATTGGGTGATGGCGGCCATTGTCGGTGCCGCCGGTCTGGCCCCGACCCTGGCTGCGGTGCGGCGTGGTGCCACGGTGGCGCTGGCCAACAAGGAGGTGCTGGTCTGCGCCGGTGATCTGGTGATGTCGGAGGTGCGCCGCTGCGGTGCCACGCTGCTGCCGGTGGACAGCGAACACAGCGCCATCTTCCAGGTGTTCGACGAGGCCCGGCGGGAACGTATCTCCCGCCTGATCCTGACCGCGTCGGGCGGGCCGTTCCGCACCTGGACGCGTGAGGCCATGGAGGGTGTGACGCCCGCCCAGGCCTGCGCCCATCCCAACTGGTCGATGGGGGCCAAGATCAGCGTCGACAGTGCCAGCATGATGAACAAGGGGCTGGAGCTGATCGAGGCCCACCACCTGTTCGCCATGCCCGAGGACCGGATCGACGTGCTGGTGCATCCGCAATCGGTGATCCATTCCCTGGTCGAATATGTCGACGGATCGGTGCTGGCGCAGCTGGGCACGCCCGACATGCGCACGCCCATCGCCGTGGCCCTGGCCTGGCCCGACCGGGTGGCCACGCCCGGCGATCGGCTGGATCTGGTGAAGGCGGCGCAACTGACCTTCGAGTCGCCCGATCCCGCCCGTTTTCCGGCCCTTGCGCTGGCACGGCGCGCCTTGCAAAGCGGTGGGGCGGCCCCTACAATCCTGAACGCGGCGAACGAGGTGGCGGTGGCCGCCTTCCTGGCCGGAAATCTGGGCTTCCTGGATATTCCGCGTGTCGTGGAAAAGTGCCTCTCCACCCTGGTGCATGGCCCCCTGGGCACGCTGGCGGAAGTGGAAGCGGCAGACGCGGAAGCGCGTCGCCACGCCTTTGCCGAAATTGCCGTCTTATCTCGCGCGAATTGAGCCTGGGCCCCTGGAGGCGCTGTTTATGGAAGTCTTCGGCTTCATCTGGAATTACGGGGTGATGTTCCTGGTCGTGCTGACCATCCTGGTCTTCGTGCACGAGATGGGCCATTTCCTGGTCGCCCGTCGCAATGGCGTGCGGGTGGAAGTCTTTTCCATCGGCTTCGGGCCGGAGATTTTCGGGCGCACCGACCGCCACGGCACGCGCTGGAAGTTCAGCCTGATCCCGCTGGGCGGCTATGTGAAGATGTTCGGCGATGCCGGGGCGGCAAGCACGCCGGGTGCCGGCCTGTCGAAGATGAGTGCGGCCGACCGTGCCGTCTCCTTCCATCACAAGCGGGTGGGGCAGCGCATGGCCATCGTGGTGGCGGGACCGGCGGCGAACTTCCTGTTCGCCATCCTGGCGCTCGCCTTCATGTTCATGGTCTATGGTCAACCCTATACCCCGCCGGTCATCCGCGAGGTTCTGCCCGAAGGGGCGGCGGCGGAGGCCGGGATGAAGGCCGGCGATCGCATCATCAGCATGGGCGGCCGCGACACCCCGCGGTTCGAGGACGTGCTGGGCGTCATCGTCATGAATCCCGGCCGCACCGTCTCCATGGTGGTGGAGCGGGTGGAGGCCGAAGGAGCCGCGCCGAAGCAGCTGGAACTGTCCGTCACGCCGCGCCCCGAGAAGATGGAAGACCGTTTCGGCAACATCCATACGATAGGCCGGCTGGGGGTAATGCGTGTCAGTGACGAATACCGCCGCCAGACACCGTTGACGGCCCTTTGGGAGGCTGCCAAGCAGACGGTTCAGATGACGGAAGGCACGCTTGACGGCGTATGGCAGATGGCGATGGGCATGCGCAGCACCGCCGAGCTGGGCGGGCCGCTGCGCATCGCGCAGATGTCGGGTCAGGTCGCCCAGACGGGCTTCGTGACCATGATCTGGTTCGTGGCCGTGCTGTCCATCAATCTGGGCCTGATCAACCTGTTTCCCATTCCGATGCTGGACGGGGGACATCTGCTGTATTACGCAGTGGAGGCCGTTCGCGGACGGCCTCTTGGCGAGAGGGCTCAGGAATATGGTTTCCGGGTCGGTCTGGCTTTGGTATTGACCTTGATGGTTTTCGCCACGTGGAACGATCTCGTTCAATTGCGTGTCGTGGACTTCGTCAAGGGTGTCCTGTCTTAGCCTTTTTGGGGGAACAGTTGGTCTCGGTTTCCAGGTTCGCGCTGTGCCTGCTGCTGGGCGGCACCGCAACATCCGTCATCGCGCTGTCGACCGGCGCCATGGCCCAGGAGGCGTTTGATGGTGGCATCATTCGCGAAATCCGTGTCGAAGGCTCGCAGCGCATCGAGGGCGCAACCGTGCGGTCGTACCTTACCGTGCAGCCGGGTGACGCCTTCGATCCCGACAAGATCGACCAGTCGCTGAAGTCGCTGTTTGCGACCGGCCTGTTCGCCGACGTGTCGATCCGGCGCGAAGGCGGGGTGATGCTGGTGCAGGTGGTGGAAAACCCCATCATCAACCGCATCGGGTTCGAGGGGAACAAGCGCATCAAGACCGAGGATATCAATCCCGAGGTCCAGCTGCGCCCGCGCACCGTCTATACCCGCACCCGCGTGCAGAACGACGTCGAGCGCATCCAGGAGCTCTATCGCCGCAAGGGCCGCTTCGCCGCGCGCATCGAGCCGAAGATCGTTCAGCTGGAACAGAACCGCGTCGACCTGATCTTCGAGATCGAAGAAGGCCAGATGACGGGCGTGCAGGCCATCAACATCGTCAACAATAACGTGTTCGATGATGACGAGCTGCGCGAGATCATGATCACCAAGGAATCGCGCTGGTGGCGGTTCCTGTCGTCCAACGACAATTACGATCCCGAGCGCCTGCGCTATGACCAGGAACAGGTCCGCCGGCACTATCTGCGCAACGGCTATGCCGACTTCAAGGTGCTGACCTCCGTCGCCGAGCTGACGCCCGACCGCGAGGAATTCTTCATCACCGTGACGGTGGATGAAGGCAAGCGCTACAAGTTCGGCAAGATCGAAATCGTGTCGGAAATCCCCGACATCGACATCCAGCCCCTTTATGAAGCCATCAATGCCTATTCGGGCGAATGGTACAATGGCGACAAGATCGAGGAGAGCATCACCGAGCTGACGAACCGCCTGGGTGACCTGTCCTACGGCTTCGTCGAGATCGACCCGCTGCTGGAGCGCAACCAGGAAGACCAGACCATCGATCTGGTGTTCGAGCTGAAGGAAAGCCCGCGCGTCTTCGTGGAGCGTGTCGACATTGTCGGCAACTACAACACGCTGGACAAGGTCATCCGCCGCGAGATGCTGCTGGTTGAAGGCGACCCGTTCAGCATCTCCAAGCTGAAGCGCTCCGAACAGCGCATCAAGGATCTGGGTTATTTCCTGGATAGCGGTGTGGAAGTGAAGACGGCCGAGGGCAGCACCCGCGACCAGTCGGTCATCACCATCGAGGTCGAGGAACAGCCCACGGGTGAAATCCAGCTGGGTGCCGGCTACTCCTCCACCGACGGCGCGCTGCTGGACTTCTCCATCCGCCAGCGCAACCTGCTGGGCAAGGGTCAGGATCTGCGCCTGTCGACCCTGCTGTCGAGCCGCAGCTTCGAGGTCGATCTGGGCTTCACCGAGCCCTATTTCCTGGATCGTGACCTGGCGGCCGGCATCGACCTGTTCCGCGTGGTGCGCGACAACCGCGACACCATCTCCTACGACCTGGAATCGACCGGTGTTGTGCTGCGCGCCGGTTATCCGCTGTCGGAAAAGCTGCGCCAGCGTATCAGCTACTCGCTGGTCCAGAACAAGATCGACAACATCTATTTCGGCTCGTCCCTGTTCCTGCAGGACCAGCTGGGCACCACCATCACCTCGTCGGTGGAAAGCCAGCTGCTCTATGATGAGCGCGACAGCAAGATCGAGCCGACCAGCGGCTTTTACGGCCTGTGGTCGGTGGAATTCGCCGGTGTCGGCGGCGATACCCGCTATCTGCGCAACCGCATCACCGCGGGCCAGTATTGGGAGCCGTTCGAGGAGGTGGTGATCGGCCTGACGACGGAAGCCGGCTACATCTGGGGCATGGGCAAGGACCTGCGCATCAATGACCGCTTCTTCATCGGTGGCGACACGCTGCGCGGTTTCGAGATCGGCGGTATCGGTCCCCGCAACGTGCCCGACCCCGACAATCCGGAGAACAGCGACGCGCTGGGTGGCACCATCTTCAGCCGCGCCAGCCTGGAACTGACCACCAAGCTGGGCCTGCCGGACGAGCTGGGCGTGAAGGCGCACGCCTTCTACGATGCCGGTACCCTGACGGCCGCGAAGGAGACGCCGGGCGTGGGCGACGTGTTCCGCGACAGCAACAAGGTCCGCATGTCGGCCGGCGTGGGCGTGTCGTGGAAGTCGCCCTTCGGCCCGATCCGCCTGGATCTGGCCTATCCGATCGCCAAGGAGCCGTATGACCAGACCGAGACGCTGAAGTTCAGCTTCGGCACCCGGTTCTGACGGGGGACGGGGCCTTGGCGCACCGCCTCACCGCCCTGTTTCTCACCGGCCTGGCCCTTGTGGCCGGGCCGGTGGCATCTTATGCCCAGGAAATCATGGGGCAGCCACAGCAGGTGCAGCAACCGGTGCGTCGCCTGCCCTATGCCCAGGTGGCCGTGGTCGACATCCCCACCATCCTGCAGCAGGCGACCTCCATGCGCACCATCCAGCAGCAACTGGACGTGCAGAAGGAACAGCTGCAGCGCGACGTGGCGCAGCAGCAGGAAGCGCTGCGTGGTGCCGAACAGGAGCTGGCCCGCCTGCGCCAGACCGTCTCGGTGGAAGAGTTCGACCGCAAGCGCACGGAGTTCGAGACCCAGGTGTCGGCCACCGGCCGCGCGCTGCAGGAACGCACCCGCCGCCTGGACATCGCCTTCAACCAGGCCCGCAACAGCGTGATCAACACCCTGGACCAGGTGATCGCGGAAGTGGCCAAGGAAACCGGCGCCACGCTGGTCATCTCCCGCCAGTTCATCGTCTATCAGGCGGGCGGGGCGGGCGACATCACGGCGGAGGTGCTGGAGCGCCTGAACAGCCGCCTGCCGCAGGTGCCGGTGACGGTGCCGCCGCCTACACAGTAGGTCAGGTCGAGCCGCAGGCGAGCCCTGACAGCATTGCTGGAAATCCGTTCCTGTCAGGGCTCGCCTGCGGCTCGACCTGACTTACGCTTGTTTCCAAGGACATTTCCCATGGCCGATCCCCGCTTCTTCGACCGTGCCGGTCCCTTCACCCTGGCCGAGCTGGCCGCCCGTTGCGGTGCCACGGTGGCTCCGGGTACCGATCCGGACCTGAAACTGTTCGACGTGGCGCCGCTGGACCAGGCGGGGGAGGGGCAGCTGTCCTTCCTGGATAACCGCAAATATGTCGAGGCGTTCCAGGCCAGCAAGGCGGCGGCCTGTGTCGTGCATCCGTCGCTGGCCGACAAGGCGCCGGCGGGCATGGCGCTGCTGGTCTCCAACAAGCCCTATCGCAGTTACGCGCTGTGCGCCCAGGCCTTCTATCCGGTGCCGTCATCGACCGGCCTGATCTCACCGGCCGCGCATGTCGATCCCTCGGCGGAGCTGGGCGAGGGGGTCGATGTGGCGGCCGGTGCGGTGGTGGAGGCCGGCGCCTGGATCGGAGCCCGCACCCGCGTCGCCGCCAATGCCGTCATCGGCCGCAACGTGCGTGTTGGGGCCGACAGCGTCATCGGCGCTTGTGCCTCGCTCTCCCATTGTCTGGTCGGTGACCGGGTGGTGATCTATCCCGGTGCGCGCATCGGGCAGGACGGGTTCGGCTTTGCCATGGACGTCACCGGCCATGTGCGGGTGCCGCAGCTGGGCCGGGTGATCATCGAGGATGATGTGGAGGTGGGGGCCAATGTCACCATCGATCGGGGGGCGGGGCCCGATACGGTGATCGGCAAGGGCTGCATGATTGATAATCTGGTCCAGATCGGGCACAACGTCACGCTCGGGGCCGGCTGCGTCATCGTGGCCCAGTCCGGCATCTCGGGAAGCACGAAGTTCGACCATCATGCCGTGCTGGCGGCGCAGGCGGGGGTCGCAGGGCATCTGACCATCGGGGCGGGCGCCCGCATCGCCGCACAGAGCGGCGTGATGCGGGATGTGCCGCCCATGACGGAGGTGTTCGGCACGCCGGCACAGCCCAAGCGGCAATATTTCCGCCAGGTTGCGATGATGACGCGCATGGCGCAGGGGAAGAGTGGACGGGGCGATGAGCGAGACGGAAACGAATAAGGTCGTGGCGACCGAGCTGGATATCAACGCGATCATGAAATT
Source organism: Niveispirillum sp. KHB5.9 (assembly GCF_048066115.1). Taxonomy (NCBI): domain Bacteria; kingdom Pseudomonadati; phylum Pseudomonadota; class Alphaproteobacteria; order Rhodospirillales; family Azospirillaceae; genus Niveispirillum; species Niveispirillum sp. KHB5.9. The sequence goes on along the minus strand of NZ_JBLTYX010000009.1, from coordinate 63,197 downwards.
GATCCCGCACCGGTATCCGATGCTGCTGGTCGACAAGGTGAAGGACATCGTCCCCGGTGAGAGCTGCACCGGCATCAAGAACGTGACGATGAACGAGCAGGTGTTCCAGGGCCACTTCCCGCAGAAGCCGGTGTTCCCCGGCGTCATGATCGTGGAAGCCATGGCCCAGACCTCCGCTATCCTGGTCATGCAGACCCTGGGGCAGGAGGCGGAAGGCCGCCTCGTGTATTTCATGGGGATCGAGGAGGCGAAGTTCCGCAAGCCCATCGGCCCCGGTGACCAGATCCATATCAAGGTCCAGAAGATCCAGAACCGTCGCAATGTCTGGAAATTCAAGGGCGAGGCCTTCGTGGACGGCAAGGTCCATGCCGAGGCGACCTATATGGCCATGATCGCGGACGGTACCTGATCTCCTGCATCCCGCTTGGCGGATGCGGACGGGCCGGACGCAATTTTGTCAAAACCCGCTGGTAAGGCGGGTGTAAAGGGGCGGGTGACCGCCCCTTCGCATGTCAAGAAACGAGGTTCCGGACCATGAGCGCGAACATCCATCCCAGTGCCGTCGTCGATCCCGGTGCCCGTATCGGTACGGGCGTGGAGATCGGGCCCTTCTGCGTGGTGGGGCCCAACGTGGTGCTGGGCGATTATGTGCGCCTGATCAGCCATGTGGCCGTGGATGGCCGCACCAGTATCGGCGAGGGCACGGTGGTCTGGCCGTTCGCCTCGCTGGGCCATGCGCCGCAGGACCTGAAATACAAGGGCGAGCCGTCGGAACTGATCATCGGCGCCAATAACCGCATCCGTGAGAATGTCACCATGAATACCGGCACCGAGGGTGGCGGCATGGTGACCCGGGTCGGCGATGGTGGCCTGTTCATGGTCGGCGTCCATATCGGCCATGACTGCATCGTCGGCAACAATGTCATCCTGGCCAACAATGCCACCCTGGGCGGGCATGTGGTGCTGGGCGACCATGTGGTGTTGGGGGGATTGTCGGCCGTGCACCAGTTCGTGCGCATCGGCGCGCATGCCATGATCGGCGGCATGTCGGGCGTGGAGGCGGATGTCATCCCCTATGGTCTGGTCAAGGGCGACCGCGCCTTCCTAGCCGGGCTGAACCTGGTGGGCATGCAGCGCCGGGGCTTCGCCAAGGACGATATCCACGCGCTGCGCGGCGCCTTCCGCCAGCTGTTCGAGGGCCAGGGCCAGATGGCCGATCGGATCGCCACCGTGACGGATGAGGCGGGCGGGGTGCAGGCCGTGGCCGATGTCCTGTCCTTCCTGGCCGACCGGGGCAGCCGCGCCCTGACCTTGCCGCGCTGATCGGCTGATGGCGGCGCGGCTGGGCATCATCGCCGGCGACGGCGACCTGCCGCGGCAGGTGGCCGAGGCCTGCCGACGCGGCGGACGGCCCTTCTTCATCATCGCCCTGGAGGGGCGGGGGGCTGAGGCCTGGCTGGCGCCCGACATGCCCCATGCCATCCATCGCATGGGGGCGGCAGGGGCCATGCTGGAACGGCTGCGGGCGGAGGGCGTGACGGAGATCGTGCTGGCTGGCGGTGTCCGTCGCCCGTCGCTGATCGACCTGCGGCCGGACTGGTACGCCACCCGCTTCTTCGCGCGCTTAGGCCTGAAGGCCCTGGGCGATGACGGGCTGCTGCGCGCCGTGGCCGGGCTGCTGGAGGAGGAAGGGTTCAAGGTGGTGGCGGTGCAGTCGCTGATCGCCGACCTGCTGACGCCCGACGGTGTGCTGACCTCTACAGTTCCCGATGAGCAGGGGCTGGCTGACATTGCCCACGGCCTGTCCGTGGCCCGTGCGCTGGGGGTGGTCGATGTGGGGCAGGCGGTGGTGGTGCAGCAGGGGCTGGTGCTGGGGGTGGAGGCGATCGAGGGCACGGATGCGCTGATCGCGCGCTGTGCGGCGCTGAGGCGGGAGGGGCCGGGGCCCGTGCTGGTGAAATGCGCCAAGCCGGGCCAGGATCGGCGCCTGGACCTGCCCACCATCGGTCCGGATACGGTGGCCGCCTGCGTGGCCGGCGGTTATGCCGGGATCGCGGTGGAGGCCGGGGGGACGCTGTTCGTGGGGCGTGAGGCGGGTGTGGCGGCGGCGGATGCGGTTGGGCTGTGGATCAAGGGGGTGGCACCATGACCGCCCCCCTGATTTTCCTGATCGCCGGGGAGCCGTCCGGCGACGTGCTGGGCGCCCGGCTGATGGCGGCGCTGAAGCAGGCGACGGGCGGGCAGGTGCGGTTTGCCGGGGTCGGTGGGGAACGGATGATCGAAGAGGGGCTGGACAGCCTGTTCCCGATGGAGGAACTGACGCTGTTCGGGCTGGCCGAACTGCTGCCCAAGCTGCCGGGTCTGATCCGTCGTATCGGCCAGACGGCCGACAACATCCTGTCGCTGAAGCCCGATGCGGTGGTTACCATCGACGCGCCGGATTTCTGTTTCCGGGTGCTGAAGAAGGTGCGGCGCGCCAATGCCGGCATCAAGCTGATCCATTATGTGGCGCCCACCGTCTGGGCCTGGCGTCCCGGTCGGGCGAAGAAGATCGCGTCGTTTCTGGACCATCTGCTGGTGCTGTTGCCGTTCGAGCCGCCCTATTTCGAGGCGGTGGGCCTGCCCGCCACCTTTGTCGGCCATTCCATCGTGGAGGCGGGGGTGGAGAAGGGCGACGGCGCGACCTTCCGCGCCCGTCATGGCATCGCCCCCGATACGCCGCTGCTCTGCGTGCTGCCCGGCAGCCGGCGCAGCGAGATCAAGGTGCTGCTGCCAGACTTCGCCGCCACGCTGGCCCTATTGAAGGATCGGCATCCGGGATTGCGGGTGGTGGTGCCGACATTGGGCAAGGTGGCGCGGGCGGTGACTGAGGCTGCGGCGACCTGGCCGGTGCTGGCGCTGGTGGTGCAAGGGGACGTGGACAAGTATGACGCCATGGCAGCGGCCGATGTCGGGCTGGCGGCCAGCGGCACCGTGGCGCTGGAACTGGCGCTGTCCCGCCTGCCCTCGGTCATCGCCTATCGCATCCACCCGCTGACCTACCGGCTCTACCGCCGCCTGATCAAAGTGAAATATGCCAATCTGGTCAATATCATGCTGGATCGCATGCTGGTGCCGGAAAAGCTGCAGGATGAGTGCACGCCGGACAAGCTGGCCGATGCCGTGTCGGTGCTGCTGACCGATCCAGACGCCCGCCGCGAACAGGTGGAGGGTGTGGCTCAGGTGGCGCAATGGCTGGGCCAGGGCGGGGAGAGGACGCCCAGCGAGCGGGCCGCGGCGGCGGTGCTGGGGGTGGTGGACGGCAATGGGCGGTCGGGCCTATCCTGAACTTCTCTGTCCCCGACAGGAGGTCGCACGATGCGGGCCGAACGCCACGTCAAACTTTTGCGCACCGGCCACGAGCAGGCGATACCTATTCCACGGGAATTCGAGCTTCCCGGGACGGAGGCGGTTTTGCGCAAGGAGGGCAACCGTCTGGTCATCGAGCCGCTGGCGCGTCCATCCCTGGCTGTCGTGCTGGCGACATTGTCCGATCTTGATGAAGGGATCGGTGAAATCGCAGACCCAGCGCCCGAGCCGGTTGATCTGTGAGCCTCTATCTCCTGGACACCAACATCCTGTCCGACATTATCCGCCATCCGGCGGGAATGGCGGCCCAACGGCTTTTGCAGCTTGGTGATGGGAAGGTGGTGACCAGCGTCATCGTGGCGGGCGAGATACGGTTCGGTGCCCTACGGAAGGATTCGCCCCGCCTGACTGCCCCAAGTGAATGCGGTGCTCTCTTCCATCGATACCCTGTCTCTGTCACCGCCAGTCGAGACTATCTACGGACATATTCGGGCCGAACTGGAGCGGCGAGGGCAAATCATCGGTGCCAATGATCTTTGGATCGCGGCCCATGCCCTTTCGATTGAGGCGATCCTTGTCACAGATAATGTCGGTGAATTCAGTCGGGTGCCAAATCTGCGATATGAGAACTGGCTGCGGCCCGACTGATCGGGCATGGGGTGCCGGCCTGCAACGGGATTGCCCATCGCAGGCCGGGTTGGACCCCTCACGGCGCCGCCGGAATATTCTCCGCCTTCACCGTCGCCACCAGGCCGTTCTTCAGCTTGGCCTGGGCGGAGCGGCGCAGGCCGTCATCCTTGTCGGCCTGATGGGCGGCGCGGGACCATTGGAAGCGGGCCTCGTCCTTGCGGCCCGCGGCCCAGTAGGCGTCTCCCAGATGATCGTTGATCGACGGGTCGGCCGGTTCCAGTTCCAGCGCCTTCTCCAGGGTCTCCACGGCCTGTTCCACCTTGCCCAGCTTGAACAGGGCCCAGCCCAGGCTGTCGGTGAAGAAGCCGTCGCGGGGACGCTGGGCCACCGCCTTTTCGATCATGGCCTTGCCCTCTTCCAGGCGCTGGCCGCGATCGACATAGGAATAGCCCAGATAGTTCAACAGGCTGGGCTGGTCCGGCTGCAAGGCCAGCGCCGCATTCAGCGCCGTTTCCGCCGCCGGCCAGTCGCCCTTGGAATCCAGGGTCATGGCGCGGGCATATTGCAGCGTCCAGTCCCTCGGACGGAGTTCCTTCACCCGGGCCAGTGCCGCATCATAAGCGGTCAGGGCCTCGTCGAAGCGCTTGGTGACGCGGTACATGTCGCCCAGGCGCAGCAGCGCGTCGGTACGGGTGGGGCGTTCCACCGCCATCTTCTGCAGCAAGGCCGCCGCCTCGTCCTCGCGGTCCAGCTGGCGCAGCACCTCGACCTGGCGCAGGCGGGCCATCCACAGCATGCCGGGGCTGCCGGTGGTGGTGCGGAATTCGGCCAGTGCCGTCTCGTCCCGGTCGCGGGTCATCAGGATGTCGCCGACCAGCATGCGGGCCAGTGGCTGGCCGGGGTCAAGGCGCAGGGCCACGCGGCCATAGAGCAGGGCCATTTCGGCGGCCCCTTCCTGGTGCAGGGCGGATGACAGCTGGAACAGGGCCTCCCCCAGGCCGGCGGCGGCGGTGCCGACCAGCGGGGCGGGGGTGCCGCCCTTGTCCAGCCGGGCCAGCGCGTCTTCCATCGCCATGCTGTCGGGATTGGCGTCCAGATATGAGCGGTAGAGCTTGCGGGCCGCGTCGGCCGCACCGGAGCGTTCCTGGAAATTGCCGATCAGCAAGGCCAGGCGCAGCGGCATGCCCTGTTTGGCCACTTCCGAATAGGACTGGAAGGCCGCGTCGCGGTCGCCGCGCATGTCGGCGATCAGGGCCAGCTGCTGGGTGCGGATGGTCTTGAACCCGTCATGGCTGCCCAGCGGGTCCAGCAGCGTCACGGCGCGGTCATAGTCCTTCTCCGCCACGGCGATCCAGCTGGCCAGCAGGGGAGCCAGATAGGGGGACATGCCGTCGGTGGGCAGTTTGGCGACGCGGGCGGCGGCTTCCTTGGTGCGGCCGGCGCGCAGATCGTCGGCGACCAGCAGGGCATGGGCCACGAAGCTGCCGCCCTGTTCCATGGCGACCTGACGGCGGGCCAGGGCCAGCGCCTCATCCTCCTTGCCCTCGCCCAGCGACAGCAGGAAGGTGCGGCGCAGCAGGGAGGGGTTCTCCGGGTCCTGCTTCAGGGCGGCCCCCAGATTGGCGCTGGCGATATCCCAGGCACCGGCATTCTGCGCAATGCGGCCCATCAGGTAACGGGCGACGGCGCTGCTGTTGGCCTGATGGCTGCTGCTGGGGGCTTGGGCTGGAGTGGAGGATTGTTGGGCCGAGGCGGCACCCGTCAGGGCCAGCACCAGCACCATCGCATTCAGGGCCGCCTTCGGCGACCGGAAACCCATAGCAACCACTCAGCACCATCCTTCCATGCCCGCATGAAGGGCGGGTCAATCGCCTGCCGATCCCGATTCTGCCGGGTGGTCTGGAGATAGCATATCGCGTGCCAGCGACCAGCGCTGCAAAAGGATATTTGCCAGGATCAAACCTGTGACATCTGCAGCCACGTCGACAAAACTCGCTTCCCGTCCCGGTACCAGGGATTGGGCCCATTCAATTCCTATCCCCAGGGATAGTAGGGCGAGCATCACCGCCAGACGTGCGGCGCGACCACGGAAGGCCCAATGGCCGATGACGGCCAGCCCGGCGAAGCAGGCGGCATGCATCATCTTATCGGAAAACCCGTCGCCGGGGGGGGCCAGCGCTGGTTGCACCGCCATCCAGGGCAGGAGCAGCATGGCGATGCCCAGGATCAGGGCACCGATCAGGTGCCGTATCGGGGCCGGCGGGTTCAGCAGATTGGCGGGCAGGGTCAGACTCCGATCGTCCCGGCGGCGAAACGGCCCAGAGAATAGCGGAATTCCGCGCCTGTCGCGAGCCGGATGGAGTAGTGCGGCATGCATGCATATTTTGCAATCTCGTCGCGCAAATTTGCAGCAGCCTCTTGCCTATTTTTTAACAAATATCATTGTAATAAAGGGCCTGCTGACGGCGAAGTCGTCAGCCGCTCGAACCCAGGGACCTTGCATGTATCCCGCAGTGGCGACCGGAGCCCTCAATCCGGCAAATGGCATGGTGGCTGCCTCTCTGTCCACCCCGTCCTTCGAAACGAATGCGGCCTCGACGCCGCCTCCGGCCAATGATCCCGTGTTCGACGGGGTCGATGTGCTGACCGACCAGATCCTGGCTGCTGTTGAGCGCAGCCGGGCGCTGGGCCACCGTGATACCCGCATCACCCTGACCCGTCCCACCGAAACGGTGGAAGGGGTCCGCAATCGCCTGCTGATGGCGGGGCTGACGCCGGTTGTCCGTGCCTCCAGCATGGGCGGTGTCTCGGTCCTGTCGGTCCGCTGCTAACAGCGATCTGATCCGACTTGCCCGGACGGGTAGAATTGTTCATGATCCGTACTCATGAACAATTCGCCCGAACCCGTTGCTGTTGATCCCGCCACCCCGTCCTTGCCGGCGGTGCCGCTGCCGCGCCCCCTGTCGGACGCGGCGGTGGCGATCACGCGTGGTGCGCGGCGCATGCTGGCCGAACGCGGGTTGCGTGGGCTGGTGGAATTCCCGCTGGCCAATGGCAGGCGGGCCGACATATTGGCGCTTGGCCCCGATGGCGAGGTGACAATCGTGGAGGTCAAGAGCGGGGCCATCGATTACAAGACCGACCAGAAATGGCCGGAATATCTGGAATTCTGCGACCGGTTCTATTTCGCGGTCGGTGCCGACTTTCCGATCGAACTGATCCCTGCCGAATGCGGGCTGATCATTGCCGATGCCTTCGGGGCGGAGATCATCCGCCCGGCACCCCAGGCCAAACTGGCGCCCGCACGGCGCAAGGCCCTGACCTTGCGGGTCGCACAGGTGGCCATGGGCCGGCTGCACCGGGTGGAAGATCCAAGCTTCAGGATTGCAGAGTAGGGTGTGACCCCTATTCCAGCATCGGCAATCCCGTTTCGATCTCCACCAGGGCCGCCAACAGCGGCACGGCGATGTCGCGGCGCTGGCCGGTGCCGCGCTCGGCTTCGGAAATGGCGGCCTGGAAGGTGCCGCGCCAGCGGTTGTCGGTATAGAGCAGCTTGTCGGCGCGCGCCCGCTGTACCAGGGTGATGGGCGTGCGGCTGTCGGTGACGGTCTTGTCCAGCCGGGCCGACAGCGTGTCGGCCTGCGGCCGGTCCTTGGCCTTCAGGGCGCCGTCGATCAGCTCGACATAGGTTTCAGCCTTCAGGTCATTATCCTGCAGCTGGTCGGCATAGGTCAGGGTCAGCACCTTTTCCCCCCGCGCCTCCAGCCGGCCCAACACCTGCGGGATGGTCCAGGGGCTTTCCTCCTGCACCGTGCGCAGAAGCCCCAGGGCGAGGTTGGTATCGCCCAGGTCGCCGGCGGCCACGGCCAGTTCCGGCGGGCAGCAATTGCCCTGGCGGTCCTTGAAGCGGCTGAACTGTTCCTGCACCGTGTTCAGGAACAGGGTGCGGGCCCGTGCCTCCAGCCCGACATGCAGCAGCGACTGTGCCACCAGGCCCAGTTCCCAGGCGCAGCCCTGGGTGCGGGCGAACTCCGTCACCTCCTCGGTGATCTCGGTCGCCTTGGCCATGTCGCCGCGCCAGACCAACGCTTCGACAATGTCGGACAGGTTGTAGACGCGGGTGGCGCAATCATGAAAGCCGCGGGTGATCGCCAGGGCCCGGTCCACCTCGCCCGTCAGGGCCAGGGTCCGGCTGACGAACAGGTCCGGGCTGACGTCGCCCTTGGCCCCACCCGTGCGCAGGGCCTGGGCGAAAGGGGCGACGATGGGCCGGACCCTTTCCTTGTCCCCGATCTGGTAATGGGTGATGGCCAGCGACAGCCAGTCCCAGCGCGGGGCTGCGATGGGATATTCGATGGGCGTCACCAGCGCCTCGATCCGGTGCAGCAGGCAGGCATTGGATTTCGGATCGGCACAGACCAGGCCGCGCAGCCGGTTCTTGAATTCGACATAGTCGAAATCGCCGATGAACTGGTTGGTCATCAGCTGCACGGCCAGCGTGCTTTCCGGCAGGCGGGTGACGATGTCGGCCAGCAACGCGTCGGCCTGCTGCAACAGCTTGGACTGTTCAGCCTCGTCATAGGATTGGTCGGCCTGACGGATGGCCTGCATGGCCTGCACGAACTGGCGGTTGGCCTGCGCGTTCTGGTCGGCACTCTGCGCCCAGGCGACGGACGGCGACAGGATCAGCGTGAAGGCCAGCAGGGCGGGGGCGAACAGGGCGCGGCCCCAATCGCCGATCCGGTGGCGCGTGCCCTCAGTTGGGGACTTGGACATGGCTCACCACCCGCCGGACCCGCGAGATTTCCCGCGCATGGTTGCGTACCCGCTCAAGCTCCTGCGGCGACCGGGCGCGGCCCATCAGGTAGATGACCTGATTGACCGTCTCGATCGTGTAATTGCCCGACGTGATCTCCGGATCAGTCATCAGATCCTTGCGCAGCTTCGCCGTGATCCACATGTCGGCGGTGCGGTCGGACAGGCTGCTTTCGTCGCCGATGCCGATCTCGTTGATCACTTCCTTCACGCCGTCGACCTGCCAGGCCAGCTTGACCGCCAACACCCGCTCATCGGGATTGGCCGCACGGCCTGTCAGCAGCACGCGGGCATCGCGCACCTCCACCCGCATGCGGTCGCCAAGCTCGCCCGCTGCCAGCCAGCTTTTTTCGATGGCGTTGCGCAGGCCGTTATCATCCAGCACCGCCGCCGCCGGCTTTGTATCCCCGCCATCATTGGCGATGGCCGGACCGGTCAGGGCCAGACCGGCCGCCACCAGCATCGCCATCCCCAGACCGCTCGGCGCCCAAAGGCGCATGTTCCCCATTTTTCATGCCTCCTGCGGCCGCCTGTTTCGCGTTGTGCGGCCGAACCTTAACGGTGAAATGTGGTCAGAACCGGGCCGGGGGATGCGGTTTCCGCCCCGGCGGGGTGGGTCATTGGGCGCCTCAGGCAAAGGGGGCGGCGGTCACTACCGCCGTCAGTTCACGGGCCAGGATGCCGGCGATGTTGCGGCGGGCCGTGGCATCGCGCAGCAGCGTCTCATCCTGGGTATTGGACAGAAATCCGGTTTCGATCAGCAGCGACGGGATGTCCGGCGCCTTCAGCACCGCGAAATTCGCCGACCGCATGGGGTTTTCCAGCAGGCGGACATCCTTGCCGGCACCGGAGATGATCGATTGCTTGGCATGCAGGGCCGCCGTCACCGTATGGCGCGCGGCCAGATCCATCAGGATGCCGGCCACCTTTTCGTCCAGGCCGGACACGTCCACGCCCAGGCCGCCGGCGATATTCTCCTGCTGGGCGATGGCGGCGGCGAAATCGTCGCTGGCCTTCTCCGACAGGGTATAGGCGGACATCCCGCGCGCCGCCTTGTTGGGGGCGCTGTCGGCGTGAAGGGAGATGAACAGGTCGGCCTTGGCCCCCTGGGCCATGCGCACCCGTTCCTTCAGGTCGATGAAACTGTCGTTGTCGCGGGTCAGTTCCACCTGCCAGCCCTTGGCCTTGGCCAGCTGGCGGGCGACCTCCTTGGCGATGTCGAGGACGACATTCTTCTCATAGGTGCCTTTAGCGCCGATGCAGCCGGGATCGTGGCCGCCATGGCCGGGGTCCAGCATGATCAGGCGGGGGGGGCGGGGCTTGCGCGACGGCGGCTTGGGCTTGCCGCCTTCCTGCGCCTGGGCGTGCGACGGGGGGACGTGCAACAGAGTGACTGATGCCATCGGCACGACGGCCGGGACAGTCAAAGCGAAACGGAGCAAATCCCTGCGATTCATCGACGCGACCACCATGCGGGCCGGGAAAATTCAGGCCCTCGTCAACTGTCCATGTTTGGACCCCGCCGCACCGTTGCGCAACAGAAACATGCGTGCCTGTTGCGCAACTGCGGCATTGTGTGCCTGCAAGGCTACAGGTGAGAGTCAGCCCAATAATGCGCCAAAGCTCAACTGCATCCCGTCGTTCCGCCGCAAGTGTCGCATTTCAGGCACGTGCCGTTGCGCACCAGCGTCATGTTCTGGCATTCGGGGCAGGGGTCGCCTTCGTAGCCCCGCGCCCGGGCTTCCTTGATCCGTTCGAACCGCGCGTCCTGGCGGCCGACCGTGCCGCCGCGGATGGCGGTGCTGGACAGGCTGTCGGAATGGACCGTGCCGCCGCTGGCGTAACCTGTGGTGCCCGTGGCGGCCAGACCGGTTGCCGCCTGCTGGAACCCGGCCAGGATACGGTCCTGCAACCCGCCCGAGACGACGCGCAGGTTGGAGCGCATATAGCCGGTGGACGCGATGCGAGCCACGGCGGCCAATGTCTCCTGCGTCATGCGGGCGGCATGGTCGGGCAGTTCGGGGGCGGTATTGGCGGCTTCCGGCATGCCCGCCAGATCGGCCTGGGCATCGCCGCGGCCCATCGTGTCGGGCAGCAGATCCTCCGGCGTGGCGTGGGCCAGGTCGTTGCGGCCGAGGTAGCTGATGGCCAGTTCGCGGAACACGTAATCCAGGATGCTGGTCGACATCTTGATGGCGTCGTTGCCCTGCACCATGCCCGCCGGTTCGAACCGGGTGAAGGTGAAGGCCTCGACATATTCCTCCAGCGGCACGCCATATTGCAGGCCCAGCGACACGGCGATGGCGAAATTGTTCATCATCGAGCGGAAGGCGGCCCCTTCCTTGTGCATGTCGATGAAGATCTCGCCCAGGCGGCCATCGACATATTCGCCGGTACGCAGATAGACCTTGTGCCCGCCGACCATGGCCTTCTGGGTGTAGCCCTTGCGCCGTTGCGGCAGCTTTTCGCGCGCCCCGGACTGCACGACCTTTTCCACCACCCGCTCGACCACGCGTTCCACGACGCGTTCGGCCACATGAACGATACGCTCGGCGGCCGGCGCCTCGACGATGCGTTCCAGTAGCGTCTGGTCCTCGCTGTCCAGATCCTCCTCATCCTCTTCCAGCACCTGGGCGTTGAGAGGCTGGGAGAGCTTGGAGCCGTCGCGGTACAGCGCGTTGGCCTTGATGCCCAGGCGCCAGGACAGCATGTAGGCATCGTTGCAGGCATCCACCGACGCGCCGTTGGGCATGTTGATGGTTTTGGAAATGGCGCCGGAGATGAAGGGCTGCGACGCCGCCATCATGCGGATATGGGCCTCGGCCGACAGGAAGCGCGTGCCGATCTTGCCGCAGGGGCTGGCGCAGTCGAAGACGGGCAGGTGGGCGTCCTTCAGGCCGGGTGCCCCTTCCAGCGTCATGGCGCCGGCCACGTAGACGTTGGCGGCCTCGATCTCCTTCCTGGTGAAGCCCAGATGGGAAAGCAGGTCGAAGCCGGAAGCGTCCAGCAGGTCGGCGGGCACGCCCAGGGTGCGGGTGCAGAATTCCGTGCCCAGGGTCCATTTGTTGAAGACGAATTTGATGTCGAATGCCGATGCCAGGGCACCTTCGACCGTCGCGATCTCCCCATCGCCGAAGCCCAGCTTGCGCAGCCGGTCATGATTGATGCCGGGGGCGCCGACCAGGGTGCCGTGGCCGACCGCATAGCGTTCGATCTTCGCAATCGTCGCGTCGTCATAGCCCAGGCGCGACAGCGCCTCCGGTACGACGCGGTTGATGATCTTGAAATAGCCGCCGCCGGCCAGCTTCTTGAATTTCACCAGGGCGAAGTCCGGCTCGATCCCTGTCGTGTCGCAATCCATCACCAGGCCGATGGTGCCGGTGGGGGCGATGACGGTGGCCTGGGCGTTGCGATAGCCATGCTTCTTGCCCAGGGCCAGGGCATCGTCCCAGGCCTCGCGCGCGGCGGTGACCAGATCACCATCGGGGCATTCATCGGCGATCAGCGGCACCGGTGTCACCGACAGGCCCTCATAGCCTGTGCGTGCGCCATGGGCGGCGCGGCGATGGTTGGCGATGACGCGCAGCATCGGTTCGCGGTTGGCGGCAAAGCCGGGGAAGGGACCCAACTCACCGGCCATTTCGGCCGAGGTGGCGTAGGACACGCCGGTCATCAGCGCGGTGATGGCGCCGGTCAGGGCCCGGCCCTCGACACTGTCATAGGGCAGGCCGGCGGCCATCAGCAGGCCGCCGATATTGGCGAAGCCCAGGCCCAGGGTGCGGAAATCATAGGACAGGCGGGCGATCTCGCGGCTGGGGAACTGCGCCATGGCCACGGAGATTTCCAGCACCATGGTCCATAGCCGGCAGGCATGGGTGAACGATTCGATATCGAAACGTCCGTCGGGCCGGCGGAACTCCATCAGGTTCAGGGACGCCAGGTTGCAGGCCGTGTCGTCCAGGAACATGTATTCGCTGCACGGGTTGGACGCGTTGATGCGGCCAGATTCCGGGCAGGTGTGCCATTCATTGATAGTGCTGTCGAACTGCACGCCGGGATCGGCCGATTGCCAGGCGGCATAGCCGATCTTGTCCCACAGGTCGCGGGCGCGCAGCGTCTTGGCCACCTTGCCGTCGGTGCGGCGGATCAGGTTCCAGGGACCGTCGGTCTGCACCGCCTCCAGAAACGCGTTGGGCACGCGCACCGAATTGTTGGAATTCTGGCCGCTGACCGTCAGGTAGGCTTCGGAATCCCAGTCGGTGTCGAAGGTGCGGATATCCATCTCCGCATAGCCCTGGCCGGCCAACTGGATGGCGCGCTGGATATAGTTTTCCGGCACCAGATCGCGGCGCGCGGCGATGATCGCGCGCTTCAGGGCGCGGTTCTTCGTCGGGTCCAGCCGGTCGGCATCGGCACCGATGCCTTCATTGCAGGCGGCCATCACCATATTGAGGTGACGCGACACCTGCTTGGACCCGGTGACCAGGGCGGCGACCTTCTGTTCCTCCACCACCTTCCAGTCGATATAGGATTCGATATCGGGGTGATCGAGGTCGACCGTCACCATCTTGGCGGCACGCCGCGTGGTGCCGCCGGACTTGATGGCACCGGCGGCACGGTCGCCGATCTTCAGGAAGCTCATCAGACCGGACGACTTGCCGCCGCCCGACAATTTCTCATCCTCGCCGCGCAGGCGGGAGAAGTTCGTTCCGCTTCCAGAACCATATTTGAACAGTCGGGCCTCGCGAACCCAGAGGTCCATGATCCCGCCCTCATTCACCAGATCGTCGGCGACGGACTGGATGAAGCAGGCATGTGGCTGCGGCCGTTCATAGGCGGAGCGCGATGGGACGACGGTGCCGTTGGCAGGGTCGACATAGAAATGCCCCTGGCTGGGTCCGTCGATGCCATAGGCCCAGTGCAGGCCGGTATTGAACCATTGCGGGCTATTGGGGGCCGCCATCTGGCGGGCCAGCATGAAGCGCATCTCGTCATAGAAGGCGGATGCATCCGCTTCCGAATCGAAATAGCTGCCCTTCCAGCCCCAATAGGTCCAAGTGCCGGCCAGACGGTCGAAAACCTGCCGGGCGGAGGTCTCTCCGCCCTTGCGGCCCTCGGCCGGTAGTTTGGCGAGTGCTTTCTCGTCCGCGACATGGCGCCACAGGAAGGGGGGAACGCTGTTCTCCTCCACCGCTTTCAGCTTCACGGGCACCCCGGCGCGGCGGAAATATTTCTGGGCCAGGATGTCGCAGGCGACCTGGCTCCATTCCGCCGGTACCTCGATATCCTTGGCCTGGAAGACGATGGAGCCGTCGGGATTGCGAATCTCGCTCGTGGCCGTTCGGAACGGGATGTCCGCATAGGCATCCTGACCTTCGACGGTGAAACGGCGTTCGATACGCATGTCCTCTGCCCCTTCCCAGACAAGGCGGCGGTGCCGATCCATCCCGTCCGGAAAGGACAGGCTTCGTGGCCCATGCCGCTATATGTGGTAACGGCGGGAAGGCTAGGCCACAGGGGCTGGTACGGCAACGAGATTTTGTTGGGTAATTCCGACGCACATACCGCTTATTGTGGTTGACGTTGCGGGTGCTGGGGAGTTCCGCTGCGGCCGGTCGTCAGTGGCGGAAAATCTGGATAATGCGGGCCGGCCCCTTGCGTGAGTCGTCCGCGACCCCATCTCCGCTTAACGCATAAGGTCAGGTGCCCCGCCGCATTGTATATGCACACCGGACAGGGGGTTTCATTCCGTCCCCAACGGTGGCAGGGTGCGCCCGCCAAATGTGGCCGGTATCATTGCGTAAGCGCCCCTGAATGTCCCTGACCCCCGATCCCGAGTCCCCCACGCCCCCGACCGCGCCTGCCGCCGAAGGCATGAGCCGGCGGATGAAGGCGTTGCTGGGCATCGGCACGGTGCTGTTCCTGGGTGTGCTGCTGGTCGTTGCCGTCCGTCATGTAATGGCCGAGGTCAACCTGGCGGAGGTCCTGGCCTATCTGGAGGCGCTGCCGCTGTCCAAGGTGGTGAAGGCCGTGGCCCTGACCGCACTCGCCTACTGGCTGCTGACGCTCTACGACCTGTCGGCCCTGATCTATCTGAAGAAGAAGGTGCCCTACAGCACCACCGCCTTCGCGGCGGCCTGCGGCTATGCCATCTCCAACAATGTCGGCTGGGCGGTGATCAGCGGGGCGGGTGTACGCCTGCGCGCCTATGGGGCGGCGGGGCTGAAGGCGGCGGATGTGGCCCGCGTCGTGGTGTTTTCAACCACCACCTTCACGCTGGGCCTGACCTTCACCGGGGCGGTCGGCATGATCGTCGGGGCGCACCCCGTCTCCGTCCTGCTGAAAATCCCGGAACTGGCGGTGCAGGCGGCGGGGGCGGTCATGCTGCTGGGTCTGCTGGCCATCTGCGTGATCACGGCGGTGACGCACAAGCCGGTGAAGATCTGGCGCTGGTCGATCCAGCTGCCCAGCTGGGGCGGCGTGGTGTCGCAGATCACCATCGGGTCGGCCGAGCTGGTGGTAACGGCGGCCATCCTGTGGATGCTGCTGCCCGTCGATGTGGTGGTGCCCTTCACCGCTTTCGTGGCCCTGTTCTGCGCCGCGCTGATCGTCGCCATCTTCAGCCATGTGCCGGGCGGGATCGGCGTGTTCGAGAGCATCATCCTGCTGGGCATGGCCGATCATGACGCGGCCAGTTCCATCCTGGGGGCGCTGCTGGCCTATCGCTTCATCTATTATGTGCTGCCGCTGGCCGTGGCCGGCCTGTCCATCGCCATCTGGGAAATCCGCCACCATACCGGCCGCATCGGCCGGGCGGCCGACCGGCTGCGCGGGCACAAGGACGGTGAGGGCTGAGCGGGGCAGGGTAGGCCCCGTTGCAGTGGACAAGCTCACCGCCGCCGGTGCATAGTCCGGCCGATCTTTTGTTCCGCATCACGGAAATTCCAATGAGCGACCGTATTTCCCTGTCCACCTGGATGGCCAACATTCAGATCAGGCTGCTTGTGTGGCGCGCCGCCCGTCAGGTCGGGACCGACGCCCTGGGGAATCGCTATTTCGAGGAAAAGAAGGCCCGCAAGGGCATGAAGGCCCGCCGCTGGGTGCTGTACCGGGGTGAGCCGGACGCCAGCAAGGTGCCGCCGGAATGGCATGGCTGGATGCATTACAACATGGCCTCGCCCCTGCCCGAGGGCAGCGAGTACCACAAGTCCTGGGTGAAGCCGCACCAGCCCAACCCGACGGGCACGGTGCAGGCCTATCGTCCGCCCGGCCACCTGTTCTCCGGGGGCAAGCGCGACAAGGCCACGGGCGATTACGAGGCCTGGACGCCGAACTGATCATCCCTATCTTCAGGGGATGTCCGCATGGCGGCGCCGCAAAAGCGCCGCCATGAACTTTTATACTGCGTTCCGATGATCTGCCGGTCATCGGCCTCAATCGCCGGCGCCCACATCCGTGGGCTCGGGCACGCGGCATGTGCCGCGCGGCGGCGGTCGCCGCCGAACCAAATCCCGACGAGTGAACTCATCGGGATTTGGTATTAAGGGGTACCCGGTCCGGGTCCATCAGGAGCTGAACAGTCCCATGCGCAAGAACGTGATCGAAACCGTCCTGGGTGCCGTCGTCCTTCTGGTCGCCGGCTTCTTCCTGTTCTTCGCCTACACGTCCAGCAGCGTGAAGGCCGTGTCGGGATATGCGCTGGAGGCGCGGTTCAGCAGCACGGGCGGCCTGTCGGCGGGGTCGGATGTCCGCATCTCCGGCGTCAAGGTGGGCACGGTCACCGGCCAGCACCTGGACAAGCAGACCTTCCAGGCCGTGGTCGCCATGCAGATCGACAGCAATGTCCAGCTGCCGCGCGACACCACGGCCAGCATCGCCAGCGAAAGCCTGCTGGGTGGCCGCTATCTCCAGCTCGATCCGGGTGGGGAAGAGGACAAGTTGAAGCCCGGCGACACGATCGAGTACACGCAGTCGGCGGTGAACCTGGAAGAGCTGCTGGGCCGCTTCATCTTCAATTCCGCCGGTGGCGGGGAGAAGAAGGCCGACGCGGCAGCACCCGCGACGCCGTAACCGCAACGTGCAGGCGGCCATGATGCCGCCCCAATAGGCTGTTTTTCTGGCGCCCCCGCCGGCCCCCTATCGCCCAGAGCCCCATGCCCCGCCTCGCCCTGATCGGCCTTGCCCTTGCCCTGACCCTGCCGGCCTTCGCGCAGGAGGCACCACCTGCCGATCCGGCGGCCACGCCCCCCGAGGTGCAGGTGCCCGTGGGTGCCGTGCAGCGGCCGGCCCCGCCGCCGCCGCCCGCGCGCAAGTTCGATCCGATGCCGGTGGCGCTTTTGCAGGGGCTGGACAAGGTGACGGCCCGCACCAGCACGTTCGAGGCGAAGGTGGGCGAGCCTGTCGCCTTCGGTCAGCTGACCATCCTGGTCAAGGCCTGCCAGAAGGCCTCGCCCATCGATCCGCCGGAATCCGCCGCCTTCCTGGATGCGCAGGAAAAGCGGGCGGATGGCAGCGTGGCGCCGGTGTTCCAGGGCTGGATGTTCGCGTCCAGCCCGGCCCTGTCGGCCATGGAACACCCGGTCTATGATGTCTGGGTCAAGGATTGCAAGAAGTCGGACAGCAAGGCCCGCTCATCCTCCAAACAATGAAAATCGGCCGGCGCCGCCACGGCCTTTGACAGCTGCGCGCGGTAGCGGTGGCGGGGGATTTCCTTGGCGCCGAACTGCGACAGATGCTCGGTCAGGAACTGCGTGTCCAGCAGCAGATAGCCGCCGGCGGTCAGCCGGGCCACCAGATGCACCAGGGCGATCTTGCTGGCGTCCGTGGCGCGGGAAAACATGCTCTCCCCGAAAAACGCTGCCCCCAGCGATACGCCATAGAGCCCGCCCACCATCGCGCCATCCTGCCAGCATTCCACCGAATGGGCGCGGCCCATGGCGTGCAGCTGGCAATAGGCCTCGGTGATGTCGGCATTGATCCAGGTCTGCGGCCGGTCGGGGGCCGGTTCGGCACAATGCGCCATGGTCTGGCGGAAATCGCTGTCGACCCGGACATCGAAGGGAAAGTGCCGCAATGTCTTGCGCAGCCGGCGCGGCACATGGAACCCGTCCAGCGGCAGCACCCCCCGGAACGGCGGGTCGAACCACAGAAGATCATCTGCTTCGGCACTCTCCGCCATGGGGAACACCCCACCGGCATAGGCGCGGATCAACAGTTCGGGCGTCAGTATCGCCATCATTCCCTGGCGCGTAGTGGCAGGGGCTCCGCACGACCATAGCACCGCCCATGGCCCGCTTTCAAATCTTCAGGCCGAGAACAGGGTGTAGCAGGCAACCAGCCCCAGCATGGAAAAGGCCTGGCCCGACCCGGTCAGCCGGCCGAGGGCCAGGGCGGTGGCCGGGGCGATCCCCACCACGGCCAGCACCAGTCCTGCCGCCGCCATATGCCCGCGTAGCAGTGCCGTGGCCAGCAGCCCGACCATGGGCAGCAGGGCCATCACCAGCCCCGCCACATATCCCGCGGCCAGCCGGGAGATGGCCGATGCCGGCACCGCCGCCGTCAGGGGCAGCAGCGACCGTCCGCCGGCCCGCACACCCAGATCGCCCAGGGCGAACAGGGCCGGGACCAGCAATGCCGCCACCCCCTGGTTGACGCCATCGGCCCCGTCCACCAGCAGGGTCACGGCCACTGCCGCCGCCAGCCAGGCCAGACCCTGCTTCCAGCCGGGCCGCAGCAGTTGCAGTTCCGCCAGCAGCAGGCCGGGCCAGCCGGTACGAGCGCCAGGCAGGGGAAGCGGCGGCGCGATGCGCGCGGCACTGGTCCGTTCCACGGGTGCCGGCTGCTTCGCCGTCCCGGCCGGGCGGCGGAACCGGTCGCCGGCAAGGCCTGCCATCGTGGCCAGCCCGGCTCCGGCAAGGAACCACAGGCCGCGTGCGCCGGCATAGGAACCGTCCAGCCAGTCGAACCCGTCCCAGGTGAAGCTGCCCTTCATCGCCCCGCCGACGCGGATGCCGAAGCTGGCCCCCTCCCGCTCCGGCCCGATGCCGCCGCCCAGGTCGCGCATGGGCAGGCCGATGCCCAGCGGATCGGCCCCAGGCCCCATCAGGGTGCGTGACACGGCCGTGGTCAGCGGCAGCACCACCAGCCAGGCCACCATCATCAGGATACCGGCCATGGCCGGTCCGCGTGTCCAGCGCCGCGCCTCCACCAGTCCCCGGAACCCCGCCAGCAGCGATGCGGTGGGCACGCCGACCAGCAGCAGCGGGCCCAGCAGGACCAGCGGCTGTTCCACGGGCGCGTCGCCGCGTAGCCACTGGATGAACAGGCCGCCGATCCCGAAGCACAGCAGGAAGGCGGACAGGAAGGCCGTGTCGGCCAGCCAGCGGCCCAGGGCGAATTCCGTATCGCTGACCGGCGTTGCGGCGGCCAGCAGCAGCGGGTGGCGGCCGACCGGGAAAGCCACACGCAATGCTGCGAAATGGGCGGGCAGCATCAGGGAGACCCCCAGCGCGCCCAGGATGAAGCCCACCGTTTCCGGCGTATAGACCGGCCGCTGGTTGGCGACCGACAGGGTGACGTAATCGGCGGTGCCCGGCGGCAGGGCCAGATTGGCCAGCATGCAGGCCAGCGCCAGCCAGGCCCACAGGCCCCGGCGCCGTGAAGCGCCCGCCAGCTGGAACCGGGCCACGGCCAGGATGGCGGACAGGTTCATGCCACGCGCTCCGCCACGGCGGCCAGATAGGCATCCTCAAGGCTGGGGGCCTCGGGAATGGCGCCGGCCGGATAGGGCTGGCCCTCTGCCAGCACCAGCCGCAGGCGGATGCCGTCGGCCATGCGCTTGCGCCCCGTCACGGTGCCCAGCCGGCCCGCCTGTTCGGCGGCGCTGGCCGGTACGGTCAGGGTGACGACGCGCCCGTCCAGCGCCGCCGCCAGCGTCTCCGGCCGTCCATGCGCGATGGCCCGGCCGCGCGACATGATCAGCAGGTCGTCGGCAATGGCCTCCAGGTCCGACACGATATGGCTGGAGAACAGGATGATGGTGTGGGACGCCATCTCGGCCAGCAGCGATTGCAGCGCCAGCTTTTCGAATCCGTCCAGTTCCGCCGTCGGCTCGTCCAGCAGCAGCAGGTCGGGGCGACCCAGCAGCGATTGCGCCACCACCAGCCGGCGGCGCATGCCGCCCGACAGCTCACCGACGGCCGTGTCCAGCTTGGCCGACAGGTTCAGGGTTTCCGCCAGCCCTTCCGCCTGCTGCTTGGCGGCGCGGCCGGGCAGGCCCTTCAAGGCGGCCATATAGGCCAGCAGCTGGCGCGGCGTGGCCTGCACCGGCAGATCCACCGATTGCGGGGCGTATCCCAGCCGGGCGTGATGGGCGCGCAGGTTTTTGCGGATATCGGTGCCGCCGCGCGCCACGGTGCCGGCGCTGGGTTCCAGCGTGCCGGCCAGCATGGACAGCAGAGTCGACTTGCCGGCCCCGTTCGGCCCCAGCAGCCCGTGGATGCCCGGTCCCAGCACCCAATCCACATCCCCAACAGCCTGGAAATCCCCAAATCGTCGGCCCAGGCCCCGCAGCGTCACGGGTTCAGGCGGGGTTAATGCGCTATGGGGCATGGGCGGGCCGCTATGCTGTGATCGTCATACAGATGCCGCATGGGCGTCATGCGGGTGATGGTAAGCCGCAGTCCGCCTTGCCGCAATCCCATCGGAGGTACCTCCGTCATGGAAACTTCACGAAACTGCCGCGTGAGCTTTACCAACCCATCCCTATGTCTTTCGGCGAGCCCCCGCGCTGGCGGCAGTTTCCGGCCGCACGCGGGGCGGTAGGAATCGGATTTTGCTGGGATTTTAGCAAAATCCAACAGGTGGGGTGCGCGGCATGACCGAACTGACCTTGTCCGGCGATGATGTTTCCTCAAACGAGAGCCTGCCCGAAGGCGGCGATCGCCGGCGCAAGCGTTCGGGGGGCTGGCTGGCGACGCTGCTGGACGCATCCACCTGGCGCTATGGCCGCCGGGACGGGGATGGCGGCTGGCTGGCGCACCTGTCCATCTCCACCCGCATCGGTTTCCTGGTGGGGGCGGCCCTGCTGACCGTGCTGCTGACGGCGGGCCTGTTCCTGCTGGGTGATGCACGGCGGGAAAGCGCCACCGACCGGATGACCGGCCTGTCGTCGCTGGCGGAAACGGCGGCGGACCTGAACCGCGGCATGACGGCCCTGCAATTGCACGTCACCCGCTTCCTGCGCGAACGCGACGCCGCCGCCGGCGACGCGTTCAAATCGACGCTGTCGGAGGTGGAAAAGACCGCCGCTGCTCTGGCAACCCACCCGGCGCTGGGGGAGGAGGCGGAGACCGCCACGGCGCTGGCCGGGAAACTGTCGCAGTTGAAGGCTTCGTTCGATGCGGTGGATCAGGCCACGCGCGCGGTGGGCTTCACTGACGAGGATGGCTTGCGCGGCCAGATGTTCCGGTCGGTCGCGGCGGCGGAGGCCGAGCTGAAGAAATGGCCGGCGACCATGGGTGCCCAGCTGTTCATCGGCATGGCGGAAATGCGCAATGCCGAGAAATCGTTCCTGATGACCGGCGAGGACAAGTATGTCGGCCAGCATCGCAAGGCCTTCAACGAATTCTCGTTCTTCATCCCGGAAAGCCAGTTGGACCCGCAGACTAAGGAAGCCATCGACACGCTGTCGCGCCAGTACCGGCAGGACATGGTGGCCCTGGCATCGGCCACCACCACCCAGGCCAAGGCGGTGAAGGAATTCGGTGCGGCGTTCGCGGAGACGGCCCCGCTGCTGGACCGGCTGTTCACCTATACCAAGGCCGGCCTGGGGGAGGCGAAGACGGCGGAAAGCGGCATCCGCAAGCAGACCCAGCGCCTGACCATGGCCATCGGCGGCACGCTGGTGGCCCTGTTCTGCGGCCTGTCGCTGCTGCTGGTCCGGTCGATCACCGGACCGCTGGCCCAGATCGAAGGGGCGATGGAGGGGCTGGCACGCGGTGAGCGCCTGTCCTTCATCCCCGGCACCGGCCGCAAGGATGAGATCGGCGACATGGCCCGCGCCATCGACGTGTTCCGGGTGAACGCGGAGGAGATGGACCGCCTGAAGGCGGAGGAGCAGGAGCGCGAGCGCGAGCATAAGCAGGAGATGGCCGACCGGCTGGGCAGCCTGGGCCAGGCGCTGGAGCAGGAGATGACGCGGCGCGTGGAGGCCGTGCTGTCGGAAGCCGCCGGCATCGCCGCCATGGCCGAGAGCATGACCGGGGCCGCCACCCGCACCGGCGAACAGTCCGACGGTGTGGCCGGGGCCGCCCAGGATGCCACCAGCAATGTGCAGGCGGTGGCGGCGGCCACGGAGGAACTGGCCACCTCTTCCCGGGAGATCGGACGGCAGGTGACGGAGGTGGCGGACATGGTGCATGCCGCCGTGGAACGCGGTGCGCAGACCCGTGCCATGGTCAACCAGCTGGCCGATGCCGCGCAGAATATCGGCCGCGCGGCGCTGCTGATCGGCGATATTTCCGGTCAGACCAACCTGCTGGCCCTGAACGCCACGATCGAGGCGGCGCGGGCGGGTGAGGCCGGGCGCGGCTTTGCCGTGGTGGCAGCGGAGGTGAAGAACCTGTCCAGCCAGACCGGTATCGCGACGGAGGAGATCACCTCGCAGATCACCGCCGTGCAGCGGGCCACGGAACGGGTGATCGCCGATATCCACCAGCTGCACGACGTCATCGCCCGCATCGATGACATTGCCGGTTCGATCAGCGCCGCCGTGACGGAACAGGGCAGCGCCACGGAAAGCATCAGCATGAGTGCGGCCGGTGCCGCCGGTGGCACGATGGAAGTGTCCGACCGTATCCGGTCGGTGGCGGCCGACGCCAGCGAGACGCGGACCCTGTCCCAGGATCTGGGCCACCGCGCCACCCAGGTGACGGCGGAAATGCGGGCGCTGCGTGAACGGCTGGACGCCATTCTGGCCGACAGCCAGCGTCAGGCGGCTTAAATCAGTCCCTCGATCGCCGGGCGCCGGCGGCGGCTTGGCTTGCGCGACCATGTGGTCGTGGGCTGGTTGATATTGGAGTCGTGTATTTTTTAATTGACTTAATTAAGTAGATTCGAAAATATACACCCATGGACAGCTTCACCGCCCTTGCCGATCCGACGCGGCGTTCGATCCTGGAGATGCTGGGGCGGCAGCCCCATGGCGCCGGGGATATCGTGACCCGATTGCAGCAGGCGGGCGCCATCAGTGCGCCCGCCGTCTCCCAGCATCTGAAGGTGCTGCGCGAGGCGGGGCTGGTGCGGGTGAAGGTGGACGGTCAGCGCCGCATCTACAGCCTGGACCCGGCGGGTCTGGACGCCATGGATGCCTGGATCGCGCGGGTACGCGGTTTCTGGGCCGCACGGCTGGATGCGCTGGAACAGACCCTGCGGGAGGATGCGGACGATGAGTGATTTCGGATTGGTGACGGAAGCGGGTGCCGTGCGGTTCGACCGGCTGCTGCCGGGGCCGGTGGAACGGGTCTGGTCCTTCCTGACCGACAGCGACAAGCGCGGGCGCTGGCTGGCCTTCGGTGCCATGGAGGGGCGGGTGGGAGCAACCTTCCGCCTGGAATTCCATAATTGCAAGCTGGGGCCGGGCGACACTGATATCCCGGCCAAGTACCGCGACAATTGCCAGGACGGGGTTGCCACCCATGGCGTGATCCAGGCATGGGAGCCGTTCCGGCTGCTCTCCTTCACCTGGGCCGAGGAAGGGACGCCGTCGCTGGTGACGATCGAGCTGAGTGAGGAGGGGGACAAGGTGCGCCTGGTGCTGACCCATCGCCGGCTGGATAATCGCGACATGATGATCAGCGTTTCGGGCGGCTGGCATACGCATCTCGACGTGCTGGCGGCGGAACTGTCGGGTACGCCGGCGCCGGGCTTCTGGACCCGCCATACCGCGTTGGAGGCGGAATATGAGGGGCGGCTGCCCTGAGATCATGTCTCGGTGATCGTACCGATCACCGACCTCAATCGCCGGCGCCGCCATCCGGCGGCTTGGCTACGCGCCACGGGGCGCGCGGCGGCGGCGGCGGTCGCCGCCGAACCAGATCCCGATGAGTCAACTTATCGGGATCTGGTGGTTCGACCTGCGATCAGTTTGGATCGTGACGCCATGCGACCGGCGGGCGGCTGCCATGGGGACAGGTTTGGTGCGCTGCGGCGGGGGTGGTGGTTTAATTAATGTACCACCCGGTACCGACCGGGTTTCCGGATCCGGGACGATTTGAACATGCGCAGCGGTGACATCGGCAGCAATCCCGCCGAACAGACGGCGGGCGGTCGGCCCCTTTCTGTGCCGGCGGGCCTGCCGCCGGGCACCAGCTTCAGCTGGTTCGTCATCGTCATGGGTTTCCTGACCATGTTCGGGCCGATGGCCATCGACATGTATCTGCCGGCACTGCCCGCTATCGGCACCGATCTGGGTGTCGATCAGGCCAGTGTGCAGATGACCCTGTCCATCTTCCTGATCGGCTATGGCGCCGGTCAGTTGCTGTGGGGGCCGCTGGGCGACCGGTATGGCCGCAAGGGGCCGGCGGCGCTGGGCATCGTGCTGTTTGTCATCTCCTCGGCCGGCTGTGCCATGGCGGGCGATATCTGGTCGCTGACCATCTGGCGCTTCGTGCATGGGGTCGGGGCCTGTGCCGCCCCGGTGATCGCCCGTGCCATGGTGCGCGATGCCTTCGATCGTGACCGCGGGGCCTCGGTCATGTCGCTGATGATGCTGGTTATGGGCGTGGCCCCGATGGTGGCGCCGCTGGCCGGTGGGCAGGTGCTGGACCATGTCGGCTGGCGCGGCATCTTCTGGTGCCTGTGCGGTTTCGGCATGGTGGCGGGGCTGGGTCTGCTGACCGTGAAGGAGACGGGGCGTGCGGTCGGGCATCGGGCCGGCGGGCTGCTGTCCAACTATGCGCTGCTGCTGGTGGACCGGCGTTTCATGGGTTATGCGCTGTCCAGCGGCTTCGTCTTTGCCGGCATGTTCGCCTATATCTCCGGCACGCCCTTCGTCTATATCGAGCATTTCGGTGTGCCGGCGGAACAGTTCGGCCTGCTGTTCGGGGTCAATGTCGTCGCCCTGATGATCTCCAACATCATCAACAGCCGGCTGGTCCTGCGGTATGGCGTGGACCGGATGATGGGCTGGGGCATCATGGCCACGGCCGGCATCGGCGCGCTGCTGATCATCACCGGGGGCTTCGGCATCGGCGGTATTGCCGGCATCGCCATTCCGCTGTTCCTCTATCTGGGGGCGCTGGGTCTGGTGGGGGCCAATGGTGCGGCGGGATCGCTGGCGGCCTTTCCGCACATGGCGGGCACGGCGTCGTCCCTGTCGGGTGCCCTGCAGCTCTGTATAGGGGCCATGGCCGGCGGGCTGGTGGGGGCCTTGTCGGAAGGCGGATCGCCGCTGCCCATGTGCGTGGTGCTCTGCGGTTGCGCCTTCGCCGGGCTGGCGTCCGACCGGCTGCTGATGCGCCGTACCTGAGCCGGCATTGGCATGATCTGCCAATTGTGGGAAGATGGGTGGTCCCAATGGAGGCCGCCCATGCCCACCCGCAACGTCGTTCTGACCGACCATCATGAGAAGGTGATCGAGGAGCTGGTGCGCTCCGGCCGTTACCAGAATGCCAGCGAGGTGCTGCGCGAAGGTATCCGCCTGATCGAGAAGCGCGAGGCGGCCGATAAGGCCAAGCTGGAGGCGCTACGCACGGCGGTCCATCTGGGTGCGGCACAGATCGACAGTGGCGATTTCATCGAGGTGGATGAGGACGGTCTGTCCGACCTGTTCGATGCGATGGAGGTCGAGGCCCGGCATGTTGCAGCCGAGCAGGTCCGGTAGACCTGATGGCGCGATACCGTCTGGCGCCGGCCGTCCGTTCCGACGTGGTGGAAATCCTGGCCCATAGCGAGATCAATTTCGGTTCCGAAGCAAGGCGGCGCTATCGCGCGCTGTTGGAAGCGGCGTTCGCCCTCGTGGCGGATCGTCCGCAGCGGCTGGGTGCCATCGCGCGGCCGGATCTGGGCAATGGTTACATGGCATTCCATCTGCGCCACTGCCCCAAGCGGACAGTGGCCACGGGGCGCGTGCTGCGGCCACGACACATGCTGTTCTATCGCATCGTTGGTCCCGGCTTTGTGGATATCCTGCGTGTTCTCCATGACCGGATGGAAGCGCACCGGCATCTGGAGGACTGAAGATGCAGGATGACCTTCTCTCCGGCGTCACCGCGCCTCCGCCCCGTGTTCGCGTGCAACTGCCGCTGCCGCTGCCGGGACCCTATGATTATAAGGTGCCGGGCGACATGGCGCTGGTGCCCGGTTTGTATGTCGAGGTGCCGCTGGGCCCGCGCCGGCTGTTCGGGGTGGTCTGGGCGGATGGGGGTGGGGAAGGCGCTGTCGAGGAACGCAAGCTGCGCCCGGTGATCCGTGCCATCGACCTGCCGCCCATGCCCGACATCACGCGGCGGTTCGTGGAATGGGTGGCGGCCTACACCATGTCGCCGGTGGGTGCCGTGCTGCGCATGGCCGTGTCGGTGTCGGCAGCGCTGGAAGACCCGCGCGCCCTGACCGCCTATATGCGGGCGGATAGGGAGGTGCCGGAGACGCTGCGCCTGACGCCGGCCCGCAAGCGTATCCTGGAACTGTTGTCCGATGGCCCGCCGCGTCTGGCTGCCGATCTGGCGGCGGAGGCAGGATGTGGCACGGGCGTGGTGCGCGGGCTGGCGGAAGCGGGTGCCCTGGTCACGGTGCCCATGCTGGCCCTGCCGCGCTTTCCCCGGCCCGATCCGGATGCCAATCCCAAGACCCTCTCGGGGGCGCAGCGGCTGGCGGCTGACGACCTGATGGTCAAGGCGGCGGAAGGCGGTTACAGCGCCACCCTGCTGGACGGCGTCACCGGGTCCGGCAAGACGGAGGTGTATTTCGAGGCGGTGGCGGCTGCACTGCGCGCGGGCAGGCAGGCATTGGTCCTGCTGCCGGAAATCGCGCTGTCGGCGCAATGGCTGGACCGGTTCGCGGTTCGGTTCGGGGTGCGGCCGGCGGAATGGCATTCGGAAATGGCCCCACCGCTGCGCCGCCACACCTGGCGTGCCGTGGCCAAGGGGGATGCGCGCGTCGTGGTCGGCGCCCGGTCCGCCCTGTTCCTGCCCTTTCCCGACCTGGGCCTGATCGTGGTGGATGAGGAGCATGAGGCCGCTTTCAAGCAGGAGGACGGGGTCATCTACCATGCCCGCGACATGGCCGTGGCCCGCGCCCATCTGGGCCGCATCCCCATCGTCCTGGCCAGCGCCACCCCGTCGCTGGAGACGCTGGTCAACGCCGAGACGGGACGGTACGCCCGCATCGACCTGCCGTCCCGCCATGGCGGGGCGACCATGCCCGACGTCACCCTGATCGACATGCGCCGCAAGGACCAGGCGCCACCGGCCAGGCAATGGCTGTCGCCCGTGCTGCGCGAGGCGCTGTCGCAGACCATGCTGGCCGGCGAACAGGGCATGCTGTTCCTGAACCGCCGCGGCTATGCGCCGCTGACCCTGTGCCGGAGCTGCGGTCACCGCCTGCAATGCCCCAACTGCACCGCATGGCTGGTGGAGCACCGGCTGTCGCGGCGCCTGCAATGCCATCATTGCGGCTATCAGGCGAAAAGCCCCGATGCCTGCCCCGAATGCGAGGCGGAGGGCAGTTTCGTCGCCTGCGGTCCCGGTGTGGAGCGGGTGGCGGAGGAGGTGGTTACCCTGTTCCCGCAGGCGCGTGTGGCGATGATGACGTCGGACACCCTGTCCGGCCCCCGCGCGCTACGCGAGGTGATCGAACAGGTCAAGGATGGCACCATCGACCTGCTGATCGGCACCCAGGTCATGGCCAAGGGCCACCATTTCCCGATGCTGACCCTTGTGGGGGTGGTGGATGCCGACCTCGGGTTGGCCGGCGGTGATCCCCGCGCCTCGGAACGCACCTTCCAGCTTCTGCACCAGGTGGCTGGCCGCGCGGGCCGGGAACAAAGGCCGGGCCGCGTCATGCTGCAGACCTATATGCCGGAAAACCCGGTGATGCAGGCCCTGGCCACCCATGACCGCGACAGTTTTCTGGCGATCGAGGCGGAGCAGCGCCAGCAACTGGAGATGCCGCCCTTCGGCCGTATGGCGGCGCTGATCGTGTCGGGGGAGGATGAGGCGGGCGTGGATGGGGTGGCGGCCGCGCTTGGCCGCACCGCCCCGCGTGAGCGGGAGGAGCTGGTGATTCTCGGTCCCGCCCCCGCACCGCTGGCCGTGCTGCGCGGCCGTTACCGCCGCCGGTTGCTGCTGAAAGGACCGAAAGCGGTTCCATTGCAGGCAATCCTGCATGAATGGCTGGGCCGGGTGGAAATCCCCGCATCCATACGTGTGCAAGTTGATATCGACCCCTACAGTTTCCTCTAAAACGTGCTGCCGGGCCTTTACCGGCCCGGCGTGATTATTCTAGGCTCCTGTCCACACGGTGTTGAGGAACGCCATCAAGGATGGGGAGTGGGAATGGGGTCGTTCGGGGGTGCGGTCCGGATTGCCGGGGCGCTGTTGGGGGTGCTGTTCGCGGGTACGGCGCTGGCGGAGCCGGCCCCGGTGCTGCCGGTGGAATATTTCGCGCACCAGCCGGTGATGTCGGACGTGGATCTGTCGCCCGACGGCAGCCATGTCGCTTTCCTGGCGCCGGTGTCCGGGCGCCAGCATCTGGTGGTGCGCAAGCTGCCGATCACGCCAGGGGAGAAGCCGGCGATCATCGGCCCGTCGGATGCGGAAATCCTAGGGTTCGACTGGATCAGCAATGAACGGCTGCTGCTGCGCATCCTGGCGACGGAGAAGGTGTCGACCAGCAGCGGGCGCGTGCCGCTGCGCTTCACCCGCACCGTCTCCATCTCCCGTGACCTGCAGGAGATGAAGGTGCTGTTGCAGCGCCCGCCGGATAATGGCTATTGGCTGCAGCACACACCCATCCTGCAATTCATCGATGACGAGCATGTGCTGGCCGAATTCCCCACGGAGGATGGCCCGTGGCCGGGGGTGGTGCGGCTGAAC
The DNA here is from genome assembly GCF_048066115.1 of Niveispirillum sp. KHB5.9. NCBI lineage: Bacteria > Pseudomonadati > Pseudomonadota > Alphaproteobacteria > Rhodospirillales > Azospirillaceae > Niveispirillum > Niveispirillum sp. KHB5.9. The sequence continues at coordinate 34,311 of NZ_JBLTYX010000009.1, read as the reverse complement.
GTGCTGACCGGCAATTATACCCGCGTGCGCCGGCCCATCCGCAATGTCGTGAGCTACATCCCCGATCCCACGGGGGAAATCCGCATCGCCGAGACCTATCATGACAAGGAGGTCGAAAGCCGTTACCTGCGCCGCGCGCCGGGTGGCGATTTCGAACTGATGCTGAAGGACAAGCTGCTGGAGAAGGATGGCGGCTACGGCATCCTGGGCTTCGATGCGTCGGGCCAGAATCTCTATGTCACCTCCCGGCATGAAGGCGACCGGTCGGCCATATACCGGTACGACATGGCCAGCGACCAGATGATGGAGAAGGTGGCCGACGATCCGCGCTTTGACGTCAACAGCGCCATCGTGCAGCGCGGTGCCGTGGTGGCCATCGCCTGGACCGACGATCTGCCGCGCCGCAAATGGCTGGACCCGGCGGTGCAGAAGCTGCAGGACGCGCTAGACAAGGTCGTGCCCGACAGCCGGGAAGTGATCCTGGACATGGCGGCGGACGGCAACCTGGCGCTGGTGGCCAGCTATTCCATGTCGGCCCCCACCACCTATCGCCTATTCGACCGGCGGACCAAGGAATTCGCCCTGTTCGGCGATACCTATCCCGCCATCACCCAGGACGTGGTCAGCCCCCGCCAGCCGATCAGTTTCAAGGCCACGGACGGCACGGAGATCCCCGGTTACCTGACCCTGCCCGTGGGTGTGGAGGGCCGGAACCTGCCCTTCATCATCATGCCCCATGGCGGCCCGTTCAGCCGGGATGATGGCGAGTTCGACGTGATGGCCCAGTTCCTGGCCAATCGCGGCTATGGCGTGTTCCAGCCCAATTTCCGGGGCTCCACCGGCTATGGTTCCGCCTTCAACGAGGCAGGTGAGCGGCAATGGGGCGGGCTGATGCAGGATGACGTCACGGATGCCGCCAAATGGGTGGTGTCCCAGGGCATCGCCGATGGCGCGCGCATGTGCATCCTGGGCTGGTCCTATGGCGGCTATGCCGCACTGATGGCGGCGGTGAAGACACCGGACCTGTTCAAATGCGCGGTGGCGACGGCACCGGTGGCCAATATGGAACGTCTCTATGACGAGTTCCGGAACTCAACCTTTAAGAACCTCAACCGCGGCCTCTATTTCGGCGACAATCCCGACGCGCTGCTGCCCATCTCCCCCTATCACCAGGCCGACAAGATCAAGATCCCCGTCCTGCTGATCCATGGCGACCTGGATTACCAGGCCCATGTCGCCCATAGCCGCGACATGGAGCGCGCCCTGAAACGGGCCGGCAAGCCGGTGGAATATATCGAGATCGAGGGCATGGACCATTCACCCCTGGTGACCGCCCAGCGCAAGACGGTGTTCGAGGCGTGGGAGAGGTTCCTGAAGGCGCATATCGGCGGGTGAGTTGGGCGGGGGAGGAGGGCATATGGGTATGCGGCGATGGGTTGCGTGCGTCATCACGATGCTGGTTCCGGCCTTGGCGGTGGCACAGGTGCCGCCCCAGCGTCCCGGCGACATCCCCGTGGATGCTTTCGCCAACGGCCCCTATTTCCAGGATATCGACCTGTCGCCGGACGGCAAGCGCATCGCCTACCGGGGGCCGGTCAAGGGGCGGATGCACCTGTTCGTGCGGTCGCTTCCCATCAACAATGCGGGTGAGCAGACCGTGCTGGAGCCGTCCAATGCCGAGATCGGCGGCTTCGAATGGGTGAACAATGACCGGCTGCTGCTGAACATGGAGTTCACGGAGCGCGTCGTGGTCGACACCCAGTACGGGCTGATGCGCCAGCCGTTGCGGTTTTCCCGCCTCATGGCGCTCAACCACGATCTGTCGAACCGGGTGCCGCTTTTGCAGAAGCCACCCCTGTCCAGCACCTATTACATGCAAGCGACACCGGTTCTCCAGTTCATCGACGACCGGCATATCCTGGCGCTTTACCCCAACAACCGCTCACCCTATCCCGACATCGTCAAGGTTGATGTCTATACGGGTGAGCGCGAGCATGTGCGGTCGGCGGCACCGGGCATCATGCAATATCTGCCCGATCCCACCGGTCAGGTCCGGATCGCCGTGCAGTATGACGAACGGACGGAAGAAACGACATATCTGCGCCGCAAGGAGGATGGCACCTACGAGAAGATCAGACGTCCGGGGGAGGATCAGCCGGGGTTCAAGGTGCTGGGTTTCTCATCCGACGGGCAGACGCTCTATGTCGCCTCCCGGCACGAGGGTGACCGCATGGCGATCTATGAGTTCGACCTAGACAAGGGGGCCTTCGGCAAGCGCCTGTCGGAAGATACGCCCTATGACGTGACCGGTGCGATGATATCGCAAGGGGCCATGCATGGCTTTTCCTGGACCGACGACCTGCGGGCTATCCGCTGGCTGGACCCCAAGCGCCAGCGTCTTCAGGACGTGCTGGACAAGGCCGTGCCCGGCAGCCGGGAAGTGATCATCGACCAGAGTGCCGATGGGCGCTTCACCCTTGTCGCCTCCGTGGCCGGCGATGCGCCGACCCTGTACCGGCTGTTCGACAAGACGACGAACCATTTCGACATGATCGGGGACAGCTATCCCTTCATTCCGCAGCCGCTGGTGGCGCCCCGCCGGCCCGTGCAGATCGCGGTGCGCGATGGCAGCACCATTCCGGGATACCTGACCCTTCCCGTCGATGGCAGTCCCGACCGCAACCTGCCCTTCATCATCATGCCGCATGGCGGCCCGTGGGGCCGCGATGTCGGTTCCTTCGATGTGCTGTCGCAATTCCTGGCCAGCCGTGGCTATGGCGTGCTGCAGCCCAATTTCCGGGGCTCCACCGGCTATGGCCGTGCCTTCCACGAAGCCGGCGACAAGCAATGGGGCGGGGTGATGCAGGATGATGTGACGGATGCCGCCAACTGGGCCGCGGCCGAGGGCTATGCCGACCCGTCGCGCATGTGCATCGTGGGCTGGTCCTATGGCGGCTATGCGGCGCTGATGGCGGCGGTGAAGACGCCGAACCTGTTCAAATGCGCCGTGGCCACGGCACCGGTGTCGAATGTCGCCCGTGTCTATGAACAGGTGCGGCGGGGCTTGCGTGACTGGTACTATCAGGGCTTGGATCCCGACGCGGACGAGGCGACGCAGATATCGCTCTCCCCGTCGCGACAGGTGGAGAATATCCGCATCCCCATCCTGCTGATCCATGGTGAGCTGGATGTCCAGGCCCCCGTCTTCCATACACGCGACATGGTCAAGGCTATGCAGAAGGCGGGCAAGCCGGTGCAATCGCTGCTGATCGACGATATGGACCACGCCCCCAACACCGCCGAGCAGATGACCCGAATCCTGACGGCCTGGGAACAGTTCCTGAAAAAGCATATCGGGAAGTGATTCCACCGGTCATCAGTTGATGACCGGTGGTACGGCGGCGACTGCCGCCGCGCCGCACGTGCGCTGTCAAGCCAAGGGCGCGGATGCGCCCGCCCGGCGCCTGAGGGCGCGCGAGACTCACCTCACCGCCGCCGTCAGCGGTACCAGCTGGAATCCCTTGGCTTCCAGCGTCGGCAGCCACTGGGCCAACGCCGCCGTCGTCACATCGTGCGGGTGGCCGATGGCGATGGCCAAGCCGTTCTTGCGGGCGATCTGTTCGACCTTGGCCAGGGAAGCGGCCACGCCCTGTGCCGTCATCACATGATCCAGGAACACGTCGCGCGACAGCATGGGCACATGATAATGGGCCGACAGGGGGCCGGCCTTGGTGTCGGCCGTGGTGCGGCTGTCCAGGAACAGCAGACCGCGGGAGCCCAGTTCGGCCATGACCACCGCCATGCCGTCACGATCGGCGGTGAAGCGGCTGCCCATATGGTTGTTGATGCCGACGAAGCCCTGGAAAGCCGACAGGTTGGCCGACAGGCGCTGGCGCAAGGTCGCCTCATCCAGCTTGGTCAGCAGGGCGTCCGGTCCCGGATTGTCCTTGCCCGTGGGTTCCATGGGCATATGCACGATCAACTCATGCCCGCGCGCCCGCGCCTTTTCCGTCTGGTGCGGCAGTTCGCGCGCATAGGGCAGCCAGGCCAGGGTGAGGGGACCGGGCAGGGCCACCACCTTGTCAGACCGGTGCCGGTCCACGCCCATATCGTCGATGACGATGATGATGCGCGGATGGCCGTTGGCGGCGGGGGCAGCCAGGGCGAAATGCTTCCAGGTCGGGGTGCCGGCGGGGGCAGGGGCCAGCGGGGGCAGGGGGCGCGGTGGGGCGGCGGGCAAGGCCGCCACCTGGGGCGGGGGTGCTGCGGGCTTGGCGGGTTCCGAAGCCTGTGCCGGCGGGGCCGGGGGCGTGGCGGTGGGCACGGCGGGGGCGGTTCCCGGCCGCGTGGGCAGGTCGGCGGTTTCCGCCGCCTCCTCGTCGCTGGCATCCTCCGGTTCGTCCGGGGCGGTGGCGTCGGCCTGTTCCTCCATCGGGGTCAGGGCGGGGCCGGCGGAGACGGGATGATAGCGTTCCTGGCCCAGCAGGGCGGTCAGGCCGCCGGCCACCAGCACCAGGGCCAGCAATGCCAGGCCGATGCGTCCGCCCGTGCCCAGCCGTGACAGCCAGAGCATCACCTGGCGCCGTGCCCGCACAACCTTGTCGCGCCCGCGCTTGGCGGCACCGGCCCCCACACGCACGCGCGCCTTGCCGGTGCCGGGACGGGTATTTCTGTGGCCGGGGGGGCGGGAACGGGGAGGCATGATGGGAACGGACCTCGGCGTCGGGATGGTAAAGAGCTTACTGCTATAAACACGGCCAGCGGCGCAATGCCCCAGCCGCAATGCCGCCCGCCGCGCGCGGCAGGGCTGCGCGGACTGGAAATCAGGGCCACCTGTCTGTAGGCTTCGCGGTCCAAGGCCTTGGGGGCCGATGCTGGAATAGAGCCATGCTGCTGTTCATCGACAATTACGACAGTTTCACCTGGAACCTGGTGCATTATCTGGGCGAATTGGGCGCGGACATGGCGGTTTGGCGTAACGACGCGCTGGATGTCGAGGGGGCTTTGGCGTTGAAGCCGGAGGCCATCGTGCTGTCCCCCGGCCCCTGCGACCCGGACAGGGCCGGCATCTGCCTGCCTCTGATCCATGCTGCGGCGGAGCACAGGATTCCCCTGATGGGCGTGTGCCTGGGCCACCAGGCCATCGGCCAGGCGTTTGGCGGCAAGGTGATCCGCGCGCCGGAGCCCATGCATGGCAAGCTGTCCGACGTGTTCCATGAGGGGCGCGGCCTGATGGCCGATCTGCCCAGCCCGTTCAAGGCCACGCGTTACCACTCCCTGATCGTGGAGAAGGAGACGCTGCCGGATTGCCTGGAAGCCACCTCCTGGCTGCCCGATGGCATGATCATGTCGCTGTCGCACAAGACCCTGCCCATCCATGGCGTGCAGTTCCATCCGGAAAGCATCGCGTCCGAACATGGGCACAAGATCTTCGACAATTTCCTGAAGCTGGCCGGCGTGACCCGCGGGCCGCAGCTGCGTGTGGCGTGATGTCGGGGGACATGGGTGATTTCAAGGCATTGCTGGCGCGGGTCGCCACCGGTGCCACCCTCAGCGAGGCGGAGGCGGAACATGCCTTCTCCATCATCATGTCGGGCAATGCCACGCCGTCCCAGATGGGCGGGTTCCTGATGGCCCTGCGCGTGCGCGGGGAGACAGTGGGGGAGATCACCGGTGCCGTCCGCGCCATGCGGGCCAAGGCCCTGAAGATCGAGGCGCCGGACGGCATCATCGATACCTGCGGCACGGGCGGCGACGGGGCGCATACGTACAATATTTCCACCGCCGTGGCCTTCGTCATCGCCGGCTGCGGCGTGCCGGTGGCCAAGCATGGCAACCGCGCCATCTCGTCCAAGTCGGGCGCCGGCGATGTGCTGTCGGCGCTGGGCGTCAATCTGGATGCCGATTTCGCCCTGGTGAAGCGGGCTTTGTTCGATGCCCATATCGGCTTCCTGCTGGCCACGCGGCATCACACCGCCATGCGCAATGTCGGGCCGACGCGGGTGGAGCTGGGCACGCGCACCATCTTCAACCTGATGGGGCCTTTGTCCAACCCGGCGGGGGCCAAGCGGCAGCTGATGGGTGTCTATGACGCGAGATGGCTGGAGCCGCTGGCCCAGGTGCTGCGCAATCTGGGGTCCACCCGCGCCTGGGTGGTCAGCGGTGCCGACGGTCTGGACGAGATCACCACCACCGGCCTCACCCATGTGGCGGAGCTGCGCGACGGGCAGGTGCGGACCTTCACCGTGACGCCGGAGGAGGCGGGTCTGTCCCGTGTCACCCTGGCCGACCTGCGTGGCGGCACGCCGGAGGAGAATGCCGAGGCGTTGCGGGCGGTGCTGTCCGGTGCCACGGGTCCCTATCGGGATATTGTACTGCTGAATGCCGCCGCCGCCCTGGTCGTGGCCGATGCCGTGCCCGACCTGAAGACGGGCGTGGCCAAGGCCGCCGATTGTATCGCATCCGGTCAGGCGACCTTGGCGCTGGACCGGCTTGTCTCCATCACCAACACGCCGTTGACGATATGAGCAACCAAACCCCCGACGTTCTGGCCCGCATCAATGAAGACAAGGCCGACCATATCGCCCGCGCCAAGGCCGTCCGGCCGCTGGCTTTGGTGGAGGAACTGGCCAAGGCCCAGCCGGCCCCGCGCGGCTTCGCCAACGCCCTGGAGACCACGGTCGCCGCCGGCCGCTGGGCCCTGATCGCCGAGATCAAGAAGGCCAGCCCGTCCAAGGGCCTGATCCGGGCCGATTTCGATCCCCCGACGCTGGCCAAGGCCTATCGCGATGCCGGTGCCACCTGCCTGTCGGTGCTGACCGACGTGCCCTATTTCCAGGGGGACGATGCGTTCCTTCAAGCCGCGCGGGCTGCCGTCGAATTGCCGGCGCTGCGCAAGGATTTCATGATCGATCCCTATCAGATCGTGGAAAGCCGGGCGCTGGGTGCCGATTGCATCCTGCTGATCATGGCCTGCCTGGACGATGGGTTGGCGCGTGAGCTTTATGATGCCACCGTGGACCTTGGCATGGATGTGCTGGTCGAGGTGCATGACGAGGCGGAGATGGAACGGGCCCTGAAGCTGCCCGGTGGCCTGCTGGGCGTGAACAACCGCAATCTGAAGACGCTGTCCATCGATCTGGCGACGACGGAGCGGTTGGCCGCCATGGTGCCGGCCGACCGGCATCTGGTGGCGGAAAGCGGCATCCACAGCCCGGCCGACCTGACCCGCCTGGCCCAGGCCGGTGCGCGGCGCTTCCTGATCGGTGAAAGCCTGATGGCCAAGCCCGACGTGACGGCGGCGACCCGGGCGCTTCTGTCCACCCCGATGATCGAGGCGGCATGAGCAATCCCCTGACCCATTTCGACGAGGCCGGCAACGCCGCCATGGTCGATGTCTCGGCCAAGGACGAGACGGTGCGCATCGCCACGGCGCGCGGCCATGTGGAGATGAAACCGGAGACCCTGGCCCTGATCCGCGATGGGGGGATGGAGAAGGGCGACGTGCTGGGCGTGGCGCGGCTGGCCGGGATCATGGCGGCGAAGAAGACGCCGGACCTGATCCCGCTCTGCCATCCGCTGATGCTGTCCAAGGTGACGGTCGATTTCACCATCGATGAAGCGGCGTCGCGCGTTCATATCGAAGCGACGGTGAAGCTGAAGGGCCGCACGGGCGTGGAGATGGAGGCGCTGACCGCCGTGTCGGTGGCGGCCCTGACTATCTATGACATGTGCAAGGCCGTGGATAAGGGCATGGTCATTGGTGCCATCCACCTGACCTACAAGGAAGGCGGCAAGTCCGGCACCTATGTGGGGCCGGCGGCCTGAGGGCTTCATCGGGGAATTATCAGGATTCCACCGCTTGCCCCGCGTGATATATGCCCCAATATGTCGCGTCTATTGTGCAACGGAGCATCCGATTGATCCCGCTTTCCGAAGCCCGCGCGCGCATCCTGGCGGCGGCGAAGCTGCTGCCCGCTGAACAGGTGCCGATCACCCAGGGGCTGGGCCGCGTGCTGGCCGCCGATGTCGTGGCGCGCGTCACCCATCCGCCCACGGCGGTCAGCGCCATGGATGGCTGGGCCGTGCGTACGGCGGATATCGTGTCGTTCCCGGTGACTTTGACCCGGATTGGCGAGGCGCCGGCCGGCCGGCCCTTTGCGGGCACCGTGCAGGTGGGACAGGCGGTGCGCATCTTCACCGGCGGTGCCATGCCGGACGGGGCCGACACGGTGGTGGTGCAGGAGGATGCCGACGATCATGGTGCTACCGTCACATGCAAGGATGGCGGTGGTCCCGGCCGCTGGGTCCGCCCGGCGGGGCAGGATTTCGCCATTGGTGATGTCGGTGTGCCCGCCGGCCGCCGGCTGACGGTGCGCGATGTGGCGCTGGCGGCGGCCATGAATGTACCCTGGCTGCGCGTGCGCCGCCGTCCCCGCGTTTCTATCCTGGCGACGGGTGATGAGGTGGTGATGCCCGGTGACACGCTGGCGCCGGGCCAGATCGTCAGTTCCAATTCCCTGGCGCTGGCGGCCCTGGTGCGGCAGTTGGGCGGGGAGCCGGTGGATCTGGGCATTGCCGGCGACAGTGCCGACAGCCTGTCCACCCTGGTTTCCGCCGCGTCGGGCACCGACCTGCTGGTCACCATCGGTGGGGCGTCGGTGGGGGAGCATGACCTTGTCCGCTCCGTCTTAGGCGCGGCGGGCCTTCAGCTGGATTTCTGGAAAATCGCCATGCGGCCGGGCAAGCCGCTGATGTTCGGGCAGATGCATGGCGTGCCGATGATGGGTCTGCCGGGCAATCCCGTTTCCTCGCTGGTCTGCGCTTGGCTGTTCCTGCGCCCGCTGCTGCTGGCCATGCAGGGGCTGCCGTCGGATGACGATTTGCGCGATGCGGTGCTGGCCCGCGACATGGGGGCCAATGACAGCCGCGCCGATTTCGTGCGCGCCAAACTGTCGACCGATGCGGAGGGACGGCTGGTGGCTGAACCGTTCCCCAAGCAGGATAGCGGCATGTTGAGCCGGCTGGCCTGGGCCGACTGCCTAATCCTGCGCGCACCGCATGCGCCGCCGGTGAAGGCAGGCGAACGGGTGCGGATCATGCCGCTGGACGCGCTGTAAGTCCTTTTGTTCCTCAGACGCCGGCGCCGCATCCGCGGCTTGGCTTCACGCCGCACGTGCGGCGCGGCGGCGGTCGCCGCCGGAGTGGCTTGCGGTTGCGAAAACCACTCTCAAGCGCCAATGCGTGCAGCCTCCTCGGCGGCGCGCTGCATGCTGGACGACATTTCGTTGGCCACGGCACTCTGCTGTTCCACCGCCACGGCGATGGAACCGACATAGTCATTCACCTGGCCGATGGCATCGCGGATGCCACCCAGTGTGCTGACCACCTGCCCGGCTGTGTCACGCAGTCCGCCGATATCCACGGCGATGCGGTCGGTGGCGGCACGGGCCTGGTTGGCCAGGCTCTTCACTTCCTGCGCGACCACGGCGAAGCCCTTGCCGGCCTCACCGGCGCGTGCCGCCTCGATCGAGGCGTTCAACGCCAGCAGGTTGATCTGGCTGGTGATGCCGGTGATCAGGTTGACGATGTCGACCATGCTGTCCGACAGGCTGGTCAGCCGTGCGGTGACCGCGCCGGCATCCTCCACCCGTTGGTTGGCGGCTTCGGCCTCGTCGCGGGATTTGGCCATGCTGTCGGCGATCTCGCGGATGGAGGCGTTCATCTCCTCCGCGCCCGAGGCCACGCTTTCCATCATGGAACGCACATATTCGCTGCGCTGGCGGGCCAGCACCTGTCGCGTCACGTCGCTGGCATATTTCACGACCTTGTAGGGCTTGCCATCCAGACCGATGATCGGGTTGTAGGAGGCCTGGATCCATACCTCGCGCCCGCCCTTGGCCGCGCGCTTGAACTCGCCGGCCTGATACTCACCCTGGGCCAGCCGGCGCCAGAAATCGCGATATTCGGCGCTGTCGCGGTTCGCCTCCGGCATGAACAGCGCATGGTGACGGCCCTGGACCTCCTCCAGCCGATAACCCATGGCGGACAGGAAGTTGGCGTTCGCCGTCCGGATCGTGCCGTCCAGGTTGAATTCGATGACCGCCTGGCTTTTCGAAATCGCGTCCAGCTGGCTGGCGCAATCGGCGGCGATCTGTTTCTGGGCCGTGATATCGGAAGCGAACTTCACCACCTTGGTGACATTGCCATCCTCATCCAGGATGGGCGTATATGTGGCCTGGATCCACACGTCGCTTCCATCCCTGGCCACGCGCCGGAATTCCCCGCTGAAGAATTCCCCATTGCCCAGCCGTTCCCAGAAACGGCCATATTCCGGCGTGCCACGCTCTTCGGCCGGCACGAACCGGTGGTGATGGCCGCCCTTGATCTCGTCCAGCCGATAGCCCAGGGTCGACAGGAAATGGTCGTTGGCGGCCAGGATTTCGCCTGTCGGCGTGAATTCGATGACGGCCTGGGTGCGGTGGATGGCGGCGACCTGGCCGGCCATGTCGACATTGCGGCGGACCGCATCGGTGATGTCATTGGCCAGCTTGACCACCCGGGTCACCCGCCCATCAGCGTCCAGAACGGGGATATAGGTGGCGCGCAACCACAATTCCTGCCCGGATTTCGTCAGGCGCCGGTAGACGCCGGTATGGGATTGCCCGTGGCGAAGCCTTTCCCAGAATTGCTGATAATCCGATCCCTGATGATCGACCGGGCGTAAAAACATACGGTGGTGTTTTCCGTTCAATTCTCCCACGGCGTATCCGAATGTGGAGAGAAAAATTTGATTGAATTCTAATATGTTGCCGTCTGAATCAAATTCGATGACGCATTGGGATCTGTTGATGGCATCGCGCATGGCCGATAATAAGCGGGTATGCTGAAAAGGTATTAATCGCCGCATGTCAGAATTTCCTTATGGAAACAACGTTCGATCCGGTGGATTTCCCATTGTTTTCAATAGGAAGATACCCGCTCCAATCGCCATGTTATCGACTTGTCATGTGCTGGCGGAAATATTGCGCCTTCCATCAGCCGTTTGCGATTTATAATCATATTAAACTCTATTGTCCATAGTACGAAGGCGATAGTGTCAAAACGACTTTGAAACAGTCATTCCCAATAGGAGAAATATCATTCCTTATACGCCCTTCCCGTGCTGATCCAATACGAACCAAAATAGAACATTGATTGGCGTTCCGGGATTGTTCTATAGTGATCGCGGTCACATCGATGGCGCCGGATGGACGGCGGCCGTTGCGGGGCGAGGGGATGTCATGCTGACGCGCAAACAACAGGAATTGCTGTTCTTCATCAACGAGCGCCTGAACGAGGGCGGGGTCTCTCCCTCTTTCGACGAAATGAAGGACGCCCTGGGGCTGAAGTCGAAATCCGGTATCCACCGCCTGATCACCGGGCTGGAGGAGCGGGGCTTCATCCGCCGCCTGCCGCACCGCGCCCGCGCGCTGGAGGTACTGCGCCTGCCGGAGAAACCGGCGCCCAAGGCCAAGGCGACCGCCACGGCGGCTCCCGTCGCGGCCCCGCCGCCGGCGCAGGAGGTTTCCCCCCGGTTCAAGCCCAATGTCATCCGCGGCGATTTCCGCAACAGCCTGCCCGGCCGTCCGGCCAGCAACGATGCCGACGCGGTGGCCCTGCCGCTTTACGGCCGCATCGCGGCTGGTCTGCCGATCGAGGCGATGCGCGACAATTCCGTCACCATCGACATCCCGGCCTCCATGCTGGCCGCCGGCGATCATTACGCGCTGGAAGTTGCGGGCGACAGCATGGTCGAGGCGGGCATCCTGGATGGTGACACCGTCGTCATCCAGCGCTGTGAATCGGCGGAGAACGGCACCATCGTCGTGGCCCTGGTCGATCAGCAGGAAGTCACCTTGAAGCGCCTGCGCCGCAAGGGCAATTCCATCGCCCTGGAACCGGCCAACCCGAATTACGAGACGCGGGTGTTCGGTTCCGACCGGGTGAATGTGCAGGGCCGGCTGGTGGGCCTGATCCGCCGCTATTGATAGGGGGATTGGGGCAGGGGCCTCTCTGCCCCAATCCCGTCACCGGGCGGCCGTGCTTTCGCCCGGTCGGACAGGCAGGCTTCGGGTTTTCCGCCCCATGTCCGGATGGCCCCTTCATGCCCACCCTGTTCCGTCTGATGCTTCTGCCGCTGCTGTTGCTGCCGCCGGTCCTGTCGGGTTGCGCCAGCCCCTGTCAGCGCATCGATGACGAAATGCGCCAGTTGAACGCCGACACGATCCGCGACCCGGCCATGGCCGGGGACGGGCGCTATCTGGCGCGGTTCCAGGAATTGGCGGCGCAGTCGGTGGAGAAAGGCTGCCTGTCGGGTGGCCGGCGATAGAGCAGGGCAGCGTAGTCACAAAAAAATTTCATGCCTCCTGTCGGAACCCACAAGGCACCATCGTCTTATATCAGTTCCCGGTGATCGTCACCGATCACCGGGCCTCAGTCGCCGGCGCCGCCATCCGGCGGCTTGGCTACGCCGCATATGCGGCGCGGCGGCAGTCGCCGCCGTATCAAGTTCCGATCAGCCAGTTGATCGGAACTTGGTAGTGGTATGGATAACCAAACGCAGGAGGATCCCATGTATGTCGACGGTTTCGTATTGCCGGTGCCCAAGGACAAGCTGGACGCCTACAAGGAACTGGCCACGGTCGCTTCCCAGGTCTGGAAGGATCATGGCGCGCTGTCCTATGTGGAATGCGTGGCCGATGATGTCGCCTATGGCGAGGTCACGTCCTTCCCCCGTTCCGTGCAGTTGACGGAGGATGAGGTGGTGGTCCTGGCCTGGATCACCTACCCGTCCAAGGAAGTGCGCGACGCCTGCAACGCCAAGGTGATGAGCGATCCGCGCATCAAGTGCGACCCCAATGACATGCCGTTCGATGCCAAGCGCATGTTCTGGGGCGGCTTCACCCCTCTGGTCGAAGCTTGACGTTCCCTAGAGAAGCCGGGCGCCGCCATCCGGCGACTGCCGGCCTTCAATGGTCATGGACAATGACCGTTGGCATGGGTTTGCCCTACGCGCAGCCCTTTGCGGAAGGTTCAACCTTTCGCAGGGGGCTGCTTCGTTTCAGGGGCCGGCGCCGCCATCCGGCGGCTTGGCTACGCGCCACGAGGCGCGCGGCGGCAGTCGCCGCCGAACCAATTCCCGATGAGTCCAACTCATCGAGAATTGGTATTAGGCGAGCTGGTCAATGCTGCGACGCGGGAGGCGTATTTCTCCGGCTCGCCCTTGACCAGCAGCGGCAGTTCCTTGGCCAGCACGTCCAGCAGGGTAGGCAGCCAGGTCTCGTCGGCCTTGGCGAAATTGCCCAGCACCCAGCCATGCACCCGATCCTTTTCGCCGGGATGGCCGATACCGATGCGCACGCGCCAATATTCCTTGCCGATATGATCGTCGATGGAACGCAGGCCGTTATGCCCGCCATGGCCGCCGCCCCGCTTCACCCGGATCTTGGCCGGGGAGACGTCCAGTTCGTCATGCAGGACGATGGTGTCGTCGGGCGTCAGCTTGTAGAAGCGCATGGCTTCACCGACCGATTGGCCGGACAGATTCATGAAGGTCTGGGGTTTCAGCAGGAAGCATTTTTCGCCGCCTGCGATCCCTTCGGCGACCAGCCCCTGGAAGCGCCGCTTCCAGGGGCTGAAGCCGTAGCGGCCATGGATTTCATCCACGGCCATGAACCCGACATTGTGCCGGTGCCGCTCATATTCCGGGCCAGGATTGCCCAGTCCGACCAGCAGGCGCATTATCAGGTTCCGTAATTCAGTTCCTCAGGCGGCATTGCCGCCGTCGCGTTTCCGGGGCGGGCCCGGAAACGCGTGGTCACCGATCAAATGATCAGGCGTCGGCCTTGACGGTTGGCGCGGCGATCGTGGCGACGGTGAAGTCGCGATCGGTGATGGTCGGGCGCACGCCTTCCGGCAGCTTGACCGAGGAGATGTGGACCGAAGCACCGACCTCGAAACCGGCCAGATCGACGACGATCTTTTCCGGCAGGTCGGAAGCCTTGGCGAAGACCTCGATATCGTGACGGACGACGTTCAGGACGCCACCCTTCTTGATGCCGGGGCAGGTCTCGACGTTCACGAACTCCACCGGCACCTTCAGGGTGATCTCGGTGGTGTCGCTGACGCGCAGGAAGTCGGCATGCAGCGGACGGTCATAGACCGGGTCCAGCTGAACGTCGCGCGGCAGCACGCGGTGCGTCTGGCCGTCGACCGTGATGTCGAACAGGTGGGTGAAGAAGCCCGGACGATGGATCTCACGGGTGAACTTCGTGGTATCCAGGGCGATCATCACCGGCTTTTCCTTGTTGCCGTAGATCACAGCCGGAATCGAACCAGCACGACGCGTGGCCCGGGCGGTCCCCTTTCCGGCCCGGTCGCGAGCCGTGGCGGCGAGCGCGATAATCTGGGTCATGGTACTCTCCTAGTACGAAAAAAGACCCGGTCGCGGTTGCCCCGCGTCGGGTCCGGGTGTGGCGCCAGCCTCCAGGGGTGCTGTACGCCGTTGAAAATGGTCCGGCCTTTTAGGCGGAAATGCCCGCAGAGTCAAGGCAGGGGGCCGGGGTCGGGCCTGCCCAAATGCGCAACCCGACCCCTCCTTTGCGTCAGAACCGGTACCCCACCGTGCCCACGATGGAACGGCGCGAGCCCAGGAAGCAGCCGCCTCGCGCCAGGCAGGTGGAGATATAGCTCTCATCCGTCACATTGGTGACGTTCAGGCTGAGCCGCCAGGCCTCGTAATTGTAGGACATCATCAGGTCGGCCAACGTGTTGGCCGGCGTATTGATGATGATGGTGCGCGCACTGTTCTGGTCGGTCTGGCTGCCGACATAGCGCACGCCGCCGCCGACCTTGATTTCCGCCCCGTTTTCCAGCGGGAAGGTGCGGGTGATGAAGGCCGAGGCCAGATGGCGCGGGGTGGAACTGGCCGGCTTGCCGATCTCCGTCGCCACATTGCTCTTCGACGTCTTGGCGTCGGTATAGGTATAGCTGGCGGTGACGGTATAGAGTTCGGCCACGGTGGCCTGCGCCTCGAACTCGAAGCCCTGGGCCTTGATCTCACCCGTCTGCACCCGGTCCAGCGGGTTGGTGGGGCTGGTGGTGACGCGGTTGGTGTCGCGCAGGTCGAAGATGGCGGTGGTGACCAGGATGTCGGCCTGCGGCTGCCACTTCACGCCGGCTTCCCACTGCTTGCCGATCTGCGGATCGAAGGGTACGCCGGCCAGGTTGGTGCCGGCCACGGGCAGGAAGCTTTCCGAATAGCTGATATAGGGCGCGATGCCGCCCGTCGCCTCGTACAGCAGACCGGCGCGGTAGGAGGTGGCGTCATCCTTCTTCCTGGTCTTCACGCCGGCCGGGGTCAGGGTGCTGGACTTGGCACTGTCATGGCGCAGGCCCAGCAGCAGGTTCCAGCCTTCCCACTTGATCTGGTCCTGGAAATAGAAGCCCATCTGCTTCTGTTCGGCGGTGTTGCCCTTGGTGCGGGCCGGCGCGGTGAAGTTGGCGTTATAGACCGGGTTGAACAGGTCGATGGCGCTGGTCAGGCGGCTGGTGATCTGTTCCAACTCCTGCCGGTAATCCTGCCAGTCCATGCCGGCCAGCAGCATGTGGCTGATCGTGCCCGTATTGATGTCGCCCTGCAGCTGGGTGTCCGACGACAGGATGCGCACGTCGGGATATGTCCCGGACAGATAGCGGGTGACATTGCGCTGCGGCCCGGTATAGCCGGCTTGGCCGGCCGACAGGAACGGGTTCAGCGGGTTGGAGAAGGAGTTGGAATAGATCGTCTGATAGGTGACTTCGCTCCACGCCGCGCGGAAATTCTGGCGCACCTGCAGCCAGTCGGTGATCCCCTGCGCCAGGAAGGCGGAGACATTGGTCTGTTCGGCCTTGAAATCATCGAAGGCCGGCTCGCCGATGAAGGTATCGAAATCGATCTTGCCGTTGGGATTGTCATAGAGCGTGCCCGACCAGGGGAAGAACTGGGTGGTCAGGCCGGTGTCGTCCTTCTGGTGGTACAGCTGGATGGTGGCTTCGGTGCGGTCGGTGGGCCGCCAGGTCAGCTGCGGGGCGATGAACCAGCGATCATCATCGACATGATCGACCTGGGTGTCGGCAGTGCGGAACAGGCCGGTGACGCGGAAGGCCAGGGTGCCCGCCTCATCCACCGGGCCGGTCAGATCGACCTGCGCCTGCTTGCGGTTATGGCTGCCATAGGACAGCAGCACCTCGTTCGACGCGGTGAAGCCGGGGCGCTTGGAGGTCAGGTTGATGACACCGCCGACGCTGCCCTGGCCATAGAGCACGGAGGCCGGACCCTTCACCACCTCCACCCGTTCCAGCATGTAGGTGTCGTTGCGGGCGACATTGTAGCTGTCGAAGGAGGTGCGCATGCCGTCCAGATACTGGAGCGGGCGGGTGCCGCGCACCAGATAGCTGTCGATGCGGCTGTCATTGCCATAGGCGTCCGACCGTACGCCGGCGCTGTACATCAGCGCGTCCTGCAAGGAGAGCGCACCGCGTTCGATCATCTGGTCGGCCGTGATCACGGCGATGGATTGCGGGGTGATGGCGACGGGCGTGTCGGTCTTGGTGCCGCCGCCGGCCCGCCGGGCGCGGTCGCCCACCACGACCACCTGGTCCCGGTCGATGGTCTGGGCCACCTCCGTATCGCTGGCCAGGGCTTGGGCCAGCACCGGGGCCGACACGCCCCCCAGCAACAACGACACAAGCACCAGCCGCGCGGCCGGGATGCGGACCGGGTGGGACGGCATGTCAGGCTCCATCATTTATTGATAATCATTCGCAAATGCTTCTATTGACATAATTTGATACTGAGAATGACTATTAACTGTATATGAATGGTGCGCTGAACGCATGGGTGTGTGTCGGCCTGTCGTTCGTGTCAGTCCTTCTCCTGCGGAATTGACGGGTCCGGCAGAGACTGGTTCGCGGCGCGAATCTGATCGACGAAGGGGGCATTGCGCAGGGCGCGTTCAAGGCCCCAAAGGTTTTCAAAGAGACCGGGGGCGATCTCCGCAAGCATCGCCTGGGTTGCCTGTTCCACGGCGGCAATGGTGCGCCGCAATGCCGGCATCTGGTCGCGGCCGGCATCGGTCAGGGACACGATCAGGCGGCGCGCATCTTTGGGGTCACGGATCGTTTCCACCAGCCCGGCGGCGCGCAGCGCGTCGATCCACTGCATGACCAGTTGATGGGATTGCCGCAACAGGCCCGCCAGCTGGGTGACCGACATCGGCCCCTTCGCATCCAGTGCCAGCAGAGTGGAGGAGGTGCGCGGCGGGTTCAGCACGCCGGCTTCGGCATGCCATTGCTGATCCGCCTCCACCAACTGGTCAGACACCCGGCGCAGCAGGTGCGCCAGAAAGGCGGGACCCAGTGATTGGATGAAATCCGCTTCCCGGTCCGGTCGCATGCGCGATGATTCCCTGGCTGCAATTGACATATGTAATGAATTGCACAATAGCTTGCATAACTCCATGGCCAAGTCGGTTCAGCGAGGCGAAATGATCCGTGCGCTACGTCTGTTCACGCTGTCCGCCTTCCTGCTGGCGCCGGCGGCCCGCGGCGATGCGATCGATGATGCCTTCGCACTGTGGACCGGCAGTGACCGGCCGGGTTGCGCCCTGGCCATTACCCAGGGGAATGGAGCCCAGATCCTGCGCGCCTATGGCATGGCCGACCTGGAGCGGGGCGTGCCCGTGTCGGCGCAGACCGTGTTCGAGACGGGATCGGTCGCCAAGCAGTTCACCGCCGCTTCGGTGCTGATGCTGGTGGAGGATGGAAAGCTGGCGCTGGGCGATGATATCCGCCGGTATCTTCCGGAGATGCCGGACTATGGCGTGCCCATCACGATCGACCATCTGCTGACCCATATGAGCGGCCTGCGCGACTGGGGTGACATTGTCGATTTCAGCGGCTGGCCGCGCTATTCCCGCGCCTATTCCAACAGCGACGCCCTGCTGGTGGCGTCGCGCCAGCGGGCACTGAACCATAGGCCGGGGGAGCGGTTCGCCTATACCAACACGGGTTATAACCTGCTGGCCGTCATTGTGGAGCGGGTGTCGGGCCAGAGCCTGGCCGCGTTCACGCAGGAACGCATCTTCACGCCGCTGGGCATGGAAAGGTCCGGGTGGCGGGATGATTACCGGCGGATCGTGCCCGACCGGGCGGTCGGCTATACACGGGAGGATGATCGCCTGTTGCTGGGCATTCCCATGGAGAATGCCTATGGCAGTGGCGGGATGCTGACGAATGTCGTCGACCTGCTGAAATGGCTGGCGGCCCTGGACAAGGGAACCCTGGGCCCCTTCGTCACCGGCAAGCTCCAGGAGGTGGCGCATACGGAGCAGGGGCAGCCGGCGGCCTATGGTCGTGGCCTGGTGCTTGGCACCTTCCGGGGTCAGCGGGAGATTTTTCACAATGGCGGCACCAACGGCTATCAGGCTTGGTTGGGGCGTTATCCCGAGCAGGGGCTGGGCATCGCGATGCTGTGCAATGGCCGCACGGTCGGTCCCG
The DNA here is from genome assembly GCF_048066115.1 of Niveispirillum sp. KHB5.9. Classification (NCBI taxonomy): domain Bacteria; kingdom Pseudomonadati; phylum Pseudomonadota; class Alphaproteobacteria; order Rhodospirillales; family Azospirillaceae; genus Niveispirillum; species Niveispirillum sp. KHB5.9. The sequence continues at coordinate 15,732 of NZ_JBLTYX010000009.1, read as the reverse complement.
ATACGCAGGCCCGCAAGGTCGCCGGCCTGTTCCTGCCCCCTGAACCCGAACGTACGACCTCCGCCCTGCCGGATGCGGCGGAGCTTGAAGCGCGCGTGGGGTTGTATGTCGGGGAGGGGCCGTTCGACCTGCTGGAACTGGTTGCCGGGGACGGGCGCTTGCGGACCGTCGGGGGGACAGCTTTGGAATTCCTGGCGCCGGGACGATACCGGTTGGGAACCAGCGAACTGCGCTTCATGGCCCAGGGGCTTGAAAGGCACCGCGATGGTGGGGTGCAGCTTTATGTCAGGGAAAACCGGGTGACGCCCTTGCCCGCCGATCTGGCGATGCTGGTCGGCACCTATTCAAGCGAGGAGGCGAATGGCAGCTTCCGGCTTGAAATGAAGGACGGTGCCCTGGTGCTGACGCCGGGTGATCGTCCGGATGGCGCGGTACGCCTGACGGCACTGTTCCGCGATGGCTTCAAGGGGTCGGGATATCTGATGCGTATCCTGCGCGACCGGCGGGGGCGGGTGGAAGGGCTGCGGTTCCAGACGCCCCGCGTCTACAAGCTGGATTTCAAACGAAGCGGCCCGGCGCAGGGGGCGCCGGGCCGTTCCTGACCGGTGCTTAACGCTTCAGGTAGCGTTCCTCCAGTGCCCGCTGGCGGGTCTGGAGCGATTGCTCCACCCCGTTCACGAACACTTTCTCCGCCAGCGTGGTCGGTTCCAGCGGGTCGCCACCCCACAGGACCAGGTCGGCGGGCTTGCCGACACTGATCACGCCGGCGTCCTTGGCGCCGAATACCGCGGCCGGCCGGCTGGTGATGGCGGCCAGGGCCTTGTCCTTGGGCATGCCATAGGCCACGGCCGTGCCCGCCTCGAACCGGACCTGGTTGGCGTAATGGCCGTCGGCCGTGGTGGTGATGATCACCGTCACGCCGGCCTTTTCCAGCAGGGCGGCGTTCTCCAGCCGCGCACGCTGCGTTTCGAACCGGCCGGGCAGGTTGGTGGTGGGCTTCACCACGACGGGCACGCCGGCCGCCGCGATCTCGTCCGCCACGATCCAGCCTTCCTCCACACCCAGCAGGACCAGCCGCAGTTTCTCCTCCTTCGCCAGGCGCAGGGCCAGGCGGATGTCGGCGGCGCGCGACACGGCCAGGAACAAGGGCGCCTCGCCCTTGGCCACGGGCAGCAGGGCGTCCAGGTCCAGGCGTGACAGGCTGTATTCGCGCGTACCGCCCTGGTTGAAGGCCGCCCTGTTGGTGGCATAGTGGCGGGCATCCTCCAATGCGGCCTTCAGCACCGCGACCGTCAGGCTGCGGCTGCCGCCGGCATTCTTGGCCGCCCCTTCACCCAGCGGCAGGGCTACGCCGATGCGGGTGCGAACCACGATATCGGGGGCGGCACCGGTATGGATGATCGCCGGCTGGCCCTGGAACAGCGGTTCCTCCGTATGGCCGGCGGTATCCGCCTCATGCGCGTGCGCCCCGTCGCCGAAGGCCGCGGCGGGCATGATCACGGCGCGGGTGATGCCGCCCGTGCGGGCCAGCGGCAGCAGGGTGCTGGCCGGGTTCACTGAATAGGACGGGTCGTAGGCCACGGACAGGTTGGCATTGTCGGCCTTGCTATCATTGGCCTGCGAGACGGCGCTGACCTCCTCGATGCCGATATCGCTGCTGGACACGAACAGGCCCGGCGTCACCACCTTGCCCGTACCGTCGATGAGGGTGGCACCGGCCGGCACCGCCGCACCCGCACCGGCCGCCGTGACGATACCGTTACTGATGACGATGGTGGCGCCGGGCAGCGACGCGCTGGTACCATTGACCAGGGTCGCGCCCTGGATGGCGATGGTCTGCGCATGGGCGGCACCGGTGGCCAAGACGGCGAACGCGGTACCCAGAAGAAGCGTCTTCAATCCGTTCATCACTTCGCCCCCGCCTTGAAGATGTCGGCACCCGACTGGCCCAGTTCGAAATCCGACCGCGGCAAGGCGGGCGGATGGGCGCGGTCATGCTTCAGGACGCCATCGATATAGACCAGGTCGGCCAGCGTATAGATGGAGAAGGGGTTGCCGCTCCACACCACCACGTCGGCCATCTTGCCGGCTTCCAGCGTCCCGGTCTTGTCCAGGATGCCGATGGCCTTGGCGGGATTGGCGGTGATCCAGGCGATCGCCTCCTCCTCCTTGATGTCGATCCCCAGATAATGGCCCTCGGCCATGGCCTGGGCGGCTTCCTTGTTCAGATGCTGGATCAGCGTCTCGTCATCGGAATGGATGACGGCGCAGGCGCCGGCATGGTGGACGATGGCGGCGTTGGCCGGCACCCCGTCATAGGCTTCCATCTTGAAGCCCCACCAATGCGCCCAGGTGGCGGTGCAGGTGCCGCTTTCCTTCAATAGGTCGGCGATCTTGTAGGCTTCGGTGGCGTGGTGGAAGGCGGTGACCTTGTAGCCGAACTCCTTGGCCACATCGAGCATCACCGACATCTCATCGGCACGGTAGCAGTGGTTCTGTACCAGGATTTCACCACGCAGCACGCCGGCCAGCGTGTCGAGCTGCAGGTCGCGCTTGGGCGGGTCGCCCGGACCCTTGCCGTCATCGCCGCCATTCTTCTGCTTCTTGTAATAGGCGTCCCACTTGCGCTGGTAATCCGCCGCCTCGATCCAGGCCTTGCGGTAGCCGGCGACATTGGCCATGCGGCTGCCGGGCGCGCGGCTCTTGTCGCCATAGACGCGCTTGGGATTCTCGCCGCAGGCCATCTTCAGACCATAGGGCGCGCCGGGGAACTTCATCTCCTGTACGTTGCGGGCGGTGACGTTCTTGATCGTCACGCTGCGCCCGCCGAACAGGTTGGCGGAGCCTGGCAGGATCTGCAGGCTGGTCACGCCGCCACGCAGGGCGCGTTCAAAGCCCGGATCCTGCGGCCACAGCGAATGTTCGGCCCAGACCTGGGCGGTGTTGGGGTCGGTGATCTCGTTCCCGTCGGAATGGGCCTTCACGGCGGGTGAGGCGTAGACACCCAGATGGGAATGCATGTCGATCACGCCGGGCGTGATCCAGCGGCCCGTGGCATCCACGATTGTGGCACCGGCCGGTACGGGCAGGCCGGCACCCACCGCTTCGATCTTGCCGTCGCGCAGGATGACGGTGCCGTTCTCGATCCGCTGGCCCGTGCCGGTCAGCACCGTGGCGCCAGTCAGGGCGACCAGCCCGCCGGGTTCCGGCTTGTACCGGCTGGGGAAGGGGTCGCGGTTGGCGGCGGGGTCCAGGCCCTGCGCCAGTGCGGCCTTGTCCTCGCCTTTGCCCTTGTCCTTGGATTGGTTGGCCGCCTGTCCCGTGGCGCAACCGGCCAGCACCAAGGCCAGCCCCGCCACCATCCAGCGACCGGTCCGTGACCGCGCCATGCCCCCACTCCATTGTTGCCATTGAAACAATGGCCCGGAGTGTGGCGATCATGGCTATTTTGTGTCAACGGCTTAGCATGTAACGGTCGTGTAACTGTTTGCACCCGGATATGCCGAAAACAAGAAAGGCGCCGGGATCGCCGGCGCCTTTCTGCTTGGTTTTGAACCTGCTCAGATGAAGAGGCTGGAAACCGACCGCTCATTGCTGATCCGGTCGATGGCGTCGGCCATCAGCCGGGCGATGGAGCGCTGGCGGATATTGGGGGACTGCTTCACGGCGTCGGTGGCCACGATGCTGTCGGTGATCACCAGTTCATCCAGGGGCGAGCCGGAGACGCGGGCCACGGCACCACCGGACAGCACGCCGTGGGTGACATAGGCGCGGACCGAATTGGCGCCACGGGCCTTCAGGGCCACGGCGGCGTTGCAGAGCGTGCCGGCGCTGTCGACGATATCATCGATCAGGATGCAGTCGCGGCCCGACACGTCACCGATGACATTCATCACCTCCGACACGCCGGCGCGTTCGCGGCGCTTGTCGATGATGGCCAGGTCGGCCTCCAGCCGGCTGGCGATGGCGCGGGCGCGGACCACGCCGCCCACGTCGGGCGACACGACCATCAGCTTGCCGCCGGTGACCTGTTCCTGGATGTCCTTGGTGAACTCGCCACCGGCGACCAGATTGTCGACGGGGATGTCAAAGAAGCCCTGGATCTGGCCGGCATGCAAATCCATGGTCAGCACGCGGTTGGCGCCGGCCGTGGTGATCAGGTTGGCCACCAGCTTGGCGGAGATCGGCGTGCGGGGGCCGGTCTTGCGGTCCTGACGGGCATAGCCGTAATAGGGGACCACGGCCGTGATGCGGCGGGCGGAACCCCGGCGCAGCGCGTCGATGATGACCAGCAGTTCCATCAGATGGTCGTTCGCCGGGAACGAGGTCGACTGGATGACGAATACATCCTCGCCGCGCACATTCTCGTTGATCTCGACGAAGATCTCGTTGTCGGCGAAGCGACGGATCGAAGCCTTGGTCAGCGGGACCTCAAGGCAGTGCGAAATGGCTTCAGCCAAAGGCTGATTGCTGTTACCGGCGATCAGCTTCATGTGCGTGCTGCCCGTCTGAGGTGGAGAACCAGGGGTGAGCGGCCCCACCGCGGACGGTGACGCCGAACCTTCACAAAGGCGGGCGCACCATAACCCCCGACCCCCCGCCTGTAAACGCCGCGACCGTTGCAGCCTACAACGGTGTGGCAGGCGGCCACGGCATGGAAGAAGGCGACATGACCCGTTCCATCCAAACGCAACGACCCCGGCCAGATGGCCGGGGTCGGTACTTCGCTTAACCTCTGCAGCCCTAATAGCTGCGGCGGCAATCAGCGGGTCACGGCGCGGGCCGCTTCCTTCAGGTGGCCGGCGGCCTGCTGGGCCTTGCCCTTGGCCTTGTCGGCCCGGCCTTCCAGTTCCAGCGCCGGATCGTCCGTGGCCTTACCCACGGCCTTCTTCACGGCACCCTTGGCCTCGTTCAGCTTACCCTTGATGATTTCGGCGCCCATGGGACGTCTCCTTCATGTTGTCTCGTCGGGGCCGGCCCTCTCGGCGACCCTCATGGATGAAACGGCGGGGCGGGGTGATTGTTTCAGAGCGGGATGGCGATGTCACAGGTAGCAACTGTTTGAGCGGCGTTCAAAATGCCACGGGATTGCCCTTGTTCCGCCATGGCGGCTTGATTTAACAGTTAGGCGGGCGTGGTTCCGGTCCCGAACTTTTCAGGTGATGCAAGATGTGCCGTTGGCTGGCCTATGCCGGTATTCCCATTGCGATGGACACGCTGCTGTTCCAGCCCACCAACTCCCTGATCCGGCAGTCGCTGTCGGCCCAGCGCAGCGTGGCGCCGACCAATGGCGATGGATTCGGCCTGGGCTGGTATGGCGACCTGGCCCGGCCGGGCCTGTATCGCGACACGATGCCGGCCTGGTCGGATGCCAATCTGCGCTCGCTGGCCGAACAGATCCGATCGCCCCTGTTCTTCGCCCATGTGCGGGCCTCGACGGGTACCGCCACGTCCCGCCTGAACTGCCATCCGTTCCGCTATGGCGACTGGCTGTTCATGCATAATGGCCAGGTCGGCGGCTGGCCCCTGGTGCGCCAGGATGTGGAGGGCATGATCCGCAAGGACCTGTACCGCCATCGTGAGGGCTCCACCGACAGCGAGGCCTTCTTCTATCTGGCGCTGGGCAATGGCTTGATGGAGGACCCGGCCAGCGCGTTTGCCCTGACGGTCGCGCAGATCGTGGGCAAGATGCGGCGTGAGGGTGTGGCGGAGCCGTTCCGCATGACGGCGGCCTGCACCGATGGCAAACGGCTTTATGCCGTGCGCTGGTCATGCGACGGACGCTCACCCAGCCTCTATTGGACCCAGGGCCATGTCGATGGCTGCCGCGACGGCCGCGTCTGCCTGGAGGAGGGCGACGATTCGGTGATGGTCCTGTCCGAACCGCTGGACGAGGATGCCAGCCACTGGAACGAGGTGGCGGAGGGCAGCTTCCTGGTGGCCGAGGGCGGGCGCGTCACGGTACAATCCTTCAATCCGCTCGGCTGACGGAGCCCCCTGATATGCGCCGGTCGTCCTGGTTCGCCCTTGTCCTGTGTCTAGTGCCGGCCGCGTCGCTGGCCGCCCCCGGCAGCCATACGGCACCCTATAAGGAATTCCACGACCAGATGGCCCGGTTCTATGGCCAGGGTCACGACCGTCTGGCCCTGCGCCTGTCGGTGCAGCCGGCCAAGGATGACCAGCCGCTGGCCAGCCCGGTCAGCATGCTGGTGACCGCCCCGGAAGGGACGGTGCCGCTTGCCATTGGCGACGATAACGAGGTGGACATCCCCTACCGCGCCGACTGGCTGGCGGCGGGTGCCAGCGTCACGGTCAATCAGGCGCCCGGCACCTATAATATGAAGGCGCAGATCGGCATGAAGGTGCCGGCCGGTACCACGCGGCTTGCCTATGCCGATGTGAAGGCGGCCTTCGACCAGTTCGACCGGCTGATCGAGAACGAGGCGGGGGTGGCCTCCTTCCTGGCCCCGTCCGCCAAGACCTTGCGCCTGTTCTGCGGGGTGGATTGCACGGTGACCCTGGAGGGGACGAAGGGGTCGCGTGTCCTGAGGGCCGATGCCAGGGGTCGGGTGAACATTCCCAACGACAAGGCGCTGGCGAAGGAGAACCCGGTGCTGAATGTCAGCCGGCCGGTGGCCTATACGGTGCTGACGACGAAGGGGTAGGACATGCTGCCGCCGCGCCAATACGACCGTTTCACCTTCTTCTGGAACGGCCCGTTCTCTCAATGGCATCGCTGCAACTTTGCCGTCGACGGCGCCATCTACAATTGCGCCGAACAATATATGATGGCGGAGAAGGCGCGGCTGTTCGGCGATGAACAGGCGCTGGCGAAGATCATGGCGGCAGGCCATCCACGCGACCAGAAGGCGGCAGGACGCCGGGTTGCGGGGTTCACGGAAGAGGCCTGGAACGCGGTCCGGCTTGCCATCGTCCAGCGGGGCAACCGGGCCAAGTTCACCACCCATGGCGATCTGCTGGCCCTGCTGCTGGAAACCGATGGGACGGAACTGGTGGAGGCCAGTCCCCTGGACACGATCTGGGGCGTGGGATTGGCGGCCGACGATCCGGCCATTCTCGACCGTGCCAATTGGCGGGGATTGAACCTGCTTGGCACGGTGCTGACACAACTGCGCGATCAATTGCTGTCGGAGCAGGCGGCCGGCGGTATTCCCGAACGCGCGGCCCGGTTCAAGCCGGGCCACAGGTCGCGTCGGGGATAGGGCTTACCGCCACGCCTCCGCCGGGCCCTTCACATAGTGCCGCCAGACATGATCCCAGGGCACGGCCACGATGATCACCACCACCAGCCCGCAGGCGAAGATGTTGGCGGCCAGCACCTCGTCGATCCGGTCCTCTTGCCAGGCCGGCAGGGCCACACGGGCCAGCCAGATCAGTTTCCAAGCCATCTCCCAGAACAGCAGCGGCAACATGCGCAGCGGCTGGCGCAGGCCCAGCAGGGCCAGCAGCGACATTGCCCCCAGCATGGCGACCACCACGCCCTGCATCAATTCCCATTGCCGTGACCCGTCCAGGATCTGCGACCAGTTCAGGAAACCGGCGCCCACGGCCATCAGCAGATAGACGGCGCGCAGCAGGTTCAGGCGCCAGACGGCGATGTCATGCATGGTTCACTCCACCTGCTTCAGGATTTTTTCGACATTGGCCAGCGTGACGCGGGCGGCGGCCAGCTCGCCGCGCAGTGCCGTGATGGTGCCGGTCTGTTCCTCCAGCGCCGCCACGGCGCGTTCGGCCAGCGTGCGGTAGCTCTGTTCCTCGGCCTGCCTGTTGCGGGCCTGGATCAGGGTGGTGACCATGCGCATGGCGAAGACCGAGACGATCAGCACCACGAACCAGAAAATCGAGTAGAGATAGGTATCATCGGCCATTCGCGTTCCCCTCAGTTCCCCGTATCGCCCGGCCCTGGCAGGCTTTCCATGGCCTCGCGGATGCTCTCCGCCGTCAGGTCCAGGTGGAATGGCGCCAGTTCCAGATAGTTCAAAGCCTTGCCATCATCCGACAGTTCCAGCCGCGACGTGACCAGCCCCGCCTCCAGCAGTTTCTGCACATGCAAATGCAGCAGCGGCCGGCTGATCCCCATCTCGCGGGCCAGCTGGCTGACATAATGCCGCCCGCCGCCCGCCAGCAGCGCCACGATGCGCAGCCGGTGCGGGTTGGCCAGCGCCGACAGGGCCGCCAGGACCTGCCCCCCGTCACATGCCGCATCGGCTATCTGCATTGCGTCTTTCATGTGTAAGGTTTTTCTTACATGTGAAAGATAATGTCAAGAGGCTGTTTATGGGGCGGTGACGTGATTGAAATAGGCCGATGGCGTGACGCCCAGGGTGCGCTTGAACAGGGCGATGAAGGCGCTGACGCTGTCATAGCCAAGGTCGATGGCAACGGTGGTGACCGGCATCCCCTCCGCCAGCATTTCCAGTGCCCGCATCAGGCAGGCCCGCTGGCGCCAGGCGGTATAGCTGTAGCCGGTCTCGGCCACGAAGCGACGGCTGAGCGTGCGTTTCGACAGGCCGGCCATTGCGGCCCATTCATCCATGCCCCGCCGTTCCCCCGGATCGCGCAGCATGGCCCGCGCGATCAGCACCAGGCGCGGGTCGCTGGGCATGGGCAGGTTGAAGGGCTCGACGGGGGCGACGCGCAATTCATCCAGGATGACCATGGCGATGCGCTGCTGTGCCGCGTCCATCGCCGTGCCTTCCCAGGCCGATGCGCGGATCACCGCCTCGCGCAGCAGACCGGATGCCCGGATCGTGCAGGGCCGGTCGGGCAATTGCCCACAGGCGGCTTCTGCGATGTAGCAGACCCAGCCCTCCACCGCGCCATGGGTGTAGCCATAATGCGGCTGGTGCGGCGGCAGCCACACCGCCTGGTCGGCGGGCACCACCCAGGCACCGGCCTCGGTCCCCATGGTCAGCAGTCCGCGACGGATGCCGGAAAGCTGGCCGCGCGGATGGCTGTGCATGCCCAGGTCGCGATGTTCGGCCTGGGTTTCATAGATGGCCAGGATCACCGGGTTGTGGGGATCGGCGGCGGCGCGGGCGAATCTCTCTTCCGACATGGCGTAAACCCGCTATCGATTGGCTGCTGTAGCTTAGCGGCGCCGTTCCGGCTTGGGTAGGATGTTCCTTGACAGGAGGACAGGATGACCGACCACGACGCCCAACAGACGCCCGACCTGGACAGCCTTTACGATCCGCCGATGGAGCATGTGCAGAAGGGCGTGGTGAAGGAACTGATTCCGTTCCATCTGGACTATCTGGCCCGCGCGACCTTTTTCTGTCTGGCGACGGGGCGGGAGACGGGCCTGGATGCTTCACCGCGCGGCGGGCCGGCGGGCTTCGTGAAGGTGCTGGATGCGAAAACCGTGATGTTCGCCGATTGGCCGGGCAACAACCGCATCGAATCCCTGCGCAATATCGTGGCCGATGACCGGCTGGCCATGCTGTTCCTGTTCCCCGGCCTGGACATCTTCATGCGGATCAATGGCCGTGGCCGCGTCACCGACGATGCGGCCCTGTGCGCCAGCCTGGCGGAAGGCAGCAAGGTGCCGAAGACCGCGACTGTCGTGGCGGTGGAGGAGGTGCTGTTCCATTGCGGCAAGGCCATCAACCGGGCCAAACTCTGGTCCGCGGACTCGCTGATCGACCGTAAGACCCTGCCCAGTCCGGGCAAGATGGCGGCGGCGATGAACAAGCAGGATGAGGCGGCGGCCGTTGCCATCGACGCGCATTATGATCACGCCATGCATAACGGTCTTTATGGGTGATCCGCGCAGAACCGCAAGTTCGGTGGAGCAGCCTGTCGCCGGAGCGATCAAGGTTGGGCTGCCACGGAGACCGGGACGAAGATGACCGCAGCGGTTCAGAACTATCACAGGCGGATGCAGCGGGTGCTGGACCATATCGACCGGCATCTCGATGACGATCTCGACCTTGATGTGCTGAGCGCGGTCGCCGCCTTCTCGAAGTTTCACTTCCACCGGCAGTTCACGGCGACCTTTGGGGTCTCCACGCATCGCTATATCCAACTGGCCCGCATGAAGCGCGCTTCATACCGGCTGGCCTATCGGGACGATGAACGCGTCACCGATATCGCGATGGATGCCGGATACGAGGCGCCGGACGCCTTCGCCCGTGCCTTTCGGCAACGGTTCGGGCAATCGCCCCTGTCGTTCCGGCAGTCGCCCGACTGGGAACCGTGGCTTGCGGCCTTCGGGCCTCTCGATGATGCGAGGTGCAAGCTGATGCAGAAGATTTACAGTGCCGACGATGTGACGATCCGGGACGTTCCCACCATCAAGGTGGCGATCATGGAGCATCGCGGCGACCCGGCAACGCTGGGCACCACGATCCAGCGCTTCATCGCCTGGCGAAAGGCTGCCGGCCCGCACCCCAGGATCAGTCCGACCTTCAATGTCTGGCGTTCCGAACGCTGTCCCGCATTGATTGCCGATTACAGCGTGGACCTGTGTGCCGGCACTGACAAACCGATCGACGCGCATGGGGGGCAGATCAAGGCGGGTGAGATCCCCGGCGGGCGCTGCGCCGTGCTGCGCGTTGTCGGCAATACCGACAATCTGGAACCTGCCGCCTTATACCTCTATCACGACTGGCTGCCGGCCAGTGGCAAAGAAGCGCGCGACTTCCCGATCTATTGCCAGCGGCTGAGCCTGTTCCCGGAAGTGCCGGAGCATGAGGCGGTAGCGGAACTGTTCCTGCCGCTGAAATGACGCCGGTTACGCAGGGATGGGCAACCCCTCATCCCAATAGGGCGGATCGCCGAAGGCCAGCCGCAGATGCCCGATCAGGGCGGTCAGCTTGGCCGACGGGCGCGGGTCGTTCGGATAGGCGATGACGATCTGCGTGAGGTCGGGGGCGGTGCCGATATCGATGATCTCCAGCGCACCGGCCTTCAGTGCCTTGTGGGTGTGGAAGGTGGGCAGCATGGCGATGCCCAGCCCGGCAATCGCCGCCTCCCGCATCGCCATGCAGGAGGTGACGCGCAGCCGGGGGGCTACGCGGGCGATCAGCAGCTCATTCTCGCTCTTGAAAGCCCAGTCATCCGGGCCGCGTTCCATGTAATGGATGGCCTTGTGCCGGGTGAGGTCATCTATGCTGGTCGGACGGCCGTACTGTTCCAGATAGGCGGGGGCGGCCACCAGCGTGCGGCGGCTGGTGGTCAGGGGCTGTACGGCCAGTTTCGGCAATTCGCCGGCCATGATGCGGATGACGGCGTCGTACCCGCCCGCCGCCTCGCTGATCCTATCATCGAAATCGGCGGTGACCGCGACATCGGGATAGCGCGCCATGAAGCCATAGAGGGCGGCCCCCAGATGCTGGTCGCCGAAGCCGCGCGGGCCGGCGATGCGCAGGGGGCCGGACACTTCGCCCCGCCGCTGTGCCAGTTCGTCGGCGGCCTCGTTCGCCTCGACCACGATGCGGCGGGCGCGTTCCAGAAAGGTCAGGCCGTCTTCCGTCAGGGCCAGTTGCCGACTGTTGCGTTGAAGCAGGCTGGCGCCGAGCGCGCGCTCCAGTTCGGTCAGGCGTTCGCTGATCGCCGATTTCGACAGGCGAAGATGACGCGCCGCCTCGTTGATCGATCCCCTGTCCGCCACCGCGACGAAGGCCACGATGCCATCGAGCTTCATCATTCGACATCTCCGGACGGTTGGTTCGGATTTTCCGACCTGTAAGGGGTGTGAGCGGTAAAGTATATACAGATCAGCGGGATATCGCCTAGCTGCTGTTCATTTTCATGCACGCGTTTCCCGCAAACACGACCCTTGGGGAGGCCGAAGTGAAATTGCGGAACATCGTCGCCGGCGCGCTGCTTGTTGCCGGTATGATTGTGTCAGGTCAGGCGGGGGCGGTGGGTTTGACCTATCCGCCGGGATTCCAGACGAAGGAAATACAGACCAACGGCACGACCCTGTATGTGCGGGTCGGCGGCAAGGGGCCGGCCGTCGTGCTGCTGCACGGCTATGGCGAGACCGGGGACATGTGGGTGCCGCTGGCCACCGACCTGATGCGCGATCATACCGTCATCGTGCCCGACCTGCGCGGCATGGGCCTGTCGGCCAAGCCGCCCAGTGGCTATGATAAGAAGACCCAGGGGCGCGACATTGCGGGGATGCTGGATGCGCTGAAGGTCGGCAAGGTCGATCTGGTCACCCATGATATCGGTAACATGGTCGGCTATGCCTTCGTCGCGCAGAATCGCGACCGGGTTTCACGCTTCGCCCTGATGGATGCGCCGCTGCCTGGCATCGGGCCGTGGGAAGAGATATTGAAGAATCCGCTGCTCTGGCATTTCCGCTTCGGCGGGCCGGACATGGAACGGCTGGTCGCGGGGCGGGAGCGCATCTATCTGGACCGGTTCTGGAACGAGTTTTCGGCCACGCCGGCCAAGTTCAGTGAAGAAGCGCGTGTGCATTACGCCAAGCTCTATGCCCAGCCTGGCGCCATGCATGCCGGCTTCGCCCAGTTCGCGGCGTTCGATCAGGATGCGATCGATGACAAGGAATTCCTGGCGGAAGGCAAGCTGACCATGCCGGTCCTGGCCGTGGGGGGCGAGAAATCCTTCGGCCCGGCCATGGCGGCGGTCATGCGGTATGCAGCGGAGAATGTCACCGAAGGGATCGTGCCCAATTCCGGCCATTGGGTGATGGAGGAACAGCCCGAGGCAACGGTGAAGCTGATCCGGGGGTTCCTGGATGGGGGTAAGTAAGAACGTCCCCGGCGCGTCGTGGGTATGACGCGCCGGGGATGGTTCAGATCACTCCCGCTCGATGATAAAATTCCGAAAACAGATCATATTTCAATATTTTGTGCACATCATCGCCCGATGCCATGAAAAATGCCATGACTGGGCGTCGCCCCAATGTTGGTCGTTTAGCTGGGTCGGCAGGACAGATGAAACTTGCCGTTAGATGCGTCGGCCTATCCCGTTGGCGATCATGTTGACGAGGTGCTGGACAGCGACTTCAAGAGCATACTGTGAAGCACCGTATCCTGAGATCTCGCCGTAAACGCTATACTCGGAGACGTCAAAGCCATCTTCAATGTCGTTGAACCAGACAACAAATCTACCGACGATCGCTACTACCCAAAAGCCGCCTCCGAGATCACCATATGGGTGCTGCACCCATTTGTTCGGGATGACTGAGATGCACTCCCATAGGCGCAACTGCTCAGCCGACATCCTCTCTTCGGCGGCGTTTATGCTGTCCCGGATTTCGCTTTCAGTTGCCGCCGACCAAGCCATTAAGCCTCCCTCGGGAAATGCCCCACGTGAAAGGCATGTTCATCGGTGGATGAACATGCCTTTCACGTCGTCGTGAGGCTCACCCGATACCATGATTAGGTTGAAGCCTCGTCTCATTCCCACTCGTTTCTCAACCAGGCCGTCAACGCATTGAAATGAATGCAAAAAATATTTTTACGTCAATTGGGTATCGATCAGAACTTCTCCAAAATGGAGAGCTTCTGAAAACATTGCGCTTTTTCCAGTGCATCAATGGAGTATATTTTCGGCATCTATCATGAATGTGAAAGTCATAGAAAATAATTTTGGGCGGAAAGTGCGTTCCGCCGATGCTACGATATCATATGACTACCGAAATTTAGCACCGACATTTTCTCAAACGGAATCATCGCTCTATGAAATTCCGAAATCTACATCAAATAACCTCGGAAGTAGGCTTCGTGGCCTCTCCCAGTACAGAGCAGTCGGGCTGACTTTTCATTGTCCATTCACGCATAAACGCAGTCCAGATGCGCAATAGACGCATAGGAGGGAAGCTCTCCCTTGGCTGCCGGGCTTCACGATCAGGGTATTCACCCCCTTCCTCGCCGGAATGGGAAATCCGACCTAGCCCATTGGGACCGATGCCGTGAATACATCTGCCACAAGCTAACGATGTTTCCACAGCATCATGCCGCAACGGCTGACGTGTTGAAATGGCTCGGGGCCTCTGGGATCGGCAAGGTGAGGGTTGCGACCGTGGCTGCATTATTATGATGGTGATCCGGGCATGCCGGGGCACCCGCATGACCATCGCCCGGATCGACATCTGCCAGGACAGGATTTGAATGCCCGCCCCCGCCGCCCCATCGCGCTTCGATGTCGAGACCTTGCGGAGCCTGGCCGGCGATCGGGCATTCGCGCGGGGCCGCGACTACCACAAGGCGGGACAGGTCACGATCCTGTCGCTGGAGGCGGACCGCGTGCTGGCCCGGGTGGCGGGCAGCGAGACCTACCGGTCCGTGCTGATGGGCAAGGCCAAGCGGATCGGGGGCGAATGCACCTGTCCCGCCTTCGAGGATTACGGCTTCTGCAAGCACCTGGTGGCCGTCGGTCTGACCGCCAATGACGCAATCAGCGCGGGCGTCGCCCCCTCAGCCAGCCCGATGGACCGCATCCGCCGCCATCTGCGCGGACTGGATATCGACACGCTGGTGGCGATGCTGACCGACCTGGCCGAGCGGGACGATACCCTGTTCCGCCGGCTGGACCTGGCCTCCACGGCTGCCGATGGGGATGACGAGGCCCTGCTGACCCGTTTCCGGCAGGCCATCAACGACGCCACCCGCACGGGCGGCCATGTCGATTATGAGGAGATCGACGATTGGGCGGCGGGAGTGGAAGCGGTGCTGGATGCCATTGCCGGCCTGATCCCGGCCGGCAAGGCGGCATTGGCCCTGCGGCTGGCCGAGCATGCCTGCTCCCGGATCGGGGGCGCCCTAGCCGAGACCGACGAGGACGGACAGGGTTCGAACCTGCTGGAACAGGTGGCAAGACTACATCTGGACACCTGCCGGGCAGCCCCGCCCGCTCCCGTCGATTTGGCCCGCGACCTGTTCGAGCGGGAGATGGAGGATGAGTGGGGCCAGTTCGCCCGCGCAGCCGAGACCTATGCCGACATCCTCGGCGACACCGGCCTGGCGGAATATCGAAGGCTGGCCACCGAGGCCTGGAACCGGCTGCCAGCCCTGTCCCCGGGGCGCAAGGCGGCCTATGACGCGGACACTGACCGGCCGCGCCTGATGGGCATCCTCGATTTCTTCGCGGCGCGTGACGGCGATGTCGATGCCCGCATCGCCATCCGGGCCAAGGTGCTGAGAAATCCCTGGGACTATCTGCATCTGGCGGAATTCTGCCTCTCGGCCGGGCGGACGGAGGCGGCCCTGCAATGGGCGGAGGATGGGCTCTGGCTGTTCGAGGATGACCGTCCCGACGAGCGCCTAGTCAAGCTGGCGGCAAGGCTGCTGCTGGATGCCGGGCGGACGGAGAAGGCCGCCTCCCTTCTCTGGAAGTGCTTCACGCGGCTGCCAAGCCTTGATCTTTACCGGTACGTCCGCGAGGTGCTGGGTCCGGATTTCCGCGACCATGCCATTGACTGGCTGCGCGGAAAACTGGCCAAGGCGGCGCCCGGAAACGGCTGGGATTTCCCGGCCGACCTTCTGGTCCGGGTCCAGCTGGAGGAAGGTCTGATCGCCGACGCCTGGGACGCCGCCCGCCAGCACCGCCTCTCCGACGGGTTGCGGCTGTCGGGGAGGCCACGCATCCTGGCGAAGCGCTGGCCATCTATGCCGCCCATATCGACAAGCTGATCGAGCAAGGCGGCAATGGCAACTATGCCGAGGCCTGCCGGCTGCTTGCCCGCATGGCCGCCCTCCAGCCCCCGGCCGCGCAGGCGGCACTCGTTGAGAG